>NZ_JAENSQ010000003.1:0-372311 GCF_016613125.1 Pseudomonas sp. MF6776
CAAGCTGACCGTCGAAGCCGTCAATCGGACAGTAGCGAGGATCAATCTACGCCCGCGCAAGCGCTTGGGCTGGAAGACGCCGTACGAAGTGCATACAGGGGTGAGCGTTGCACTTATGTGTTGAATTCAGGCATCGTAAGTAATCTTTCGCATAATGATGGCTCTGATGCACGCTCTTTGCACAGTCGTTAGCATCCGCTTTGGTTCGTGGGCAGCTTCTCGCGACAAGCAGCAATCGGCCAGAAGTCCGATGGACACAATGCTGGCAAAACGATAGCATTCGACATAAATGCTCGACAATGGCTCTTGTCACCTTTGTCTCGTTTCCTTTTGGGCATGTCGTGTTTATCGCGAACGCCTTGATAATTAACAAGGTCATTTATGCAACAGCCTGTCGCGCTCGAACTCGGCATGGCATGTCATGTCACCCAACAATAGTTATTAGCCTTATATGAGATCGTGCACTTGAAAAAACTAATATTAACCGGATGTATTACCTTTGTCTTAACTGGCTGCACCTTTACGGGCGCCAATGAAATTGGTCCTGGTCAATACATGATCACAAGCCATGGTAGTATTTTCAACTCTAGAGAAGGCTTGTTAGAAAACATAAATCAGAAAGCCGCAAAGGTTTGTAATGGAAAGTCTTATCATCTGGAAGGTGACTCAGGCGCTAATATGGTCATCGCCACTCCAACTCAAATTGGCAGTACTCCGACCACAGTCCTTGGACTAAAAGCAATTTGCGAAGATGGCAGTTAATAGCCTAACTATGCGCTAAAATCGGTCACTTCGATCACTTGGTAAATGTCTGTCAAACATGACCGGCCGTTAGGGGACGATTCCTGCCAGTCATGACAGGCAGGCATCGACCCATAGCAGCAGTTAGAAGCGGTCGATAGATTTGGAGCTAGCCGGCCGAGGCTGGTCACTGTCGACCTGGAAACGATGTGAACGCTTGCGTTGTTCTAAGGCTTAGGTCGGTCAACCTAAGCGCTGCTTTATAAAGCATGAGATTAAAAAAGTGGCCGCGAGATTAACAGCTGACACGAGAGCCGCGTCGATAGGAATACAGCGGCGAAGCTGCATCGTATTCGGGACACGACCTCATCGCGTTCTAGACATTAGGCTCCGTAAATACGCTTGAGCTCCTGTATCCAGTCAAACAGGCTTTCTTGAGCTAAATTTAGTTGGGACTCGAACCCTTCGTCGTCAAAATAACCTTCCATCTCGATGGCGTATTCATGTTCTCGAAGTTCATGGGTAACGCTAAGCGGTACACCTTCCAGCGCACAAATGCTGTTGCTAAGGAGGGCTACGAAGACACCGCGAGCCAGCGTTCCATTGCTGTAGGCTGCCAGCGAGTCCTCCAGCCGACTGAGAATCGATAGGTTTGACATCAGCCCCCTTTTGCCTCCTCTAGAGTGAATATAAAGCAACCGTCCGCTTCTGGCCCAGAGTGTGTAAAAACGCTTTCGCAAACCCTTGCTATGATTTCTGAGGATTTCATCGCAGGGACCGCCCATGAAGCGCTTTATCCAAGGTGATCATCGAGGCCAAGGTACCTTCCTTCCGGAGAGCCTCGACGATTACGTCAGCGATACCAATCCGGTGCGCGTAGTCGACGTCTTTGTCGACGAACTCGACCTGGTCAAACTGGGTTTCGAGGGCGCCATACCGGCTGATACTGGCCGGCCGGCTTACCATCCCGCGATCCTGCTGAAGATCTACATCTACGGCTATCTAAACCGCATTCCATCGAGCCGGCGTCTTGAACGAGAAGCCCAACGCAACGTCGAGCTGATGTGGCTGACCGGGCGTTTGATACCCGATTTCAAGACCATCGCCAACTTCCGAAAAGACAACAGCAAAGCCATCCGAGGCGTCTGCCGCCAATTCGTGGTGCTGTGCCAGCAGCTGGGACTGTTCGGAGAAAATCTGGTCGCCATCGACGGCAGTAAATTCAAGGCCGTCAACAACCGCGATCGCAATTTCACCAGCGCCAAGCTGAAGCGGCGGATGGAAGAAATTGAATCGGGTATCAATCGGTACCTGACTGCGCTCGACGAAGCCGATCGGCAAGAACCCTCGATCGTTCAGCCCAAGGCTGCCCGTCTGCAAGAGAAAATCGACAAGCTCAAAGCTCAGATGAAAGAGTTACAGGTCATTGAAACTCAGCTCAACGAATCACCGGATAAACAGGTCTCACTGACCGCCCCCGACGCCCGTTCCATGATGACGCGCGGCACTGGAATCGTCGGTTACAATGTGCAGACAGCGGTCGATACCCAGCACCATTTGATCGTTGCCCATGAGGTTACCAACGTCGGTTCCGACCGTGATCAACTCAGCGCGATGGCCAAGCAGGCCCGCGAAGCGATGGCGTCAGAAACGCTTTCGGTAGTGGCTGACCGAGGTTACTTCAAAAGCGAAGAAATCCTGGCTTGCCACGATGCAGGCATCACCGCCGAGCGTGCGATCAGGCCCTTCGTCATCGGAAGAAAGAACTGGTTGTTTAGCGACACACCCAACGGCGCGACGGCCAGTGCTCAACTTTACAGCTTGGTCGAAACTGCCAAAGCCAACGGCCAAGAGCCCTATGCGTGGCTGCGCCACGCATTAGAACGGCTGCCACTGGCGACCTCGGTTGAAGATTACGAAGCGCTGTTGCCGTGGAACTGCTCACCGGTGTCGCCTAGCTAAGCGCACCACCCATCTTGAAGTCGGTGGGGTTTATGGAGCGCTTACGAAGCTTCTGGGAACGCTGAGGTTGGGGACAGCGTTCGGGGAGCTTTGTGGGCGATTGGTGAGAATGCCGGGCACATCAAACAGGGTGTAGCGCGGCTTAAGAAGCCATCTTGAGCCGGGCATTGCCCAGAGGGACGAGACAATAGATTTTTGAGCTCTGGCAGCGCGGTCAAGCAGACTCGACTGACCGCTATCAGCTCAACCCTATTTGAAAAGCCCCGCACGTGCGGGGCAATTATCAAACTCAGGCAACTTTTCTTTGCTGCGACAGTTGGTTGTAGTACGTGATCAAATCCACTGTTTTAGCTCCGGCCACCGCTGACTGCACTTGGGCAGAAGTCATGCCATATTGGAGATTGGCATCGTTCACCTGCAGATCAAGCTGTAACGAGCCAGCTTGAGCATAGGAGTCGTTCCATTCGCTTATGGCTTCATTAACGTCATTAAGCACTGCCGTGAAATTGGTAGAGCTGGCGTCAGAAATGGCTGTTTTGATGTCAGTTACCGCAGCGTTTACATCATTTTCCAGCGTTTGCCATTCAGCCAATACTGCCTGGAGATTTGTCTCGATAGCTACCGACTGCGTCGCCAGATCGGAAAAGTTATGCGCTAACACGTGCAAGGTTGCAACATCGGCAGTTATACCTTGGATGGTGGCAAGGGTCGAAGTAATGCTCGCTTGATCAGCCTCTATTTGTTTGGCGTCCAGCGCAATATAAGTGCTGGCAACAACTATCGCTGGGCCAAGCATAAACCATACAAGCGCGCCAACGGGCCAGAGTGCAATTGTCGCAACCGTCCCCAATGTCAATGCAACGCCGTCAGCAATACCAAGCGCAATAATGGCAGCTGTGAGGCTTTTGATGTCGGCCTTCAATTGATCAATTTGAGCATTGAGCTTGTCAATTTGAGCTTGGTCAGCATTGGCATCGACTGTCGACTTATCAGCGATGCTCTGTAGCTGGACGGCCATATCCGGAAGCGTATCACGTGATGTTTGTAAGGCGACGATTGCTCCGCTGATGAACGAGGTTACCAGGCCAAGTTGGTTCGTGAGCGTAGTCAGATCTTGATTGAGCGTAGCCAGTGCTATTTGATTTGTTGGCTGAGCGACAAGTGTTTCGCTTTGGCTTTTGGCATCCTGAAGAACTTGGCTGATCACTGCGTTGTAACCGATCACCTCTTGGGGAACGTTCAGCAAACGAGCCATAACTGTATTGACCCAATTCAGCGCGTCGCCATTGGCCGCTTCAAAAGCGCTGACAAAGGATTGCCAATCCGGAGGCACTTGATGGAGGGTAGGCAGGCTTGACCCCAAGACACTCGTCATTACGGTATTGACCGCAACTACGTTCTGTTTGTAATCATTTTGTACTTGAGCGAGAGAGCCGGAACTTTTACGAATTGCATGGGCGAGAGACAGCATGACGTGTTGCTCCTTTTGGTGCTGCGGTTGGGTGATCCTTCAACTGCAAGCTAGCTTAGTGGCAAAGGGCTGGAGCGATGGAATAATTAGGTTTATGGGTGAGAGCCAAAGGAAATAAGGTGGAGGTATGCGCAAGGAGCGGCTGCTAAAAAGCAAGCCGTATCCATTCACTGACATAACCGAGCTCAAGGATCGCGAAGGGAAGCAGCCAGACCTAACTATTACCCATGAGTTGACCAGTATTTATAATCGCCGCCGTTTTATGAGTTCGCTTGAGCAACTGGTGGCCACCGCCAAACATTACACCGTCGTTTTTTCCCTGATCAGGCTAGACCTGGATCACTTCAAATCCAGCAATGACAGTTACGGCCACGACGTCGGCGACATGGTGTTGAGGCAAACATGCAAAATAACCCGCCAGCGCTTACTTACCAGTGACGTGTTTTGCCGAATTAGGGTGAAGAGCTAGCTATCCTTTGCCCATTCACATCACTGGAGAAGGCCGAAAAACTTGCGAATTCGCTTCTCAGTTCCCTCGGCAATCAACAGATCGCCGTCGCAGGTACGACCCTTACCTATGGTTACCGTTGTTCATAAATATAGATAACGTGATTTGGCAGAAAACAGACCTCCATACCAGCCTGAATTCTATCAGTGCAATAAGGGGCGTTATCGAGCTCCCCTACATACAGATTCCCGACTCGACCCTTGACGATAACCCACATGCGCTCGACGCAGACTTCTTCTGCTCCGCGCTCATCGGTAGCAACGATTCTAAAAATCAGCTTAACAAGCTGTTGTGCTTGGAGGCTATTTCTAGCATTTCTCGGTGGGAGCCAGAAGCTTGTAGGGAATTCATTGTGGATGGCTTCGGCGTCGTCCAACTCCCAGCCATCTCTATCGATGTCAGCTAACGTTGCTTCCATAACCCCTCAAAAGGCTCATATTTTGATTATAACCAGCTGGAGTAACGCCACATTCCTCAGCGTTATGCCAGTAATACCTCGGGCACCCCAGACGTTTACTTCAGGAGCTTTCCTACCGTCAAATAATCAGCCGGGCGCCGCCCGAAGAAACGATGCCATCTCCCCTGCCGCAATTTTGCAAGACGCCAAGCGACAAAAAAGCTCTACGCTTGTGGGCTAGCGAAAAACGCCCGCGATCAGCGGGCGTCATTCAAAGCTGGACTTCAGAACTGTCTAGGTTAGAGCCCCATACGCTTCAGTCCTTGGCGCATGCCCTGATCAGCCTGCTCACACCATTGCTTGAGAGTGATGTTCGGCGGCAAACTGCTTTCCAAGCTCTTGTATTCCCCGTTGACCAACGCTTTCCCTTTACGGCCAAACTCTTCGTTCCTGTCGCCGTCACGCTTATCGAAATCACCTGGCATCTTGTCAACAAAAGCGACCATCTTGTTGGCGCTCTCGGCGCTGTCTGCTTTCAGGATCCCCTTGTCGACACAGCCTTTGATCAGGCCTGACATGTTGCGACCGTTGTCGTACACACCTTTCAGGGTGGCGGCATCCTGTCCTTCTGCGTGGGCGAGGGAGCAGGCGCCGAAAGCTGCTGCCATGGCGAGAATCAAAGAAGCGATCTTCATATTTATTCCTTTAAATTTCAAAGAGCATTGAGCTCTGTTTGGCTTGATTGTTTTTACTGGAACAACTTGATAATGGATTCAGAATACAAATCCGGTACATCTTTTACTGATTTGAGTATGTTTTGACGGACGGTCTGACCCTGCGCATCTGGATCTTGTGCCACATACTCTGGAGGGTACGCCGGTGCATCCTTATTAGCGCCGGCAGCCAGCAAAGCCTTCGTGCAGTCAGGGTTCCTACGAATTGCACTTTCCAGCAATGGAGTTCCAACAGGCCATGCCTGTTGTTGAGGTGCAAAAGCATCAACGGAAGTGCCAGCCTTGTGTAGCAGGGCAATCCGCTGTGCAGCTTGTGGATCCGGTTGATCGTTCAACGCATAGGCGCGCTCGCAAACGTAATGTAACGGGGTTGCACCGACCTTGCTGACCCCATAGGGATCGGTACCGGCAGCGATCAATAGCTTGATCAATTCCAGATTGTTCGCACCTTTGCCGATCAATGGAGAAAACCCCTGAGGCGTCAGCATCCGGGCGTCGGCACCTGCCTGCAGCAGTAACTTTGCCACTTCAACCGACGACGGATTTTCTATGCCCACGGCGGCAATAAGTGGCGTATTGGTTCCGCCTTGAGCAATCACATTGGTGTCGGCGCCCGCTTTGATCAGGCTCTGCACAATGGGCATTGAGTCCTTCATGTCTTCTGGATCACCCATATGCCCCAATACGGATAACAATATTGTTTCACCGTTATCGCTGATTGGTTGATTGACATCGATAGGAAACTCGAGAAGCCGATCTACCAGCACTGGGCTCCTGTAATAAGCTGCATGCCATAGAATAAGCGCGTCAGGCTTCGCGCCGCTTGCAAGCAGTTTGTTTACGCTGTCTAGATCTTTCTGTTCTTTTGAATACGCGTATTGAAGCACTGCAGTATTCAATTTCTGATAGGCGTCAACTGGCTGCGCTTGCGCTACGTTCGTGCTACAGAAGCAAATACCTGCGACACATGCAATCCACAGGCGCTTAAAAACATAATTTGATTTCAGCATATAAAACTCATGATTGGGTAGTAAGCATCTACATTCAGACAATGCCGAAAGAACGACTTCATTCGCGCTTCAGCCATGGAACGGACGACGGGAGCCCGCGCCATGGAGATAGGCAATCAATGCACAAAATGTGGACTCAGCTGACAACCGCCCCTTTTGGGCCACTGGCAATCAGCGCAGCACCACAAGCGGTTTTCATGCCGTCGAGCGCGATGGGCACGCCATCGACGGTGTAGGTGCTGCTGCCTTCGGCAATCGGGAATATTCCTTTGCACAACGGGCAACTGACCTTGTGACCAACCCCGGCAATCGGTTTGCCGTTGAGGTCGGTATGGGAGAAAGCTTCGAGCACCTTGCCACCGTGTGTGGTGGAGTCGCCCAAGCGGATTGCGTCTTTCATGTTGTCACTCCTTTGACCAAGTTACTCAGCCATCCAAACGTCTTCGTACCCTTGAGTATCGATAATGAATTTTGCACCTGTTGGCAGACATAGATACTTCATTATTGGCGCTGATGATATTTTGCCCCAAGTTGCTGGAGTCCATTGATCCACCCGAATGCTCCTTAGGCGATGGCCTTGCTTGATATCGCAGAGGCTGCAGAGGGTCATTCAAAATCAGCCGTTTGGATCAAAATCGTATTAGCGCCAACAGACAGGCTATTCTACTGCGCCATGAGTAATGATCCATCTAGACGCGGAAAGCTTCATTTAGATCAACCTCTTCATCCTCGCCACCATCTTCAAAACACCTAAAATCTCTACCATCAAGTGCCGCCTTGAGTAAAGCGTATAGTGCCGCTGACTGGAAGTTCACTTGGAGCCAAAGAGACCTCTCATCTTCATAAATCAGACGAGCATCGTAATCTCCACTGCTGTTTAGCGAGTGATCCTTTAGATAGAGATCACCATTGTGCGAGCGGACACAACTACTACTCTCTTTGACTTCATCGATGACATGCTGGGCTGTAGAACTATCACCAAACACTAATTTGTATTCATAACTCATGATCCGCGTGGTCTCCCTCGAACGGCAGGTAAATTGGCCGAATTCGCGGCGCAGCGAAGGCTAGCCGTCATGGTGGTTTTCAAACCGTTCGACTAACCTAGCTGGAGAAAAAAACCACCGCACCCGGCTCCTTTTTTCCCTGAGAGTTCATCATCCAGGAAAAGATAACCCATACCATCTGAAAGTACGCCTTTGTTATTGGGGAGAGAAACATCTAAATCCCCACCATAAATAGACACCCGTCTGCGTCCGATACTTGATGATATGGGGGCCTGCAACCAAGCATCTATACCATCAAGTTTAGACGCCAAATTTTCATCATCATCAGAGTCCGGATTTGACAAAAGCAGGACTTTTCCGCAATCCAGTATTTTATTCGACGCTTCATTCCGTTCTTCGCTTGATCGGACATATCCCATAACCACAGCTTCGGACACTCCATTGAGAGCTCTTAACTTTCTGTAATGTCCTACCTCTCTCGGCAGGTACGGTATAAATACCGAGATCCAATAATTCTCGCCCATTGGCGCATCTAAAAACCATGTGCCAGGAAAAGAGATCAAATGTGTAAGTGGCTGTCCATCTATCGATTTAGGCCACATCACATCAGTTGGCAGATAGGCTCCTCCGCCTGAATATGCATCAGCTTTCATAGGCGATTCTTGGAAAAAAACCAACTGCTTAAACATCTGCACTCTCCACCAACCTATTGGTGACAATATCAGTCAATTAAGCTTGCATATCCACCAAGCTCTCCCACAGAAGTAAAAACTGCAAAAAAGTTACTTCCAACGGAAGTGTGATTTCTTGCTAAGCGTCAAAGCTTGAATAGTTTCCCCATACACGCATATAAAAATACTCAATAACACCTGAGCCTAGATTAGTTCGCACCAGATCGGTTTCATTCTAACCAATCGAATCATGCCATGCAGTGACAAAAACTATCGACGGCATCACCAATTTTGGTAGGCTTTTTATCTGTGCAACTCGATAAAAGTGATTCATTTTCTCCCTAAAAAGCGAAAAGTCTTCTCTAACCCCCCATTGTTAGCTATCCAGCCACCAATATAGCAAAGTCTCATCATCGTCATTTTCAAGATTTTTATAAATATTTGCGTAATACCACTGAATCCCGGTTTTATCGCTGAATTTGTTAAAAAACCTGCTAATCTTTTCCATTCCATTTTTTGAAGGGACGGTCAACGACAGATTCCCCATGTATCTACCGTCCAATATACCGCCCAACTCAGATCTAACTTCAAGATCTAACTCCGCAACATATTCTTGCGGCATGTAATCTGAATATATTTGGATGCAAAAATTCCCCCCCCTCTTCAATACCTCTGCAGGCTTTTCCTTGTTTTTTATCGAGACAATGTCTCCCATTGCCAAATTCAGTGTAAGACCAGGTGACGAGAGTAGCTCGTACGTATCTTCACCAACTTTTCGTGCATGCAGTTTCTCAAAAACCGGCCCGGTGCTACTGGGCCCGGCGTAAACTTCAATTTCTATTTCATCGGCCATATGGCGCTCCACAACTTCCACGTTCGACACAGGACATCCCTTCTTTGACGTAACCACTACTCCCAGCACTGAGGTTACACGATGCCCCCTCAAGGGCTACGTTGACAGGCTCTAGATTGCCTCCTTTTGCGGTAGGAACATTTTTGTGTCCCAAATGCATGTCATCAGGATTGGTTGAAGTCTGTCCGCACCTCCAGCATGGATACCCTCCGACTGGTTTTTGCTCCAACATTTTCTCTCGGCATGCTGATTGTCCGCGTCGATGCCCTCCATTAACCTTACTTGCTGCAATCTCATCTGCTGTCGCGCCGTCACCATCTTTACGTGCAAATTTAGAAGGTGCCTTCTTGGCCAAGCCAAGTGGATCAACCCACTCTATAGGGTTGGGCGCGTATTGGTGCAGGTTTATGCCGCCCGCTAATCCAATCGGATCCTTCGAAATAAATCGCCCGATTCCGGGGTCGTAGTATCGATAGCGGTTGTAATGCAGCCCAGTCTCTTTGTCGTGGTACTGCCCCTGGAAGCGAATAGGGTTCGTCAAACCTTGTTGCTGTGCAAATGCCGAGCGCTGCTCACGCACCTCGCCCCATGCCTTGTACTGGGCGCTCCACGCAATGTCACCATTTTGGTCGGTAAGTTCTTGCGGGGTACCCAGATGGTCGCATTGATACCACGCCAGTGTATCGAACGGCTGCGGTGGCGGAGCAGTCCCCCAGAGCGGGTCATCGTCGATGCTGTAGTCACCACTGTAATCTGGCTGCCCCAACAGATGGATCGGACTATGCCGCAGGGCTTGAGCTACCGGGATGAAAGTTCCGGGTTCAAAGATGTAGTGGACGGTTCGGCCTGTCCCACCTTCAGCCTGTGCAGGACTGCTTTCCCAAGCTAGGTTGTCACCGTCCCAACCGTACAGGGTGAAGCCGCAGCCATGTTCGCGTTGTTTACGAGCGTGCTCGTTCCGATTCCATAGAGAACCTGCTTCAGGTCGTTGTTTATAGTGGGCGGTAGAGTTCTTGTGCAGACGACGGCCGAGGGCATCGTATGCATACTCTACTTCTAGACGCGTATCGTCGAAGTGCACCAGTCGGTCGAACAGATCCCATTGCATACGGCTATAACTGCCATTCTGCCAACGCTGAATCTGGTTACCGCGCTCGTCGTATTCGTAGTGAGTGCCCGCATATTCACGCAATAGGTTGTCGACCAGTTTGCTTCTCGGTGGCGTCAGATCCAGTGGTCGGCGAGTCTCTATCGCCTTGTCGTCGAGCAGGTTGCCGGCCGGGTCGAAGGCGAAGGTTTCCACGCCTAAGCGGCTAGTAGCACTAACCAGTCGACCTACAGGGTCATATCGGTAAGCCAACGGGCCTCGACGGCTGTCATGAACGTCTGTTAGCTGGCCAGCGGTATCGTATTTGTACTCACGCTTCAGCAACGTGGATCTGTCATCGCCACGGCCCAGTAGCTGCTCCTGCAAGCGACCAGCTGGATCCCAGCTTTGGGTTTGCAGCAGACGGTTACCTTGATGGCGAGCAACTTCGCGGTGTAGGTCGTCGCGCTCATAACTGAGAAGTTCTTGCTGATCCAGGCGCATTCCGAGCAAATGCCCGCTGCCGTAGGTCAGCCAACTGACCCGATGCCCATCCGGACGAGTAGTGGCAATGCACTGGTTAAGCGCGTCGTACTCATGCTGCCAAACAGCAACCATTGGCTTTTGCAGGCCCAAGTAGTGTTGATGCTCACGCAGTAGATTGCCGGCCGGGTCGTGGAACCATTGCAGGCGGCTATCGGCGTTGTTAGCCATGACCAGATTGCCGTTGCCATCGTAGGCAAAGGTCTCGCTCTGTGACTGGTCGCCCAGGGTGGCGCGACGTTCGGTCAGTCGGCCCATCGGGTCGAAGCTCACAGAGATCACGCGCTGGCCATTGATGGATTGGGCGAGGCGACCGGTTAGAGGGTCGTACTGATAGCGCGTGCTGCGGCCATCAAAGCCGCGTTCTTCCAGCAGGCGTCCGACCGGATCATAGTGAAAGTGCGTTCGTTGTTCGTTTTCGTTTTCCAGTGCCTGCAAGCGACCAAGACGATCCCAGTGGTAGCGCAAAGTTTGCTCGGCGGCATCAATCCGCTCAGAGATCAATCCGGCAGCGCTGTAGCTCCAAGTCGTGCAGCGATCCAGACCATCGACATGCGCCAACAATCGACCTTCGGCGTCGCGTTCAAAGCGTTCCTCGGTCTTGTCCGGGTGCTTGATCAGCACCAGTTGGCCAGCCTTGTATTCGTATTCGGTGGCGTTCCCGGCGGCGTCGGTGAAGCAGATCATCTGCCCCAGTTCGTTGTATTCCCAGGCACTGGTCTTGCCTGAGCAATCGACGTACTCGACCAGTTGCCCGGCGTCGTTGTAATCCAGGGTCTTTTCGTTGCCGTTGGCATCCTTGATCGCCGTGGGCTGGCCGGCCTTGTTGTAGGCGTATTCGGTTTTGTTGCCGAGCGGATCGAGCGCTTCAACCAGATTACCTTGATCGTCATAGGCGCGCTGCCACTGACCACCCTCGGCATCACTGATTTTGATCAGCATGTCTTGATCGTCGTAGGCGTAATGCATGACCGTGTGATCGGCGCGAATATGTTCGACTAGGTTGCTGCGCTCATCGTAAAAGTAGCGATCCGTGCTGCCATCGGCATTCACGCGACGCACGATGTTTTTCGCGTCGTCGCGGAAGAACCACTCTGAGCGCTCATCCGCGTAGCGAATTCGGTAGGTGTAGCCAAGGATGTCGTAGTAGTGCCAGGTCTCGTTACCGAGCGCGTCGGTGACGTAGGTCAGACGAATGTTTTCGTCCCACTCCAGACGTGTGTCGAAGCTGCCGTCGTCGGCCCATTCGCGCACGGCTTTGGCCTTGGCGCCTTGGCCGTCCCACTCCAGATTCATGCCGCGACCGGTGCGGTCGGTATAACGCGTAATCAGGTGATACTGGTATTGATACAACCAGACTGCGCCGTTCTCATCCTGCGCCCGAATCAGGTCGCCATAGGCGTCGTACTGGTAAGCACAGAGTTGTCGCAGTGGGGCACCGTCAACGATTTGCCAAAGGCCTATCAGTCGGCCGTGATCGTCGATCATCGTGCCGAGGTGCAGGTGCACCTTGCTGATGTCGTTTTCCTGGTAGGTAATCAGGTCGGAGAGCAACGATTGTTCACCATGGCGATGCTCGTAATGCAGCATGATCCCGGCGCCGTTGCGCAGCGAAATATTGGTCAGCACAAAGCGCTGGCCATGGCGGACGTAGCTTTCCTTGCGTTCGAAGCCACGGCACAGTAGCAACTGGTCTTCGCCACTGCGAACCAGTGTGATGTTTTCGATGGCGTCGTAGTGAAACAGACCGAGTTTGGGCAGCGGATAGGTGTGGTCACGGCCATCGGAGCCGTAGAACGTCAAGCCATCGTCCACGCAGTCAAACCGTGTGGTGAATTCGCTGATCCAGCGGGCGCCCATTTCGCTCTGATCGTAGGCGTCGAGGCGCGAGTTATAGGTGCGCGTCCAATCGAGCGGGAATGGGCCCGGCAAGCTGAAATCGGTATGGCTGAGGCTTTCTGAACCCAAAGCAAAATTGATGCTGTGGCAGGTGCTGGTACAAGTGGCATTTTTCTTTGGATCGGCCGCATGCGTCGCTGGAGCTTGATGGCTAGTTGCACCCAGCTCACCTTCCGAGGCCGTTCGCTTGGTCTGACTGGTCTTGTCAGGCTTGACCCCGGCACTTTGGCCATGAGCATTTCGCTTACGCCAAAGAGTTACTGCACTGGACAAAATCAGCAGCAACCAGCCAATCGAGTTCTGAACCGATTCGTCGTCCAACTTGCTCAACTGGGTACGCAGTTCCGGGCCCATGGCGCGCAGTTTTGCGGTCTCGGTAGCAACCTGTTTTTTGATCTCGTCGGGTAGCAGATGATCGGCTGCGCTGTTGGCCAGCCCCTTGCCAGCCGCTTTATAAGCACTCGCGGTAGCCCCGAAAATGTTGCCAATTGCCGCGAGAGGGTCGTTCAGTAACTGATCCCCCGCCGCGCTGATCTGTTGACTGGCGGCCTGGACGTCCCCCTTGGCGTCGAGCTTACCGTTAGCAACGGTTTCGAGACCTTTGGCGATCTCGTTAATAACGTCTTCGCCCAGCTTGCCAGCGTCCGCGAGAATCCCGGGCAACTTGCCTTTGGCCTGTTCAACAAAGTCGTCGAGGGTGCCGATGATAGAGGCGTTCAGGTGACCGACAAGAACCTCGATCACGGATGCACTGAGCAGCATTTTGCTGGTGGCCTTCATCTCTTGGCGTACCAGGAACAAGGTCGGACGCAAGGTCATGCGTGCCGCTGCCATGGCCGGTGGTAGTGGCAGCACACCGATCAGGTTGATGCCCAGACTGGCCCACGCTAGGAGATCGCGTTTCTGCGCGTCGGACAGGGTAACGATGTCACCCAGCGCATCGACCAGCGCCATGATGTTGCCCACCACCGGCAAGGCACCGGCGACGTTCTTGATCCGGTCGAGGGTGACCACGCCACCGCTTGCCGATTGAAGCCAGGCATCGAACGTTGCCGCACCGCTGGCAACGTCCTGGATGTCGATGGCGTTCAGTGGAACGATGGCAACCTGTGGTTCACGTTTTACGATTTCAGTGCTCATGACAGCATCTCACCCGCCAACAGGCCTGGGGTTTTCAAGGAAGGTTTTGGAAGCGTTGGCGCGGGAAGCGTCGGTAGCTGTCCGCCCTTGCTTGCTGCGCCGAGGATGCTTGACGCACTAGGCATCGCAGCACTCGCCAGCTTCGGCAATCCGGCCACCCCGCCCTGCACTGCGCCTTTGACCTGCTGCGCCGTTTGCATTGCGCCCTGCGCAGTCTGCATCGCACTCATCCCTGTTTGTGCCATGTCCTTACCCTTCTCCAGCATGTCCCAGTTCTTGCTCGGCAACACTTGAGCGACCATTGCTTGCACCTGACTCGGTACGTCTTCCGCGCCCGGCGGATTCAACGGCCATTGCGGCTTGCCGATGTAGCTGCCATCGCTCCACGTGTCTGCCGGATCCTTGCCGAACAACACACGCGCTGGCCCCGGTGCGGCGCCAGAGACGCTGGCGAAACCCTTGGCGTCGAGCTTGCCCTTGATGCTTTTGCCCAAAGCGTCGATGACTTCGTAATCGCCCTCTTTGATGCCCTGACGCCCGGCGTACTGATTGAACAGTTCCAGATTGCCCTTGCCCGGTTTCGGCGGTTCCGGGAACACCCCCGCCAGACTTTTCGCGCCGGTGTAGGCGAAGTTCGCCGCATGCGCCGTGTACGGGCCGCTGGTGGCGTGGGTGATGCCGCCAGCGTTATAGGTCGTGGCGCTGCCGCCACCCTGGATCACCAGTTCGGTTTTGGCGGTGATGGTGATGCGGTCGGCATTGGCGGTGATGTTGAGTTTGGCCAGCAGGTTGATGCTGTCCTTGAGCGCACGCACGTCGATGTCACCGGACGCAGCTACCAGGCGCCATCCCATGCTTTGCACGAACAGGCGCATGCCGCGACTGGCACTGGCCAGCAGGCGTTTGCCGATCGACAGGCTGGTGTGCCCGGTGCTGCTCAGCGCCAGGTGTTCGCCGGTGGCGATGTGGCTGGATCGTGGAGTAGTCAGGGCGATGCCTGCCGGGCTGGCCAGTACCAGATGCGGTTCAGTGAATTCCGGGAACTCATTGGCGGTCATGTTCGCCGGGGCACTGCCGAGCACGCCTTGATGCTGAGTATGCAGTGCCTTCGCCACGTCGTCCTGATCGCCCGCTTCCTGCGCTTGCAGCTCTTTGGCCTGCACGGCAAAACCGTCCTGCTGATCGCTCGCGGTGGCGAGGCGTTCGGCGGTTTCCGGCAGATCCTTGTGATGTTTCGATTCGTTCGGACGTGGCTCGGTGGTGATCAGCAGGCCGGCCCCGGCACGCACTGCGCCGTGGCGGTCGGTGCGCAATTCGAACCCTTCGCCACGCGGCTGACCACCGCTTGGGCGTGGATGCGTCAGGTAGCCGAGGTTGATCGCACTGGCGCCGTGGTCACTGCGCAGCGCGATGCTGATCTCGCTGGTGGTGTCGTCGATGCGCAGTTCGTTGGCGCGGCTGCCCTTGTATTCCTTGCTCTTGACCGTGGCCAAGGTCTTGAAGTCCGGCAGTTTGTAAGGGGGCAGATTGGCGCCGTGGTACAGACAACCGGTGATCAGCGGCTGGTCGGGATCGCCCTCAAGGAAGGTGATCAAGACTTCCATACCAACCCGCGGAATGTTGATCGAGCCGAAGGTTTCGGCGGCCCAGCTCGACGCGACGCGCATCCAGCAACTGGTCATGTCATCGTGCTTGCCTTCGCGATCCCAGAAGAACTGCACCTTGACCCGGCCATACTGGTCGCAGTAGATCTCTTCGCCTTCCGGGCCGCAGACCACGGCACTCTGGGTGCCGAGGACTTTCGGTTTCGGGTGATCGAGCGGCGGACGGTACGGCACGTCCCACGGGATCGCGCTGAAGCGGTTGCGGTAGCCCTGGTGGAAATCGTCCTTGTTGTCCGTGGTGTCGCTGGTCACCGACTCTTCCAGCACTTGCGGCTGTTTGCCTTCGTGGAAGATCTCAGTGAGCAGCCACAGGTCGTTCCACGTCGGGTTTGCGTGTTCGGTCAGGGCGAGGAAATGCCCGCTGACCAGGATAGGCTGATCGCTGTTGCCTTCGGCCAGACGGTAGTCGCTGCGATGACGTTCCAGCGCGCGATTAGACAAATGTTTGCCGCGGTCACGGTCAACGAATCGGCCCGGGTAATCGTAATCTTCCAGGTCCGGCTGAGCGCTGCTTTTGGCATCGCTTTCCAGCTCGATTTTCGGTTTGACGAAGTCGTAATCGCGTCGCGTAGTGCGGCTGGTGCGGGTAGCCAGACGCAGGCCGAAACGTTTGACCACCGGTCTGTCGGCGACCAGTCCGGAATCTTGCTGATAGGCCACGGGCGCGAGTTTCGGGAACACCGTCTGGTCATCACCGAAGGTGAGTTTGTGGCCGCTGGCGGTGTGCTGGAAGTGGTAGTGAATCCCCTCCTCTTCGCAAAGACGCTGGATGAAATCCAGATCCGACTCGTCGTACTGCACGCAGTAGATGCGCTCGGGGTAAATCGCGCTGAGCTGGAAATGATAATCGCTGGCGAGGATGCCGTGTTCTTCCAACACCTTGCTGATGATCTGCTGCACGGTCATCTGCTGGAAGATCCGCTGATTGACCCGGTGCGCGAGGTACGCCAGTTGCGGGCGCAGGGAGATCTTGTAGCGCGTCAGACGCTTGCCGGCCTCGCCCTGAGCGATGCTGTAGACCAGCCCGTGAATGCCGGTACCGGTCGGCGACAGCTGAAGAAACGCCAGTTTATGCAGCACGCTTTCGAGGTTGATCGCAGCCTTTTCGCTGACCAGTTCCAGCTCGAATTCGAAGGGGGTGTTGAGTGCCTCCCGGCCGGTAAACGACAAGACCTGGAAATCGGTTTCCACGCCATCGACGGTCAGGTTGAAATGAGGCTGGTTGGCCGGTGAGAACATCCCTTGTTCCTCGCGCAATGCTGCGACGCGCAACAGCCCGTTGAAGGGCTATTGGCGAAAAATTCTTTAAGTAGTGAGTGTGCCTCGACCGACGAAACCGGCCGAGGTAGTAAAACCATCAGCTGCGATTAAACGACTGGAGCACGCCAGTCATCGGAACCCGAAGTACCGGATACTTCGTGAGTCCAGGTGATTTTGCGGTAGGTGAACTGCACTTCTTCAAGGTGGGTGAAGTGCGAGTTGCCTGGATCTTGGCAGTTGTGCATCTTGTTGTTGATGGCGACGATGATCGCGTCTTCCAGTTTGGTGGTGTAGTAGTGCTCTTGAGTACCTTGAGCCGAAGTACGGAACCACTGGATAACGATTTCGCTCATGCGCTCGCCGGAAGTCAGAGCGGCTTGCAGCAGAGGCGAAGCCTTGTCGTAGACCTTGGTGATCACAACTGGCTTGTGAACGCGCTGACCGGTTGGCTGACCGGATTGCGGGTCACGCGGGATGATTACGTCGTGGCTGAAAGCCTGAACCATGACCTGGTCTTCGTGGCCTTCCTGGTAGGTGTTGCCAACGGAGTCAGCGGTGAATGCGCCTGCAGTGATCAGGCCTTGTTTTTCGCCGGTAACCGACATGTACGCTGGTGTAGCCATGGGTGTGCTCCTTGCTGGAAATTGAGAGTGCCCGGAGGCGAAATCGCCCGATGGGTGGCCGACTGCCATCAAGGACCGTGCCAGGTTTTTCGAAGTGCCCGGGAACCGGGACCGAGAACGGCATGGATCGTCACTCAGCTCGTTTTTCACCGAGATAAAGGGAGGAAAGTGCGCAAAAAGTTGCGCAGTACTGCGCAACTTTTTGCGCACTTGGCTACAGACCACGTGGCATATGGGCTGTAGCGATTTTAAAGGCAAAATATTATGACCATGTGCGCAACTTCTTGCGCACTTTCAAAAAAGGTCACTCAACACATCAATGACTGATTTCTTCATAGCACTAAGTCAACACAGCATTTTTAGATCGACAAACATTAGAAGCAGACCTTTACACAAACCATAACAAACCGTAAGCCAATGGCTATCCTCAACAGTCCTACAATTCAAAGCCAAAATCGTCACTTGAGACTTGGGCCATTTCATTGAGCCGCTGGCGCAATGCAGCGGTCAGCTGCCGCTCCACCTCCCATGGATCAGACAGAGCAGCGAGCTGTGGTGCCAATTGCGGCGACAGGCTCATCAACGAATGATTGAGCGAACGTGCCGTTTCAAAAGCGGCTTTTTGCAGATTCTGTTGAGAAAGTCGGTTCGCCCAAATGGTTTGAATATTGGCCGGTGAAAACGCCTTTTTTACACGCTGCTACGTGAAATCCGAGCCTGGAAGCCTCTGCCCAAAGTGAAGATTTCAATCTCAGGCGCTTACTTTTCTGCCGTGGCAACCATGGCCGACTTTTTCAACAGAATCGGCCGATTACAGCCATTCGTAACAGGCCACAATCGGCCAAGCACTCATGACGTCGTCCGGTAAACATCAAAACCCAGCGTGCTCTCGATAGTGAGCGGACAGGGCTAAACGCCCCCTAACCTCATATCAGTGCTGACCCGCGTTTACATTCGAGGCTTTCACCCAAGCCACGGATCATCTCCATCAATGCCTTCACCCGCTGCGGCAAATTTCCGGCCGGGTAAACCGCGTGCATCTGTGGGCTCTCGCCGCTGCTGGAGGTGAGTTTGTACTCCGGACAAACCCGCAACAGGCGCCCCGCTTCCACTTCGGGCTCCGCCATCCAGTCCGCCAAGCGGGCGATTCCGACGCCCGCCAGGGCTGCCTGGAATACCGCCAGACCGGAGCTGAAACGAAATTTGGGGTGAACCCGAAAGCTGATGGCTTGCTCCTCACTGCGAAAATTCCACTCCTTGAGAATCCGTGGCGCCGTATGCAGGATTAGCGAGTGCGACTCCAGTGCTTCGATGGAGTCGGGCATGCCGTTGCGCTCCAGGTAGTCGGGGCTGGCATACAGATAGCGTGAGTAGCTCCAGAGCGCAAAGCCGATCAATTCGCTGGATTGTGGAAACGCGCCGCGAATCGAGAAGTCCAGTTTGCTCTTGGCCGGATCGATGATCTCATCGGTGAAAATCACATCGATGTTTACGTCTGGATAACGCTCGCAGTATTGCGCGATCAACCGGGGCAATACCCCGTTTCCGAGAAACTCGGGGGCGGAAAAACGGATCCAGCCGGAGGCCAGGCCGCTGAGACCGGCCAGGTCTTCATCCACCTCACGTTGCAGATCGAGCATTTTGTACGCGTGGGGCAATAAGCATTCACCCGCTTCGGTCAAGCTCACGGCATTGGACGAGCGATTGAACAACTTGAGCCCCACACTTTCCTCCAGGGCTTGAACGGCGCGGGTCAGTGCGCTGGGGGAGCGCCCCAGAATCCGTGCGGCGGCGACGAAGCTGCGCTTGCGAGCCACGGTCGCGAAGGCTTCAAGTTCCCCCAACATATTCAACGCCACTCTCCACCTCATTGCATTTTTCACAACGCGGCATTGCAACACAAAAAAGTCCCTTCCGTTAACCTTCCCGTTCAACCCACAAGGATTGGGCAAACAGGAGCGCAAGGACGTGTCGAAGCTGGATAAAGAAATCGGGAAAGCCGCAGCTTGTGTTGATGAAGTCATTCATGAATGGCTGGAAAAACAATCAGTGACTTCGATCCGACGGGAGATACCGCAAATTCATCTGTCGCTCGAAGAACAACGCACACTTCAGGCCGGTCTGGCATCGCTGGACGTGACCGATAGCGCCTCGGGTATCCGCCACATGCCGGTTCTGGGGCAGTTGCTGGAAAGTGTCCTGTGCACCGAGAAAATCCAGCAGCTACGCAATTTTCCAAAGTCCCGTGAAGTGGCGATGATCGTCAGGGGGCTGCCGCTGGACCCGCAACTGCCCGCCACGCCCTATGACCTAGAGCCGGGTATCGAGAACTTGTCGACTCTGGCCGGAGCTATTTTGTCCGTGCTGCAAACGCTGCAAACCCGTCCGCTGGCGTACGAGGGTGAAAGCAGCGACACCGTGTTCCGTCACGTATCGCCCAAGCACAAGCGAGAAACCGAAAAGAGCTCCTATGGCTCGCGCGCGGATCTGGACATGCATGTCGACAACCCTCACCTGCCTTTGACCTGCGAACCCGTCTCGCAGTTGTCGGCCTGTCCGGAGTACCTGTCCCTGACCGGCCTGCGCTGCGAGCTCGACGTGCCGACGCGCATCGTCGCCATTGACGAGGTGCTGGCCATTCTGCCGACCTGGGTCGAAGAAGAGTTGTCACGACCGAAATTCATCGTTCGCCGACCGGCCTCCTTCGGCAAACAGGGGAATGTGCTGGAAAACGTCCCCTTGCTGTACAGAAGCGCAACCGATGGCCTGTATTGCCGCTACAACAAAGCGAGTGTCGAAACGACCTGCGCCAATGCGCAGTTCGCCCTCCAACTGTTCGCCGCCGCCGCCAATCATGCCGATGTCGTGCACCACATATTGCTGCAACCAGGCGACATGCTGATCTTCAAGAACCAGCAAACCCTGCATGCCCGGGATGGTTTTACACCCCGCTACGACGGCCGTGATCGCTGGATGTTGCGCGTCTTCGGGGTCAATGATCCGGCACGCGTGATGCCGCTGGCCCCTCATCAACCCTATATAGTCAGAGCCTGATTCATGGTCGATATTGTCATCCTTTGCGTGTTCGCCTTCGCCGCCGGCCTGATCGATGCGGCGGTGGGCGGCGGCGGACTGATCCAGATTCCCGCGCTGTTCAACGTGCTGCCCACCGCTCAACCGGCGGCGCTGCTGGGTACCAATAAGGTCGCGGCCGCCTGCGGCACCGCATTCGCGGCCCGGTCCTTCGTGCGCAAAGTGGTGATCGACTGGGGGCTTGTAATCCCCGCCGCCTGCGCGGCTTTTGTCATGGCCTTCTTCGGAGCCGCGACGGTGTCGTTCGTACCCCAGTCGATGATCCGGCCGGCAGTGCTGGTGTTGATTGTACTGATGGCGATCTACACCTTCTGGAAAAAGGATTTCGGCGCCCTGCACAAACCCATGCACATCGGTACCAAGGAAAAACTGCTGGCGATCGTCATCGGCGGTGCTATCGGTTTCTACGATGGTCTGTTCGGTCCCGGCACTGGCAGCTTCCTGATCTTCCTGTTTATCCGCTGCTTCGCCTTCGACTTTCTTCATGCCTCGGCATCGGCCAAGCTAGTGAACATCGCGACCAACGTAGCGGCACTGATGTTCTTCATTCCGACGGGTAACGTGCTCTATCTGATCGCAATCCCCATGGCGGCATTCAACATCCTGGGCGCGCTCACCGGCACCTGGCTGGCGGTTCATAAAGGCGTGCCATTTGTCCGGGCTCTCTTCCTGGTGTTGCTGGTGATTCTGATCAGCAAACTGTCCTACGACCTGTTCCTGTAAACCAGAGGAAAACTACATGCACCCCATGTTCGATCGCCTCGTGGCACTACTCGATGCCCGCTCAGCCTCCTACCGGGTGTTGATGCACGATGCCGAGGGCCAGTCGGCGCGCGTCGCCGAAATCCGTGGCACCGAGCCCGGCCAAGGCGCGAAGGCCATGCTTTGCTCACTCAAGGGTCAGGCCGGCCCCTATGCACTGGCGATCCTGCCGGGCGACCAGAAGCTGGACATGAAGAAAGTCGGAGCGGCCCTGGGCGGGAAAAAAGCCGAGCTGGTAAAGGCCGAAACCGCCATGGAACTGACCGGGTGCCGGATCGGCGCCATCCCTCCCTTTGTTTTCGATGACCGGATTCAATTGATCGTCGATCCGGCCTTGACCACACGCTACGCTGAAATTGCCTTCAACGCGGGGCGGCTGGATGCGTCGATGGTGCTCGATACGAAGGATTATCTGGCGATCGCCACGCCTCGATTGCTGGATATCAGCCAGACTTGAGCAGATGTTTTCAGGGACGGATTTATTTTCATACTTCTTAAAAAACGGATCTTGAAAATAGATCAGTCTCCTGTCCTGGGTGGCAGCCATCGCCATTAGCCAACATCAGAATATCTGGCCCACCCACGCAGAGGATGAGGCCGAAAAATGTGAGCATCGTTGCCGATAAGGAAATCGCCATGTCACCGAACAAGGCCTGTCCCGTCATCCTCTCCAGTTTTCCTGCCACCCATATCCTTCTGTTCCGCCATCCAACAGCAGGTGTACAACTGGTAAAAGGGACAATTGAGCCAGGTGAAACTCCAGCTCAGACCGCGCTGCGTGAATTGAGCGAAGAATCGGGCATAGGGGCTGCCTCGCTGGTCAGCGACATGGGTTGCTGGGATGCAGAGCATCTCGACCAGATATGGTCATTCCAACTGTGTTTCACGCAGGAAAATTTGCCGCAGCAATGGAACCATCTCACGCTCGATGACCATGGCCATAGCTTCAGCTTTTTTTGGGCTCCATTCGATAATTTACCTTATGCCGACTGCCATCCGGTCTTCCGTCGAGCATTACGGTTCCTGACTGCCAAGTTGACAGCGAAAGGGTATGTGTTGGCTCACGATCAAAGCAGAAACACGTGATCCAAACTCTGACTTGATATTCTCAGGCGGCTTTCGAGCGGCCGCATCGAGGCCAGAGAGTGTAAACACGCTCATAAACTGATCGCCCTGGATCATTGACGGCGCTGTCCTCCCCCGCTCCCTCATGTATACGGGCTCGGTAGACTCGAGCTCCCACGACTCGGATTCGGGATCGGTTTTGCCTGATAGCGGATCTGAAGATTGGCATCCGGCCAAGAACAATGTGCGTAGCTTTATTGGTCCACCGCTTACCAACTTCCGTAAGGAATGCCGTACTTCTCGATATAGCGCTTGGACTTTTCACTGACCGGGTATGCGTAACGCCCTTGGTTCTTGCCCTGACTAGGGCCTAACGGTTCGATCTCGGCTTTGGCTTTGCCCACTTTGACCGGACGGTGGCAGGAATCTCGAACAAATATTTGCACGACGCCTCCGGGAGCCAGGCCCAAGTAAATAGACGCGCTATAGCTGGCCTGTTCATCTGGAGTCTCAGGGCATCGCTGATTAACGGAAGCCGCCATCAGTTGTCTCGCTTCTTCGGGCACATCCACCCAAACCTGATAGGTCTGTGGCTCTACAATGGATTGCCAGCGTACGTAAATGCGCTTGGGCAAATCTGCGCCGATCACAGCTTTTGCGGCTGCCCCTACAGCGTGCCAACCTCGCGCAGACTCTTTACCATTTTCTGGCTCCCCGCCGGCGGCCGTACCTCCTCCCGTGCGTTTGAACAGTTTGCCGTTTATGTCTTCGACGGCACTATCCTCAACCCACACCTTCATGTAATAGGGCTCGGTAAACGCGAGTTCCCACGACTTGGATTTGGGATCGTTTTTGGCTGAAAGGGGGTCAGCAGCTTGGCAGCCGGCCATGATCAGTACGCACAGCAGTGTTACAAGAACTTTCATTACCAAAGCTTCCAGTCAGCAACGTGTGGGTGTTGCACGCGGATCGAGTCTTCCGTCGGGGCGTTGATGTAAACAGCCCTGATGCCGCTGCCATCTCTTCGACCGAGGGGATGGTTCCAGTTGGCGGACGTGTGAATGTACTTCAGTTTCAGAAGTTGGTCTTCTTGCTCTGTGACGGTGTAGTCACCGGCCAGGAATTTATCGCATAAGGCTTGAAGCTCTGAGGGTATTGCCAGATCCGGAGTGTCTGGTATGTCGTTGAGACGAGCACCCTTTTCTTTCGCCAAACGGTGCATCACGCGCAAATACACCCTGGACAACAGGCCGCTCACCGGGCGTTTGAGTTGAAGTGCGGCGTACACGCGCTTTTGACTTGGGCTGAGCCTGTCTTGCGGGCTATTTGGCATCGGATGCGCGTCTGGGGTCACAACTTCGAGCATGTCCGCAGGCCAGCCTTTGGCCAACCATTGGCTCTTGGCGCTAACAGCATCGCGGTAGATCGAGGTGGTAGTGACATCAGTATTCAGAGCCACGGTCAGTGTTTGCATGGGAGTGACCAGAACACATTCTTGCGCCTCTTCGAGGTATCCGCCTCCGATGTCAGAGTGCACGCCCGGAAGGGTTATTTCCAGATGATCGGCTTTGACGCGACTGAGTGCGAAGTTGGCTCGACACTCATCACGGGCGGACAATTGAACTACGTCTGAAAAAAATCGCCGGTCGAGGTAAAGCTTGACGCCCGTCGCCACGGAGCTCTTGATGTTCCCAAAATTAGACCAGCCGGCAATCGATGGGACAGTATCGAACAAGCCGATAAAGCCCATATTGATGTCGCTTTTATATTGGTCGTTGAATTTGGAACTGAAGGCTCTCGGCAAGTTGCGCAGAACGGTGCCAAGTGGTCCGCGACTGGTGCGGACTATCTCGTTGGCAAAATGGCGAGCCGCCGCCGCGCCACGACTGAATCCGAAAGTATCGAAGGTCAGGGACGTAATTTCACTTCCAGGGTTATCGATTAACACCCGACTGATAGCTTGTTGAATGATTGGAAAAGAGGATTCGACTCTTCCAGCAACACCCGTTTCTCCGCGCCCAGTGCCCGCTCCGAACGTACTATCCTCTTCTCCGGATCGTGTGCCGATACCCTCGACATAGACGACGCGCGAGGTGCTCTTTTGCGAGCCCTCGCCTACCGCCTCTGGTGTAGCGTCATATAAGTCGCTCAGTCTTTTCACATTGCTAATGTCGTTACCGTAACTGCTGTCCGGATCACTCATGTACGGCATGCAACTAGCAGGAATATCCTCAGGCGCAATCGGATGCTGCGCACCACACAGCAACCCAGCTGCCGTGTTATTCGCATTATTTCCAGTGCCATCAAAGAACACGCCAATCCGCAACGCGATGCCGATTTTCTCAGGCTCGGGTGCGGGTTCTTTCCCGTGTTTTTCGTATTCAGCCCAACGCTGGGCGTGGATATCGACGGGTTTGGCTTCTTCGTAGCGATAATTTTTCGGGGGGTTGGGGACGTAGCCGCTCAATCCTTGATTCCTTGCTCTGATCCTTGAGAACGGCCCGAAGGGTGACAGCCGAGGCCTGGGGGCGCAAGGCGTGGCCGTGTGCCAGCCCGGTTGAGACCGCGAGATGTGACGAGGGTTTCCCCTCGTCGACCTGGGGGTTATTTCGTGATTACGACGTTGTCCAGCGCTTGGTTTACGGCCAGTTCGCCGAGCATTACGACCTGCGCGATTCCCAGGGCAGTTTTGCGGTGGGAGATGTCCAGCATGGCGGCGAAGTTGTTGAGCATTTCGCTGGCCGAACCGAGGGTTTCGCTGGCGTTGGCTAGCAGGGATTCGGTGTCGTACTTCGGGTTGGCGAAGTACATGCGATCAGGCTCGTTGATGCTGGCCATGATTTGGTCGGCAGGCTTGAGGTAGTGGTCGAGGGCGCGTTCGGCGGCTTCGTGAAACTTCCTGGAATCGGGGGATTCGTAGGGGGATGTGGGGTCGGTTTCTGGCGGGTTGGGTGTTGGTTTGAACATGGTGAAACTCCTGATTTTTCAATAGGAGCTACCAACATCACTTGCAGATGATGGGTGGCAGCTATGCGCGGGTCTGCAAGACCGGGAAACCAGGCACCCGGCAGACCCGAGGGTCTCCCGCACAAAGCCGCCATTGAGTGGACACAAATGAGTGTCCCTTGGCAGGGCTATGCGACTGGTTTCGGCGGGCTTGCAGACCCGATCACTGATGAGCAGTGACGGGAATCAAGTTACGGGGGGAGTTCCAGGCGCACAAGCCGGCGGATTCTGGCGTAGTCGTAGGCGATGGCGCAAGACGTTGTAGGGCTTGGGTCGTTACTGGAGGCTTCGTTTAAACAGCATCGGAATTGTCTGTTTATTTTGGTCTGGGATTCAGATGGTGGCTGGGCCGGCGCCATCGCTGGCAAGCCAGCTCCCACAGGGGTTTAGGCTGGTTTTGGATATTTGGTGATTGGGCTGGCGTCTTCGCGAGCAGGCTCGCTCCCACAGAATTTCTGGCTGGTCTGGGATTCAGGTGGTGACTGGGCCGGCGCCGTCGCTGGCAAGCCAGCTCCCACAGGGGTTTCGGCTGGTTTTGGATATTTGGTGATTGGGCTGGCTTCTTCGCGAGCAGGCTCGCTCCCACAGGTTTTGGGGCTGGTCTGGGATTCAGGTGGTGACTGGGCCGGCGTCATCGCTGGCAAGCCAGCTCCCACAGGTTTGCGGGCTATTCAGGTTCGGCGGCGTGTCATTTGGATCAGGGCTGATCGTCCACCATTTGGCGCCGGGCGTTCTTCGATGCCGAACGGGACGAAGCCGAGTTTCGGGTAGAGCAGCAGGCCGGCGGTGTTTTGGTTGAAGCAGGAAATCTGCACCTCGTCGGCTTGATACTTTTCGAACGCCAGTGCCGTCATGGTCGTGACGATGAAGCCGGCCACGCCTTGGCCGCGTGCACTGGGCGCGACGATGACGTTGCCGATGCAGCAGATACCGTTGTGTTCGGCGCGGTAGAAATTGGCGAAGCCGACAACTACACCATCATCTTCGAAAACCGTGGAGTCGAAGCGCTGGCTGATGGCGGTGTGCAGTTGTTCTTCCGTCAGCGGGAAGTGCGCTTTCGGGAACATGAAAAACAGTTCTTGCTCGCCTTGGGGAAAGCCGCAAATCGTTTTGACGTCGGTGGCCTGAACCGGCCGATGGGTAAAGTTCATCACTGCCCTGCCCTCACTTTTTGCCGCTGGCCAGATGATGCGCAACCAACGCATTGGCATGCCCGTGGCCCATGCCGTGTTCTTCCTTGAGCCACGCCACCAGTTCCATGTGTTTTTTGTCGGTGACGCTGGCGAGCAGGGTCAGCCAGTGGTCGATGGGTTGGCCGTACTTCTTTTCGATGGAGGGGAAGTAGGACGCCGGGCCTTTTACCTTGTTGTCTTCGCTCATGCTGCACGCTCCGTTGGGCTCGCGACGGAGGGTCGGCGGACGCTCCTTGTCGGCAAGGCCTAAGCGTGGACGCGAAGTGCGGATCCGGCAACTGCCCTGCTCTACCGGACACTGCAAAACACTGTGGGAGCGAGCCTGCTCGCTCCCACAGGGATTGGGGTGGAAGATGATCAGCGTGAACCTGTGCGCCCCGGCAGCATCCGCACCAGCGTGTTGTCGCGCACCCAGTAATGGTGAAACAACCCCGCCAACGCATGCAGGCCGATCAGCCAGTAGCCGGTGCTGCCGATCAGTTCGTGCCAGTACTTCAGGCGTTTGGCGAAGTCTGGGTCGATGGCGACCGGGGCCGGTACGTGGAAGCCGAAGTACGGGAACGGTTTGTCGCCGGCGGCGAGCATCAGCCAGGCGAGAATCGGGGTGGCGATCATCAGGCCGTAGAGGGCCAGGTGCATCAGGTGCGAGATGCCGGTTTGCCACGCTGGGGGTTTGGGGGTGATTGGTGGGCGCGGGGTCAGGCGACCGAGCAGGCGGACCCATACCAGGGCGAAGATGCTGGCACCGAACAGGCCGTGAAAGCCCATCAGCAGGCCGCGCGCTTCGCTGCCCTTGGGCATGTAGCCCTTGATTTCGACGCACGCGTAGACGCCGACGAACAGCGCCAGCATCAGCCAGTGCATCGTGATTGAAAGTTTTCCATAACGGTTTACGGCGTTGTCGCGGGTCATAAGTAGCGCCTCGTGATTGTCGTGAGTGACGGTCGATGCGCTCGACGGTCACGTTCCTTGGGCCGGGCGAACCGACGGTGTGAGCCTGCCCGGCCAGTCTTAAGACAGTCTGAAGATCGGCTCACAGGTTAACCTTTTTTCACCTTCAGACTTCGTTAAGAAATGGCTTGGATACTCCTCTCAAACCTATTGAGGGAGGCGTTCAGCCCATGCCCGATTTCGACTGGAACATCCCCCTGCCTCTGCACTTCGGCCAAGCCGATACGCCGCAGATGACGCTGACCAATGCCTTGCCGGATGACGGGCAACGGTCGGCATTCGAGACGTTTATTCAGCAGCGTTTTCGCAAAGCCCACGGCGCTGACATCCGCCATTTCATGCCCGAGCTGTTCGGCATGCACAACGCCGCAGGTGAGCTGTGCGCGGTGGCCGGTGTCCGTCGCGCCCATTTGCAGCCGCTGTTTCTTGAGCGCTACCTGGATGAACCGATCGAGCCGCTGATCAGCGCGGCGGCGGATCGCCCGGTGACGCGCAACGGCATCGTCGAAGTCGGCAACCTTGCCGCCAGCGACACTGGCAGTGCGCGTCTGAGCATCATCGCCATCACTTACTTACTGGCCATGGGCGGTCTGGAATGGGTGACGTTCACCGGCAACATCGGGTTGGTCAACAGCTTCCATCGTCTCGGCCTGAAGCCAGTGACATTATGCGCCGCAGACCCGGAGCGACTGGGTGACGAGCGTCAATATTGGGGCAGTTATTACGAGAGCAAACCCTGGGTTCACGTCGGCAATATCCGCGCCGGGTTTATCCATTTGCGCAATATCGGACTGTTCAACCGGCTGGGACTGCCGACTTCGATTGAAGGAGCTTTCCATGTCGCTTGAACTGCAACGCTTTCAGGAAACCCTGCGCAGCCATGCCGGGCGCAATGACAACGCGGTCGCGTTGTGGGGCGATACGCTGAAAATCGATTACACGACCCTCTACGCCGAGGTGCTGTATCGCCAGGAGCGTTTGCGCGATGAACACGTGCGAGTGGTCGCACTGGTGCTGGATAACGGCGTCGACGCGATGCTCTGGGATTTGGCGGTGCTGTTCGAAGGCCTGACGTGTGTGACGCTGCCGCCGTTTTTCAGCCCGGCACAACGCGCCCATTGTCTGGAGCTGAGTCAGGCTGAACGGGTGATTGCCGAGCCAGAACTGGAGGCCGAGTTGCTCGGCGCCGGTTACGTGAAGAACGGCGAGTTCTGGTGCCGCACATTCAGTGGACCGAGCCGCATGCCCGCCAGCACCGCCAAACTGACCTTCACTTCCGGTACCACCGGCACGCCCAAAGGGGTATGCCTGAGCGCCGACAGCTTACTGCGGGTTGCACGCGAGCTGGATCAGGCGAGCGAGCCAACCGGTCCGGCGCATCATCTGGCGCTGTTACCGCTGGCGATTCTGCTGGAAAACCTCGGTTGTTATGCGGCGCTGTATGCCGGTGCGATGTTGAGCCTGCCGAGCCAGAAAACCCTCGGCATTCAGGGCGCCAGCGGCGTCGATGTGCCGCGCCTGCTGGGCTATCTGGCCAGCCGTGCACCGGAGAGCCTGATTCTGGTGCCGCAGCTGTTGCTGATGCTGGTCAGCGCCGCCGAGCAAAAAGCCTTCGATCCACAAAAACTGCGTTTTGCCGCCGTCGGCGGCGCGCGGGTTTCCGAGGATCTGCTGCACCGGGCGCAACGTGTCGGCCTGCCGGTTTATGAAGGTTATGGCTTGTCCGAATGTGCGTCGGTGGTGTGCCTCAATCGCCCCGGTGCCCGGCGCCCAGGCAGCGTCGGCAGGCCCCTGCCGCATGTCGAAGTGCGGTTGGCCGAGGACGGCGAAGTGCTGATCAAGGGTTCGCCGCTGCTGGGTTACTTGGGGGATGCGCCGTACGCCGAAGAATGGTGGGCGAGCGGCGACCTGGGTGAGTTCGACCCGGAAGGTTTCCTCTTTCTCAAGGGGCGCAAGAAGCATCAGTTCGTTACCAGTTTCGGGCGCAACGTCAACCCGGAATGGGTCGAGTCGGAGCTGACCCAGCGCCGCCACATCGCCCAGGCCTTCGTCTACGGCGAAGCGATGCCGCACAACCACGCCCTGCTCTGGCCGCATCGCGCCGATTGCAGCGACGCTGATCTGGCTGCGGCCGTCGCCGAAGCCAACGAAGCCTTGCCCGATTACGCCCAGGTACATCGCTGGACACGTCTACCGCAACCCTTCACCGCCGCCAATGGCCTGCTCACCGCCAATGGCCGCCCGCGCCGCGAAGCCATCGTCGCGCATTACCACACCCAATTAACCGAATCCGTTATCTGCGAGGCATCCGCATCATGAGTTTTTTCGACACCCTGCAAGAAGCCACACAACGGGAACGCCACGAGCTGTTCAACCTGCCGATCATCGTTGATGCGCTGCAAGGCAAGGTCAGCCTTGAGAGCTATCGGGAATTTCTCGCCCAGGCCTATTACCACGTGCGCCACACGGTGCCGTTAATGATGGCTTGCGGCGCGCGTTTGCCGACACGCCTTGAGTGGCTGCGCAAAGCCGTGTGCGAGTACATCGAAGAAGAATACGGCCACGAACAGTGGGTGCTCAACGATATTGCCGCGTGTGGCGGTGACCGTGATGCGGTGCGCGATGGTCAGCCGTCGCTGTCGATCGAGTTGATGGTCAGTTTTCTGTACGACCTGATCGCCCGGGGCAATCCGGTGGGGTTGTTCGGCATGGTCAATGTGCTTGAAGGCACCAGCATTGCCCTGGCCACCCACGCGGCGGGCAGCATTCGCGAGCGGTTGGCGTTGCCGGAAACGGCGTTCAGCTACCTCAGTTCCCACGGCTCGCTGGACATCGAGCACATGCAGACCTATCGCCGCCTGATGAACCAGCTCGAGGACCCGCAAGACCAGGCCGCCGTGATCCACGCCTCGAAAGTCGTGTATCGCCTGTACACCGATATGTTCCGTGGCTTGCCGCGTGAAGTGCAGGCTCAACATGCAGCTGCATGAAGCGCGTGTTGTCCTGACCGGCGCCAGTGGCGGTATCGGCATGGCCATCGCAGGTGCCTTGTGCGCTGCCGGTGCGCGGGTACTGGCCGTGGCCCGGCATCAGGAAGCGCTGCTGCCGTTGCTTGAGCGGTATCCGCAAAATCTGTATTGGGTCGGCGCCGACCTGACCTTCCTCAGCGACCGGCGCAAAGTGCTGGCCGCCGCCGAGGGCATCGGCGGTATCAACCTGCTGATCAACGCGGCCGGGGTCAACCACTTCGCCATGCTCGAACAGCTGGACGACAGCGACATCAACACCATGCTGGCGGTGAATGTCAGTGCGCCGATCTGCCTGACGAAACTGCTGTTACCGCTGCTCAAGCAGGCGGACAGCGCCATGGTGGTCAATGTTGGCTCCACCTATGGCTCGATCGGTTATGCCGGTTATGCCAGTTACTGCGCGAGCAAGTTTGCCTTGCGCGGTTTCTCCGAAGCGCTGCGCCGGGAGCTGGCTGATACGCGGGTCAGCGTTCTTTACGTCGCGCCGCGCGCCACCCGCACGTCGATGAACAGCTCGGCCGCGCAAGCCTTGAACGATGCGCTCAAGGCCAACGTCGACGATCCGCAAACCGTGGCGTCGGCGGTGATCCACGCAATCGCCGGCGATCGCCGCGATTTGTATCTGGGGTGGCCGGAGCGGTTCTTCGTACGCCTGAACAATTTACTGCCGCATCTGGTGGATCGTGGCCTGCGCAAGCAGTTGCCGCTGATCCGACGCTTCAGCGAAAAAACCGACAACGAGACCCTCAAACCATGAAAAAAATCTTCGCCTGCCTGCTGCTCGGTGCCCTCAGCCAATCCGTCTGGGCGCTGGACGCCGCCGATCAACAACGCCTCGCCGGGATCCAGCAGAGCTGGGCACACATCCAATATGAAGTCGCGGAAAAACAGCGCGCCGCTGCCTTCGAACAGCTCTCAACCGAGGCCACTGCCTTTACCACGCAACGCCCCGCCGTGGCCGAAGCGTGGATCTGGAAGGGCATCGTCACCAGCAGTTGGGCCGGTGCCGAAGGTGGGCTCGGCGCCTTGGGCAAAGCCAAGGACGCCAAGGCTGACCTGGAAAAATCCCTGACCCTGGATCCCAAAGCCTTGAATGGCTCGGCCTACACCAGCCTCGCCGCGCTGTACGACCGGGTGCCGGGCTGGCCGATCGGTTTTGGTGACAGCGACAAGGCCGAGCAATTGCTCAAGCAGGCGTTGCAACTGAACCCCAACGGCATCGACAGCCTGTACTTCTGGGGTGATCACCTCTACCGTGAAAAACGCTACGCTGAAGCCAAGGCAGCGCTGCAAAAAGCCCTGCAAGCCGCACCGCGCCCAGGCCGCGAAGGCGCTGACGCCGGGCGCCGCAAAGAGATCGCCGCCCTGCTGGTGGACGTCAACAAGAAACTCGACTGAAAGGAGTGCGCGTGCGTTTATTACTGATTGAGGATGACGTCGCGCTCGGTGAAGGCATTCATCAGGCGCTGGGGCGTGAGGGTTACACCGTCGACTGGCTCAAGGACGGCAGCAGTGCGTTGCATGCACTGCTCAGTGAAACCTTCGACCTGGCGGTACTCGATCTCGGTCTGCCGCGCATGGACGGCCTCGAAGTGCTGCGCCGTTTGCGCGACAGCGGTTCGAATCTGCCGGTGCTGATTCTTACGGCACGCGATGCCACCGAAGACCGCATCGCCGGGCTCGATGCCGGGGCCGACGATTATCTGGTCAAACCGTTCGATCTGGCTGAACTCAAGGCGCGATTGCGCGCTCTGTTGCGGCGCAGTGCCGGGCGCGCTCAGGCACTGATCGAACACGCCGGCATCAGCCTCAACCCCGGTACCCAGCAGGTCAGTTATCAGGGCCAACCTGTGGCGCTTACCCCCAAGGAATATCAGTTGCTGCACGAATTGCTCTCGCCGCCAGGTCGGGTGATGACCCGCGATCAACTGATTCAGTTGCTCTACGGCTGGAACGAGGAAGCCGAAAGCAACACTCTGGAAGTGCACATCCATCACCTGCGCAAAAAGTTCTCCACCGACCTGATCCGCACCATCCGTGGCGTGGGTTATCTGGTGGAGGAGCGTCGATGACTTCAATCCGGCGCCGCACGCTGACGCTGATCATCGGCCTGCTGCTGGCCGGCCTGGCAGTGCTCAGCACGTTCAATGTGCATGACAGCAACCACGAAATCGCTGAAGTCTACGATGCTCAACTGGCGCAGAACGCGCGTCTGTTGCAAGGCGTGATGCGCATGCCGATGGCGAGTACCGAACACGCGCAGTTGTATCAAGCGTTCAATCAGGCCCTGGGCGAAGCCAAGCCACGGGTGGATGGCCATCCTTACGAAAGCAAGATCGCCTTTCAGGTATGGAACCCCAGAGGTGAAGTGCTGGTACACACCGCCAGCGCGCCCTCCTTCACCGCACCACCGACCCGACCGGGCTTCAGCGACGTGGTGGATTTGAGAGGCCGGCAATGGCGGGCGTTCATGCTGGAAGACAAGCAGAACGGCCTGCGCATCTGGGTTGGCGAGCGCGATGATGTGCGCGCCGATCTGGTCGACCGCATCGTGCGGCATACGCTGTGGCCGAACATGCTCGGCAGCCTGATTCTGGCGGCGATGATCTGGCTCGCCATCGGCTGGGGCCTCAAGCCACTGGCTAACATGGCCGCCACCCTGCGCGCCCGCCACAGTGGTTCGCTGGAGCCACTGCAACTCACGCCGCTACCCAGCGAACTGGAGCCGATGCAAGCTGCCCTTAACCGCATGCTCGCGCAGATTCAGGAAGTGCTTGGCCGCGAACGCCGCTTCATCGCTGACGCCGCCCACGAAATGCGCACTCCGCTGGCGGTGCTGCGCGTGCATGCGCAAAACCTGCTGGAGGCCGGCACCGAGCAGGAGCGCCGCGAATCCCTGGAATTTCTGATCTCCGGCGTCGACCGCACCAGCCGTCTGGTCAACCAATTGCTGACCATGGCACGCCTCGAACCGAAATCCGATCCGCCGCCGCTGCAACGCATCGACCTCAGCGAAACCGTGCGCAACAGCCTGGTGCAACTGACGCCGTGGCTGTTAAGCAAACAGCTGGAACTGACCTTCGAGGACAGCGCCGAACCGTTCCACGTCATGGCCAGCGCCGCCGCCCTCGACATCGCGTTGAACAACCTGATCACCAACGCAGCCAACTTTTCCCCGGAGCACGGCATCATCACCGTGACCCTGACCCGAGCCGACGGCTTCTGTCATTTGAGCGTCGACGATCAGGGGCCGGGAATCGATGAGGCGGATCGCGCCCGACTGTTCGAACGCTTCTACAGCCGGGGCAATGCACAGGGCGCGGGATTGGGGCTGACCATCGTCAACACCATTGCTACGCGCTTGGGCGGACGTATTACCCTGGTCAATCGGCAAGAAGGTGGGTTGCACGCGACGCTGTCGATTCCTGACGGCCAATGATCCGGCTGCCAGGTTCACGGCACGATTAGCGGCGGGGGCATTTCCTGCAGATCATCCTGCACAGTCGAGCGCGGCAACGTTTCCGGCACTGTCAGCCACAACAGCATCAGCGCCGCTGCGGCCACAGCCGCCAGGGTCAGGAATGCGGCGCTGTAGCCGGCGGCCTGCACCACAAATCCGGCCAGACCATTGCTCAAGGCCGCGCCGAGGCCAAAGACCGTCGACAACGCACCCAGGCTGATATTGAAGTGGCCGGTGCCGAGGGTCAGGTCTTTCACCACCACCGGAAACAGCGCGCCAAAAACCCCGGCGCCGATGCCATCGAGCAACTGCACCGAAACCAGCCACCAAGGGTCGTTGGACAGCACGTAAAGTACGCCGCGCAACGGCAGAATCAGGAACCCGGCAAGCAGCAACGGCTTGCGCCCCCAGACATCGGCCTTGGCCCCGACCAGCAAGGCGACCGGCACCATTACCAGTTGCGCGGCGACGATGCACGCCGAAGTCAGCGGCGTGGCCATCTGCAGATTGGCCTGTGCCAGTTTCTGACTCACCAGCGGCAGCATGGCCGCGTTCGCCAGGTGGAACAACGCGCAGCACACGGCGAACATCAGCAGCGGCCTGTTCTTGAGCAACACCGAGAACCCCGAGGGCTGCGCGCCATGCCCGGCACCGCCGGGATCCAGGCCCCGTGCCAGGTCATGGTCAATGGCCGCCGGCGAGACAAAGGCGACCGCGATAATGCTGGCCAACGCCATCACCGCCATCAGGTAAAACACCGCCACCGGGCCGAACAGGTAGGCAAACAATCCGGCCAGCAAGGCGGCGCAGGCGTTGCCCGCGTGGTTGAACGTTTCGTTGCGGCCGGTGCGCCGGGTGAAGGCGCGTGGCCCGGTAATGCCTAAGGTGATCGCCGAGATGGCCGGCGCGAAGATCGACGCGGCGACGGCGCTGAGGGCTTGAGTCAATGTCACCAGACTGAATGACGCAACGAACGGCAGCAGCAGGCAACTGCCGGTAACCAGCAACGCGGCAATCGCGATCAATGCCCGCTTGTAGCGCGTGTTGTCGACCAGGGCGCCCGCCGGTGTCTGGGTGATCAGCGCGGCGATCCCGGCGATGGTCATCACCAGGCCGATGCTGGCCGGGTCCCAGTGGTGAACCGCCAGCAGGTAAATCGCCAGATAGGGACCGAGGCCGTCGCGTACGTCGGCAAGGAAGAAATTCAGGCTGTCCAACGACAGGTTGTTTCGGCGATCCAGGTGTGTGGCCACGGCAGCGTCTTCGAGGGTCGAGGTCGTTCGGGTTGAATTGACCTCCGTAGATTGAGTGACCCCTGGCCAGATGTTTTAGTTTCACCGCCCGACGGACATGAAAAAGCCCGCCCGGCAAATACCGGGCGGGCCAGGTTCGCGGTCAAATCGAGCGCTGATTGACCCGCGCCATCAGTTGCTCGGCGCTTTCCTTGCGCTCCGAATAGCGATCAACCAGAAAGTCCTGGCGGTCGCGCAGCAGCACCGTGAACTTCACCAGTTCCTCCATCACATCGACGACCCGGTCGTAATACGGCGAAGGTTTCATCCGCCCCGCTTCGTCGAACTCCATCCAGGCCTTCGGCACCGAGGATTGGTTGGGGATGGTGAACATGCGCATCCAGCGACCCAGCACGCGCAGTTGATTGACCACGTTGAACGACTGCGAGCCGCCGCAAACCTGCATCACTGCCAGGGTTTTGCCCTGAGTCGGGCGAACCGCGCCAAGCTCCAGCGGAACCCAGTCGATCTGCGCCTTGAACACCGCCGACATCGCGCCATGGCGTTCCGGCGAGCACCAGACCTGGCCTTCCGACCACAACACCAGTTCACGCAATTCCTGCACTTTCGGATGGTCGACCGGGACGTCGTCGGGCAGTGGCAAACCGGACGGATTGAAGATGCGCGTCTCGGCGCCAAAGTGCTCGAGCAGGCGCGCGGCCTCCTCTACCAGCAAGCGACTGAACGAGCGCTCGCGGGTCGATCCGTAGAGCAACAGGATGCGTGGTTTGTGCTCGCCCGAGGCGGAGGCTGGCAAGCCTTCGAACAGGGTTGGATCAAGATTGGGCAAGTGCTCTGACATTGTCATGCCTCCTTAAAGCGTACCGACTCGGTCGAGTTCGAGTTTGAGTTCGTCGCGGCTGAGGCGATTGAAGGGCAGTTCGAGGAAGGCTTTGCAGCGTTGCTCGATGCGCGCCAACGTGGCGCGGAAAGCAGCGTCGATCGCCGCTTCGTCGCCCGTGACTTCGGACGGATCTTCCAGCCCCCAATGGGCCTTCAGTGCCGGGCCGAAGTACACCGGGCAGGTTTCACCGGCAGCCTTGTCGCAGGCGGTGATGACGATGTCCGGCGGGTTACTTTCGAAGGCGTCGTTACCCTTGCTGTACAAGCCATCGGTGGCAATGCCGGCCTGCTGCAAGGTCAAGAGACTGCGCGGCAAGACCTGGCCTTTGGGGAAACTTCCGGAACTCAGCGCCTCGAATCCCGAGGGCGCCAGGTGGTTGAACATAGCTTCACTGAGGATGCTGCGACAGCTATTGGCCGTGCACATGAACAGGATTCGCATGGGTCGCTCCAGCAGATATTAATGATTTAGCAGCACGCCGCTTCGCGGACAGGACGTCCATCCATCTTCTGCAAACGCGAGGCGTTGTCCTTGAGCCAATCGGCATTGGCTTTGCACGTCACTTGCAGGATCTCGTGCACCCAATCCGGCAGGTCCGGATTGAGGCGGTAATAAACCCATTGCCCCTGACGGCGATCGAGCAGAAGACCGTTGCTGCGCAGTTGCGCCAGATGACGGCTGATCTTTGGCTGACTGTCGTCGAGGGCGCACATCAGCTCGCAAACACACAACTCACCCTGATCGGCAATCAACAGGGTGGCGCGGACGCGGGTCTCGTCAGCCAGGCTTTTGAAGACATCGGTGGGCGTGATCATGGGATAGGCTTCGTACATATGGAGATCCGAATATACGGATATCCATATATTAATCAACCCTGGAATGATCCCACCTGACCCACAAACACCGATGCCCCCTGTGGGAGCTGGCTTGCCAGCGATAGCGGTGGGTCAGGCAAAGCCGATGTCGAATGTCAGTCCGCCATCGCGGGCAAGCCCGCTCCCACAGGGTTTGATGCTGGCAAAACTATCCGAGCAACAACCCCTGCTCCGCCTCACACAACCCCACCACATAATCCCAAACCACCCGCAACCGCACCGACTTGTGCAATTCCCTTCGCGTGCTGATCCAGTAACTGCGCTCGATGCTCTCATCCGGCAGCAATGGCACCAGGTCCGGGTCGGGGGCCGCCATGTAGCACGGCAATACGGCGATGCCCAACCCCGAACGCGCCGCTTCCTGCTGAGCGATGACGCTGGTGCTATGGAACACCACGCGAGGGCTGCGGCAGAAGCTGTTGAGGAACATCAGTTCCTGACTGAACAGCAGATCATCGACATAGCCAATCCAGGCATGCCGCCCGAGGTCTTCGCGGCTGTGCAATGGCGGCGCGTTGTCGAGATAGCTTTGGCTGGCATACAGCGCGAGGCGGTAGTCGGTGAGTTTGCGGGTGACTAGCATGTCCGCCGCCGGGCGCTCCAGATGAATGCTGATTTCCGCCTCGCGATTGAGGATGCTGACGAAGCGCGGCACCGCGACCAGCTCCACTTCCAGGCCCGGGTAACGCTCGAACAGACCGATCATGCGACTGGCGAGGAACTTGACGCCGAGACCTTCGGTGACACCGACGCGAATCTTGCCCAGTGGCGCGGTGGACTGGGTGATTTCTTCCTGAGCCAGCAACGCGACGTTTTCCATGGCTTCGGCGTGCTTTAGCAGCGCCTCCCCGGCCGGGGTCATTTCATAGCCTTGGGCGTGCTGAACGAACAGCGCAGTGCCAAGGCTTTTTTCGATGGCCTCAATGTGGCGGGCGACCGTAGCGTGGGTGGTGTTCAGTCGGCGGGCCGCGGTGGGCAAGCGTCCGCTGCGTTGCAGCTCGAGAAAAAACCGCAGGTCGTTCCAGTCGAACATGGCGTGTCCTTGTCAGCGAGGGTCATCAAGGCTGTTCGAAAACGCACAGCAGCTGCGCAAAAACTAACATTCTTTTAACGAAAGCTAACAACTAGAGTGTCCGACAATAAAAACAAAAAGCGAGGTCAGGGAATGCAGACTTCCCTCGATGAATACGATTACATCGTGGTCGGCGCAGGTCCCGCCGGGTGTTTGCTGGCCAATCGGCTGTCGGCTGATCCACAGCAGCGCGTGTTGCTGCTCGAAGCCGGCGGACGCGACAACTATGCCTGGATTCACATCCCCGTTGGCTACCTGTTCTGCATCGGCAACCCGCGCACCGATTGGTGCTTCAAGACTGAAGTGCAACCCGGTCTGCAAGGTCGCAGCCTGAGCTATCCGCGCGGAAAAGTGCTTGGCGGCTGTTCTTCCATCAACGGCATGATCTACATGCGCGGCCAGGCCAACGACTACGACGGCTGGGCGGCGGAAGGCAATCCGGGCTGGGCCTGGAACGACGTGCTGCCGCTGTTCAAGCAGAGCGAAAATCACTTTGCCGGCAGCGCAGAGTTTCACGGTGCCAAGGGTGAATGGCGGGTCGAACAACAGCGCTTGTCGTGGCCGATTCTGGATGCCTTTCGCAGCGCCGCTGAACAAAGTGGGATTGCCTCTGTTGAGGACTTCAATGAGGGCGACAACGAGGGTTGCGGCTACTTTCAGGTCAATCAGAAGGCCGGCGTGCGCTGGAACGCGGCCAAAGCCTTTCTCAAACCGATACGTGACCGGGCGAATCTGACGGTGCTGACCGGGGTTGAGGTCGATCGTGTTTTGCTCAAGGACGGTCGCGCCTCTTCTGTCAGCGCGCGTCATGAAGGTCAGGTGAAACGCTTCAAGGCGCGCAAGGAGATCGTGTTGTGCGCCGGTTCGGTCGGCTCGCCGAGCATTCTGCAGCGCTCCGGGATTGGCCCGCGACCATTACTGGAACGCCTCGGCATTGGCGTGATTCATGAGTTGCCGGGGGTTGGCGGTAATCTGCAGGATCACCTGCAACTGCGCCTGATCTACAAACTGGAAAACGCCCGCACCCTCAATCAGATCGCCGGCAGCGTGTGGGGCAAGATGGGCATGGGCCTGCGTTATCTGTACGACCGCAGCGGGCCGTTGTCGATGGCGCCGAGTCAGTTGGGCGCATTTGCCCGCTCGGGGCCGGAGCAGACGTCGGCAAATCTTGAATACCACGTGCAGCCGCTGTCGCTGGAGCGCTTTGGCGAGCCGTTGCACAGCTTCCCGGCCTTCACCGCGTCGGTCTGTGATTTGCGTCCGCAGAGCCGTGGCCGCATCGACATTCGCTCGGCGGATCCGCAAGAGGCGCCGCTGATCCAACCCAATTATCTGAGCCACCCCGAAGACCTGCGCGTGGCCGCCGACGCCATCCGCCTGACCCGACGTATCGTCAGCGCCCCTGCCCTGCAAGCGTTCAAACCGGTCGAGTATTTGCCGGGCGACAGCCTGCAAAGCGAAGAGCAACTGCACGAAGCGGCGGCGCGGATCGGCACGACGATTTTCCATCCGGTCGGCACCTGCCGCATGGGCAATGACGGCGAGGCGGTGGTCGATGCGCAGTTGCGCGTCCACGGCGTGCCCGGTTTGCGCATTGCCGACGCCTCGATCATGCCGAGGATCATCTCGGGCAACACCTGCTCGCCTACGCTGATGATTGCCGAGAAGGCCGCGCAGCTGATCATCAACCCACCGACCAGGATCTACACACCAACTTCGGAACTGGCCCAAACCCTGTAGGAGCTGCCGCAGGCTGCGATCTTTTGACTTTATTTTTTCAAGGTCAAAAGCAAGGTCAAAAGATCGCAGCCTTCGGCAGCTCCTACAGGGAGCCGCGTTAATTCAAGGCATCAAGCATCACCCGGACAGGCAACACCAGTGGAACAACAAAAACAATCACTGTGAGGGATACCGATATGTCAGAACACGCTCAGCCTCTGGACGCCGCCTACAGCGCGCAAACCAGCCCGGATACACGCAAAGTCATCTTCGCTTCATCACTGGGAACGGTGTTCGAGTGGTATGACTTTTTCCTCTATGGCGCCCTCGCGGCGGTGATCAGCAAGCAGTTTTTCGCCGGAGTCAACGACACCACGGCGTTCATCTTTGCGCTGATGGCGTTTGCCGCCGGATTCATCGTGCGGCCGTTCGGGGCACTGGTGTTCGGTCGGTTGGGGGACATGATCGGGCGTAAATACACCTTCCTCGCGACCATCATTTTGATGGGCGTGGCGACGTTCTGTGTCGGGCTGTTGCCGACCTACGCCAGCATCGGCATCGCCGCGCCGATCATTCTGGTGGTGCTGCGCATGCTTCAGGGCCTGGCGCTCGGTGGCGAGTACGGCGGCGCCGCAACCTACGTGGCCGAACACGCGCCGATGGGCAAACGCGGATTCCATACCAGCTGGATTCAGTCCACCGCGACCCTCGGCCTGCTGCTGTCGCTGCTGGTGGTGCTCGGTTGCCGTTATTTCACTGGCGATCAGTTTGAAGTGTGGGGCTGGCGGATTCCGTTCCTGCTGTCGATTGTGCTGCTGGGCATTTCCACCTGGATTCGCCTGAGCCTGCACGAGTCGCCGGCCTATCTGAAGATGAAAGAGGAAGGCAAAACCTCGAAGGCGCCGATCCGCGAATCCTTCGGCAAATGGGAAAACCTCAAAGTCGTGCTGATCGCGCTGTTCAGCATCAACGCCGGGCAAGCGGTGACCTTCTACGCGGCGCAGTTCTATGTGCTGTTCTTCCTCACCCAGTTTCTGAAAATGGATCCGGCGCTGGCCAACACCCTGCTGATTATCAGCGTGGTGATCGGCGCGCCGTTCTTCATTTTCTTTGGCTGGCTGTCGGACAAGGTCGGACGCAAGCCGGTACTGATGCTCGGCCTGCTGCTGGCGACGGTGCTGTACTTCCCGATTTTCAAATCCCTCGCGCATTACGCCAACCCGGCGATCGATCAGGCCAGCCGTCAGGCACCGATTACGGTGCTGGCTGACCCTGCGACGTGCACCTTCCAGTTCGATCCGGTGGGCAAGGCGAAATTTGACAGCCCGTGCGACAAGGTCAAAACCTTCCTGGTCAAACAAGGCCTGCCCTACTCCAGCGCCGCCGCACCGGCCGGCAGCGCCGTGCAGGTCAGTGTTGGCGACGTGAGAATCGACGGCTTCGATGAATCTGCCTTGCGCGGCGCAATCACCCTCGCCGGCTACCCGCAACAAGCCGATGTGCAGCAGACCAACAAACCGATGATCGTCGCCCTGATCGTAGCGCTGATCATCATCTCCGCCATGTGCTACGGCCCGCTCGCGGCGCTGATGGTCGAACTGTTCCCGACCCGCATCCGCTACACCTCAATGTCGCTGCCGTACCACATTGGCAACGGCTGGTTCGGAGGATTTCTGCCAACGGTATCGTTCGCGCTGGTGGTGTACACCGGGGATATTTTTTATGGCCTGTGGTACCCGGTGTTGATTACCGGGGTGAGCCTGGTGGTGGGGCTGATCTTTTTGCGGGAGACGAAGAATATCGATCTGGACAAGAACTGAAGTTAACGCCAGAACCATCGGTGGCGAGAGCGCTTGCTCTCTCGCCACCCTTTTTTCAGGCATCAGCCTTGATCACCTCAAACTTCACCTGATCCGGATAAAACGCCACATAGTCGCGGATCGGCGCCACCGAGACTTTTGGATTCTCGTAAGTCCACACCGCATTCGCCCCCTCATGCCCCGGCACCTGCAGGCTGAAGTAATTGGCGTCGCCCTTGTACGGGCAGTAACTGGTGTGGTCGGTGCGGGCGAAATACTTTTCGTCGATGTCTTCGCGGGGAACGTAGTACACGGGCGGATAGTTGGCTTCGTTCAGTACCAGCACGTGGGAGGACGCGGCGACCTGGATGCCGTGGAATTTCACCAGCAGGCAACCTGTAAGTTGTTCGAGGGAGATAACGGGGCTGGGGCCTGAGCTTTTCATGGGTTTCTCCAAGGACAAATGAACTGTGGCGAGGGAGCTCACTCCCGCTGGGCAGCGTAGCGGCCCCAAAATCAGCAATCGCAGTGTGTCAGGTATAACGCGATTTCTGAGTTTGCGACGGCTTCGCCGCCGAGCGGGAGCAAGCGCCCCCGCCACAAGTTCGGGACTGGCCCGTTTTACTTCAGATCAAGCAACAATATCCGTCATTACCGCCTGCCCCACCATGCCCACAGCAAAATCGACCTGCCCCTGCCCGGTCAAGTCAACCAGAAGTCCGGTCTGACCGTGCTGCGCTTGGTAAGTCAGGATTGCATCGCCCGCATGGCCGGTGAAACTGCTGACAAAATTCAACGTGGCGGCACCACTTGCAAACTCGGCGATCCCCGTGAGGTCGATCTTGTCCAGGCCGCTTTTGAAATCCATGATCCAGTCCGGCTGGTTATTGGTCGAATCACTGGCAGCCCCGAACACGAAAGTGTCTGCACCCTCTCCGCCTACCAGCCTATCGCCACCACCGCCACCGTAAAGGATGTCGTCGCCGGCACCGCCAAACAGAGAGTTCGCCTTTGCGTTGCCGATCAACAGGTCATTGCCCGAACCGCCAACGGCGTTTTCCACCGTCACGCCGTAAGCGATCGAAACGTTGCCCACCAATCCTCCGACATCGGAGAACGAGCCCTCATTGAGATTGATTTTCTGGTTCTGGGTGAAACCGGAGAAGTTCAGCGTGTCATCGCCGCCACCGTCCCACACCGAAAACACCAGCTTCGACGACGCCGATGTCGCGCTGTAAAAATCACGCCCGGTGTTGGAGTAGAAACCGTACGTGGTGTTATCGGCGCGAGTCTCATAGTTGGCGCCATACAGTTTCTGCACGGCAACAATGTCGTCCATTAACGGCGCAGAAGCGTAGGCACCGCTGCCATCCTTGCTGAAGTCCTGCTCGGTGTTGGTTTCACTCCAGTAGCTCATCAGGCTATAGCCGCGGGTGTCTTCGGCGTATTTAGCGTCGCCGTAGGTCGGGTTGCCGTTACCGGCGTTGTAGCCGCCGGGGTGCGACAGGCCGAGGGTGTGACCGATTTCGTGGGTCAAGGTCTGGCGACCATAGTTGCCGTTATCCGGCGTCTTGTTGACCTGGTACTGATTGTTGATCAGATACCACGATTGGCCGTCATAGCTGCCGCCACTCGGCAGGTAAGCGAACGCGGCACCACCGGTGCTGACGTCATAATTGCCGAACGTCATGTGGCCCTCGCCGCCCTTGCCTTCGGTGAACGTGACATTGGCGACGTCGGCCCAGGACTGCATGGCCAGCACGGCCTGAGCTTTCTGCTGGGCACTGAATTCGCCGAAATTGCCAAGCTTCGGATTGTAGTTCGCCGGTTTTTCGGTCAGAAAGGTGTAGCTGAGGTCGATCTTGCCGTCAGCGTTTTTATCGCCCCACGACATGCCTTTGCGCAGGATTTCGTCAGCAGCTTGATCAGCAGTGAACGAGGGTTTGCCATTGATCAGCCCGACGCCACGGTCGTACAGATGACTGAAGGTGTCGATTTGGTCGTAGGCGCTGCTGGTTTTGGATTTGGCTTGAGCCATGGATGGACTTCCTTGTTTCAGAGTAGTCAGTTTCCGACAGACCGCGGCGATCTTCTGGCGAGATCGTCCTGTCACTCGCGTGGTTGAATCGCCAAAAAACCTGACACAGGCACAGACAGGGCGCTAATCGATTTTTCGATAGTGCTGGACCCGTCCCCGGAAAGCCCGTCATTTCCGGCAATCCTTTTTATCTGTATATCCATACAGATAAAAGTTGCCCCTGGGCGTAAGTGCGGCCATTCTGTGCACCTCTTCGGACATTGATCGACGTGGTAGTTATGCGGCTGTACCTCTGTGAAAAACCTTCCCAGGCCAAAGACATTGCGGCCGTCCTCGGTGCCAAGCGCCGGGGCGACGGCTGCTGGCTGGGAACAGAAGTCACGGTGACCTGGTGCATCGGCCATTTGCTGGAAACCGCTCCGCCGGACGCCTACGACGCACGCTACAAGCGCTGGGTACTGGCGGATCTGCCGATCATTCCGGACAAATGGAAAATGACCGTCAAGCCGCGAACCGCCAGTCAGTACAAAGCCGTCAAACGCCTGCTCGGCGAGGCCAGCGAACTGATCATCGCCACCGATGCCGACCGTGAGGGCGAGATGATTGCCCGGGAACTGGTCGAGCATTGCCGCTATCGCGGGCCGATCCGCCGCTTGTGGCTGTCGGCACTGGACGAGGCGTCGATTCGCAAGGCCTTGGCCGCGTTGAAGCCAGGTGCCGAGACGTTCAGCCTGTATCACTCGGCACTGGGTCGCTCCCGGGCGGATTGGCTGATAGGCATGAACATGAGCCGCCTGTTCACCCTGCTCGGTCGGCAGTCGGGCTATCAAGGTGTGTTGCCGGTCGGTCGAGTACAGACACCGACATTGCGCCTGGTGGTGGATCGCGATCGCAGCATCGCCGACTTCGTGCCGGTGCCGTTTTGGGCGATCGACGTGCAACTGCTGCACAACGGCACGCCGTTCACCGCGCAATGGCGCGCGCCGTCGGACGTCTGTGATGATCAGGATCGTTGTTTGAATCAGGCACTCGCGCAACAAGCAGCCGCCGCGATCGCCAGCGCCGCCACTGCTCGGGTCGTCAAGCTGCGCACCGAGCGCATGCGTGAAGTGGCGCCCCTGCCTTTCGACCTCGGTACGTTGCAGGAAGTCTGCTCGAAAAAACTCGGCCTCGGGGCGCAGGAAACCCTCGACATCGCCCAGGCACTCTACGAAACCTACAAAGTCGTCACCTATCCGCGCAGCGATTGCGGTTTTCTGCCGCTGAGCCAGCACGGTGAGGCACCGGGGATTCTCGCGGCACTGCGTCAGGCCGACCCGAGTCTCGAAGCGCTGCAAGGCTTTCTAGAGCCGCAACGTCGCTCCCGGGCGTGGAACGACAGCAAAGTCACCGCGCACCACGGCATCATCCCGACCGCTGCGGCGAAGAACCTTGAACGCCTGACGGGCAAGCACCGCGCGGTTTACACACTCATCCGCGCGCGGTACCTGGCGCAGTTTCTACCCAACCATGAATACGACCGCACCCAGGCTGATTTCGATTGCGCCGGTGAAGCGTTGCGTGCCGTCGGCAAACAGATCATCGAACCGGGCTGGAAGCGCGCACTGCCCGAGGCACTGGCACCGACCAAGGGCCGTGAAGCGCCGGCACCGCAGACCTTGCCGACGCTTGGCCAGGGTATCGATTGCGCCGTTGCTGATGTAAAGCTCAAGGATTTGTGGACGCAGCCACCCAAGCCCTACACCGAAGGCGATCTGATCAAGGCGATGAAAAACGTTGCCAAACTGGTGGAAGATCCGCTGCTCAAACAAAAGCTCAAGGACACGACCGGCATCGGCACCGAAGCCACCCGTGCATCGATCATTCAGGGTTTGCTCGATCGCGGTTATCTGGTGAAAAACGGCAAGGCACTTGCGGCTACACCGGCGGCGTTCAGTCTGATCGACGCCGTCCCCCGAGCGATTGCCGACCCCGGCACCACGGCGATCTGGGAGCAGGCGCTGGACATGGTGCAGAGCGGTGAGATGAGTCTGGAAGAATTCGTCACCAAGCAAGCGGCGTGGATGAGCAAGCAGGTGACTCGCTGTTCCGGCCTGAGCCTGACCATCAGCGGCCCACCGCCTGCCGGCAAGGCTGCTACGCCGTGGAAGAACAAGCGCAAATCGACGCGCAGCAAATCAACCGGCACAACCAAACGCACGGCGAAACCGGCAGCCAAAAAGTAAAACGCGCTACTGTTCCTGAAAGGTTCATCACCCTCAGGAACCCAAAGCATGCCTGACATCGAACTCCACCCCGCCCAGCGTGACGAACTGCAAATCATCGAAAACCTGATGCAGTTCTACATGTACGACTTCAGCGAATGGCTACCGCTGAAGCTCGCCGGGCATGGCTTCTTCGCCCTCCAGCCAAAAGACGCTTACTGGCGCCATCCGGCCACCCGACCCTTTCTTATCCGCGTCGATGGCGAACTCGCCGGCTTCATCACGGTGGATGAAGATACCCACATCGACGGCGCCGAATTCAATATCGGCTACTTCTTCGTCACCCGGCGCATGCGTGGCCAAGGCGTCGCGCAGTTTGTCGTCTCTGCCCTCTTGAGCCAAATCCCCGGTCGGTGGCAGATTTTCCATATCGACGCCAACCTGCCTGCACAACGCTTCTGGGCCAGGCTGATGCCGGAATTGGTCGGCGTCGAATTCACCTTGAGCCACCGCGATGTAGACGGTTACCCGTGCACCTTCTACACCCTGCGCAGCCCCGTTTCCGTTGCCTGAACGGATCCGTTCTCATTCCAAAACAGCTTTGTCCGACAATATGTAGTGCTCAAAAATAATCACTACAAAACCGTTGACGGCGTCGTTTTGCTTTTGCATGATGAAGACGTTCCCCGATCGGGAACACGGGTAACACGCTTGAGCAAACTCGTCTGACCGCCGAGTTGTTTTTTCCGGATACACGCTGCCCACAAGGCAGATTGAAGAAGCTGACCTGGCCTGAACGTCCAGTACAAGGACGAGAAGCGCTGGCGAAAATTCTCAAGACGCTTGTGGTCGACCCTGAAAACGTCGACAAGGGCCTCCCGGTTTTCGCTGCTTCTCCTCGTTGTGACGCTATCGCGTAGCAGTTATTCAACACGACTACATGCAACAGATGCACGACCCCGTATTTCAAACGGGCGACCGCTGACGTCCTGGTTTCGGTGCCAGGGATCAACTAACCGATGGGCTACCTGTATTAGCGAATCAACTTAGAAAGATCACCAAACTGGTCAAGGGGCAAAATCATGAATCTGAACAATCAACCTACTATCGAAGAACTGGCTCGTATGTTCGCTGCGCAAAAAGACAGCCTCGACAGCCATATTCTGTGGATCAGCAAATCGGGCCAAGTGCACATCGACTGCCTGGCGCCACACGCTGGCGAAGAAGAGTTCGACCGCAACAATCAGAACCTGCTGGCCCGCCTGAAGATGTACCGCCGCGGCCAAGGTTATGTCGGCAAAAAAGCCGCGGCCGACAAGGACTTCATCGGTAATGTTCTGCAGACGCTGAAACAAGCGTGGGACTCGATGCAGAACAAGAATGAAGTTCGGGTGATTGATCGGTTCTGCTGATTTACAACTTAAATAACAAGAGGGCCTGCTTCCAGCGATGGAGCAGGCCCTTTTTTGTGTATGGCGTAAGCTTTGTGGTGTTAGTTAAATCTATCCCCTCACCCCAGCCCTCTCCCGAAGGGAGAGGGAGCCGATCTCGAGCGTGCTTGCGATATACAAACTTCAATATTTCAGGTCGCTGCATTAGCCACCAACACTTCGGTCAGTTCCCTCTCCCTCCGGGAGAGGGTTAGGGTGAGGGGCTTCCCATGCTCAACACCAGTTCCACAAACGCCACCGCCGCCGCACTGTGATAATTATTCCTGCGCCGCAACAACGCCGCCCCTCGCTGCGGCGCTTCGCTTTCTACCCGCAGCCTGCGCAAAGCGCGATCCTCAGTCGCAATCGCCTCCGGCAACATCGTCGCAATCGGCGAATGTCGCACCACCTCCAGCAGCGTACTGACCGAATTCACTTCAATACGCACCTTGGGCGTGATGCCGTGCTGACGGAAATACTCATCCACCGATAAGCGCGTGATGTAGTCCGGCGCCAGCAAGGCAAAATCCAGCTGTGCGATGTCATCCGGCGTCAGCCTCAACGTGCTGTCGTACAACGGGTGCTCGCGCCCGATCATGATTCCCAATGCTTCGGTGAACGCCGGAATACATTCAATATCCGCATTGCGCACCGGGGTGAAGGCAATGGCGATATCCAGCGAGTCATCCGCCAGACCCGCCTCAATGTCATCCATCGACAACTCGAAAATTTCCAGATGAATCCCCGGAAATCGCGCCATGTAGTCGCGTACCAGCGGCCCGACCAGATACGCCATGAACGTCGGCGTCATGGCCAGACGCAGGGTGCCACGCGACAGATCCTTCACGTCATGCAGCGCCCGCTTGCCCGCCTCCAGCTCCACCAGCACCCGCCGCGCGCATTCGATATAAGCCTCGCCGGCATCGGTCGGCTTGACCGATCGTGAGGTGCGATCAAACAGGTTCACCCCCAGGGTTTCCTCGAGCTGGCGAATCTGTTGCGACAGCGTCGGCTGCGAGACATGCAGCGCTTCAGCAGCGCGGGTGAAGCCGCCGTGATCGGCAACGGCGAGCAGATAACGCAAATGTCTTAACAGCATCGGGCGGACCATCTATAGGCAGGACTTATGTAAAGCATTGTATATGGGTCTTGGACGCTATGGGCCAATCGGCAGAAGATCAATCCCACACAGCAAGCCAACCCCTGAAAGGAGTGACACCATGCAACAGTCCCACGCCTACAACGACACCAGCCTGGCCCTGACCACCCGCATTCTCGACGCCAAGGCACGCAAAAATCTGTCATGGCAGGATCTCACCGACGGCACCGGCCTGAGCCTGGCGTTCGTCACCGCCGCCCTGCTCGGCCAGCACCCACTGCCGGAAAACGCTGCCCAAGTCGTCGGCGACAAACTTGAGCTGGATGCAGCCGATGTATCGGCGATGCAGATCATCCCGTTGCGCGGCAGCCTCAGCGGTGTGCCGACCGATCCGACCATCTACCGTTTCCACGAGATGATCCAGATCTACGGCACCACCCTCAAAGCCCTGGTTCATGAGCAATTCGGCGACGGCATCATCAGCGCGATCAACTTCAAACTGGACATCAAGAAAGTCGAAGACCCGGAAGGCGGTTCCCGCGCCGTGGTCACCCTCGACGGCAAGTTCCTGCCCCTGCGCCCGTTCTGATGCGCCCCGGCCCGCACCTCGCGTGCGGGCCCACCGATCTCCATTGAAGAGGACATGCACATGAAAGCCCTGATCGACGGTTTCCTGAAGTTCCAGAACGAAGCCTTCCCGCAACGCACCGAACTGTTCAAACACCTGGCGACCACCCAACAGCCCGGCACATTATTCATCACCTGTTCCGACAGCCGTGTCGTGCCGGAACTGCTGACCCAGCAAGAACCCGGCGAACTGTTTGTGATCCGCAATGCCGGCAATATCGTGCCGTCCTACAGCCCGCATCCGGGTGGGGTTTCGGCGACGGTGGAATACGCCGTGGCGGTGCTCGGCGTCACCGACATTGTGATCTGCGGCCATTCTGACTGCGGTGCGATGACGGCGATTGCCCAGTGCAAATGCATGGATCACCTGCCCGCTGTCAGCGGTTGGCTGCAGCATGCCGAGTCGGCGAAAGTGGTGAATGAGGCGCGGCCGCATGCCAGTGACGCGGCGAAATTGAGTTCGATGGTGCGCGAAAACGTGATCGCGCAATTGGCGAATATCCAGACCCATCCGAGCGTGCGCCTGGCGCAGGAGAAAGGCCTGCTGAATTTGCATGGCTGGGTGTACGACATCGAGACCGGCTCGATTGATGCGTTGTCCTCGGACCGCCGCACCTTTGTACCGCTGGCCGAGCAACCGGCAGTTTGCGCAGTTCAAGCAAAAGCCGCTGCCTGAATAGACGCCTGTAGGAGCTGCCGAAGGCTGCGATCGTTTGATCTGGCCTTTAAAGATCGCAGCCTGCGGCAGCTCCTACACAAGGTATGCCGTTCAGCGTTTTACGGTGAGATCCGTTTGAGTCATGCGACTGCGGACAGTAAATACGCCATCCCCCGAAAGGATCGCACTGCGCGCAAACAACCGCCCGCTCTCCCAGTTCGAAAGCCCCAGTTCCGGCTTGTTCAGGGCGTATTGACCATCGACCCAACGGGTAATGCCGTTGCCCACGAACGGTGCGTTGACTGCGTTGTAAAAACGCTCCTGAACCTGCGCACTTTCACTGATCAGCGACACGGTAAATTGCGGGCTATAACGGTTGAACAGCGCAATCGCCTGATCCAGATCTTCAACGATCATCAGGCTGACTTCCGGCGTTTCCTCCCATTCCCACTCGCGACCCAACGCAGATTCCGCCAGTGGTTCGGCCAGCGCTTCAGTCTGATACCCCTCGGCGCGATAAACCTGCACCGTCGCGCTCTGCCATTCGGTCGGCAGGCAGTTTTCACTGCCTTCGACGATGTGCAACTTGCAGCCCTGCCCGCGTGCGTTGCCGGCCTGTTGCAACGCATCAAGGAACAGCGGCACCAGTTCAGCAGCACGTTCGCGCTGAATCAGGCAGACATTCAGGGTGTTGCAGACCTTGCGATCCAGCGAGTTGCGCACCACTGCCGCGAAGCGCTGAGCGTCAGCCTCTCGATCGGCAATCAACCACGCACCGCCGGTGCCATGCAGGCTGACCGCAGTCCCCGCCTGCTGCGCAATGCTGCCCAACTGACTGACCGCACGCCCCGATCCGCGAGCCACCGCCAGCGACAGGCGCCGATCGGCAAACATCGCCCAACCGGCTGCGTGATTGACGCTCTCCACCAACGACACCGCCCCGGCCGGAAGACCCGCCGCCGCCAGCGCCGGGTTCAAAGCGTGGGTGACGATGGCTTGCGCCGTGCCCAACGCATCACTGCCAATGCGCAGCACCGCAGTGTTGCCGGTGCGCAGAACCCCGGCAGCATCGGCAAATACATTCGGGCGACCTTCGAAGACAAACGCGACAATGCCCAGTGGCGAAACCACTTGCTCGACCTTCCAGCCGTCGTGCTCGACGCTGCTGATGACTTTGCCGCGCGTCGGTGGCGCATCACGCCAGGCCCGCAGACCGGCAATCATGTCGCGGCGCATGCGCTCATCGGCGAGCAGCCGTGTAGTGGAGCGTCCGCGAGCCTTGGCACGCTCGATATCGGTGAGGTTGGCGGCTTCGATCTGCGCCCAGCATTCGGCAGTTTCCAGACGTTGCGCGAACAGATCGAAGAATTGGCTGATCGCCTCGTCCGACACCGCCGACAATGCGCTAAACGCCGCAGCCGCGCGCTCGATAGCAACAGAAGCCGCTTGTTGATCCACCACCGGAATCAGCAGTAACTCGCCACTCACCTGCTCCACCAAAAGGTGGTCACCGGGCTGAAAACGCGCAGCCAGTTCGGGGCTGACCACAGTGACGCGGTTACCAGCGAAAGGGATCGGCGTGCCAGCGACTAGACGTTCGAGCGCAAGAGACATGAAGCGGATTCACCATGCAGAGGGCGGTCGGAAAATGTATAGGATTCTTCGCTGAAATACACCTTCTGCAAACATGACTAACCCTGTGGGAGTTGGCTTGCGAGCAATGAGGCCGGCACATTCAAAATTGATGTTGCCTGATCCGCCGCCATCGCTGGCAAGCCAGCTCCCACAGGGTTTTTCAGCGTTCGTGCCATAGGGTTAAAACACCGACCAGCCAATCCGCGAACTGAGCATCTCCAGCGCCGCCATCCCCACCAGCGAATTGCCCGCGGCATTCAGCTCAGGCGACCACACGCACACCGTGAATTGCCCCGGCACTACCGCGACGATCCCGCCGCCGACGCCGCTTTTCCCCGGCAGACCGACGCGATAGGCGAAGTTGCCCGCCTCGTCGTACAGACCACTGGTGGCCATGATCGAGTTGACCTGCTGAGTCTGACGCCGAGTCAGAATCTGTTCACCGCTGTGCTTGCAATAACCGTCATTGGCCAGGAAGCAGAACGCCCGGGCCAGATCGATGCAGTTCATGCGCAGGGCGCAGTGGCTGAAGTAACTGCGCAGCACCGCTTCGACGTCGTTGTGGAAATTGCCGAAGGACTGCATCAGGTAAGCCATCGCCGCATTGCGCGCGCGATGCTGATATTCGGATTCGGCGACTTTACCGTCGATCATGATCTGAGGGTTGCCCGACAAACGCCGGACGAAGTCACGCATCGACAGGGTCGGTGCGGCGAAACGCGACTGGTTGATATCGCAGATCACCAGCGCGCCAGCGTTGATGAACGGGTTGCATGGGCGCCCGCGCTCGAATTCCAGCTGCACCAGCGAGTTGAACGGCTGACCGGACGGCTCATGGCCAAGGCGTTCCCAGATCGCTTCGCCAGAATGATCGATGGCCTGCACCAGGCTGAACACCTTGGAAATACTCTGCACCGAAAACGGCGTTTCGGCGTCGCCAGCGCAATACATCTCGCCATCATTGCCGTACACGGCGATGCCCAATTGATTGGCCGGCACGGTGCCGAGGGCGGGAATATAGTCAGCCACCTTGCCCTGCCCGATCAGCGGCCGGACAGCGTCAAGGATCTCGTTCAACAGCGCTTGCATGCCGGGTTCCGAAGTCTCGCCCCATGGGATTGCGGGGACACAGGGGCTAGACGCTGCGGGCACGCGTCGAATCACACCGGCAGGCACCCGGCAGAATGATCCAGGCTCAAGCGCTCAACCCTGCTATCGGAGAGCACCCATGCACCTCGAAGGCTCCTGCCATTGCGGCGAGGTTTCATTCAGCCTCACCAGTGCCCACCCCTACCCTTATCAACCCTGCTATTGCTCGATCTGCCGCAAGATTCAATTCGAGCGTTACCCTGAAGAGTCCATCGCCCACTGGCATGAACGCCTCGGGCTGACCCAATAAATATTTCCGGAAGTCGCCTTTATCCCCTGTTGGAGCTGGCTTGCCAGCAATAGCGGTGAACCAGTCGACATCAATGTTGCAGATCCCGGCCTCATCGCTGGCAAGCCAGCTCCCACAGGGGACCGCGTTTCAACTGTAGGAGTGAGCCCGCTCGCGACGGGGTCAGCACAGGCACCCAAGCCATCCCGATACACCTACAAATCCTGTGGGAGCTGGCTTGCCAGCGATAAGGCCAGTACAGCCAACAGCATTAATCCAGATGCGCCCACGTCATCCGAAACGACGCTCCGCCCCACGGCGAATCGCCGACTTCAACCTGTCCGCCATGGGACTGCGACACCCGCCGCACCAGCGCCAGCCCCAATCCAAAACCACCGGTACGCCGATCGCGGCTGGCATCCAGCCGCGAGAACGGTTCGAAAATCTTCTCCCGGCCATGGACCGGTACGCCGGGCCCGTCGTCGTTGACCCGCACTTCGTAACAGTCCCCGGTGCGCACCAACGTCACTTCGACGCGCTGCTCGGCATAGCGAATGGCATTGCGCAGCAGGTTGATCACCGCCCGCGCCATGAAGCGCGGTTCGATGCGCACCGTGTCGAGCCGGCACTCACCGATCAACAACTGCACCCCCGCTGCTTCCGCCTCCAGCGCCACGCTGCCGACGACACTATCAAGCCAATTGGCCGCCTGGATGTTCTCGCGCTTGATCACCGTCGCACCCCGCTCAAGGCTGGCGTAGGTGAGCAGCTCCGAAACCATTTCCTCCAACTCGCCAAGGTCGGCGTACATGTCGGCAATCAGTTCGCGGTTCTGACTGGCGTCCGGCAACTGCTTGAGCTGGTCGAGTTCGAACGACAGCCGTGCAATCGGCGTGCGCAGCTCGTGGGAGACGGCGTTGGTCAGTTCACGCTGATTGGCGATCAGGCCTTCGATGCGCGCCGCCATCAAGTTGAAGTGCTCGGCCAGATCGCGGATGTTCGAGCGTTTGGACAACTGAATGCGTGCCGACAGATCGTTGTCGCCAAAACGCTCTGCCGCCAGACGCAGTTTCTCCAGGTCACGCCAGTGCGGGCGCACCCAGAAAAACAGGACGATGCCGATCAACACCGCCAGCATCCCGTAAGCCGCGGCGATGTAGAACGGCATCAGGCTCGGTTCTGGCGGGAGTTTGATGCTGAGCACCTGCGTACCGCCGTCAATGTTGCTGATGAACTGGGTGTAGCTGTCGCGGATCACCAACACATTCTGCGCCAACTGAGCTTTTTCCTCTGGCGTCAGGGCCAGTTGATCGGCCTCGACCAGTTTCAGTGACAGGCCGTAATGTGGCCGCAAGCTCTCCAGTTGCTGCTCACGATCGGCGCCCTGGCGTCCGCGCAAATGGTCCACCAATGACCACGCCTGACCGCGCACAGCCTCGCGGTTGTAGGCCTGCATCTGGTTGTCGAGCAACGCGTTGAAAGTGTGTTCGACTGTCTGCAACGCCAGCACCAGACCGACCGTCATCACCAGAAACAGCCCGAGGAATAACCGCAGCATCTACAACTCCCACGCAAACGGATTGAACAGATAACCTTTGCCCCACACGGTCTTGATGCACACCGGTTCGCGGGGGTTGTCCTTGAGCTTGTTGCGCAGCTTGCTGATGTACACGTCGACGCTGCGGTTAAGCCCATCAAAGGCAATACCGCGCATGCGATTGAGGATGTCATCGCGTGACAGCGTATTGCCGGCGGCACTGGCCAGCAGCCACAGCAGCTCGAACTCCATGGTGGTCAGTTCGATGATCTCGCCCGCCAATCGCACTTCGCGACAACTGCGATCGATGCTCAACTGACCGAATTCAAGGAAATGCACCACACTGCTGTCCGGTACCTGCCGGCGCTGCAAGGCGCGCAATCGGGCCAGCAGCACCGGCGGCTTGATCGGTTTGATCACGTAGTCATCAGCACCGGACTCCAGGCCGAGAATATGATCGAGGTCGTCTTCCTTGGCCGTCAGGATGACAATCGGCGTGTCCGACACACTGCGTATTTCCCGGCACACATGCAGACCGCTCTGCCCCGGCAGCATCAGGTCGAGCACCACGACCTTGGGTCTGAACTCCAGAAAAGCCGCCACGGCCAGATCACCGCGATGCACCGTGCGCACCTCGTAGCCATGTTGTTCGAGGAAGTGGGCGATCAGCGTGGCGAGGCGCTCATCGTCTTCCACCAGCAGGACTTTGCCAAAACCCAGGTTATCCATAACGACCATCTGCCAACCGTCTGTGAAGTGGGCGGCATTATGGCGGCATTCAGGGGCAAGACGTTTATCGCGGGCAGCAAAAACCGGCCGCGGGGGCCGGTTTTCGGCGATGTTTCATACTCTTAAGAGTTTTTAACAGTTTCCCTGCAGGAGCTGCCGCAGGCTGCGATCTTTTGATTTTGGAAGCAAGATCAAAAGATCGCAGCCTTCGGCAGCTCCTACATAGACGGGTTCACACAGCGGCAGGCACGCCGCTGTGGAAGCGGAATTCCGTATCCGGCGATTCGATCAACTCCTGCTCGGCGGCGCGAACTCTTTCGACCACCTGCGCAACATCCTTCGCCTCACCATATTGATAAGCCAGTTTCAGATAACCCTGAAAATGCCGTGCCTCGCTTTTCAACAGACCAAAGTAGAACTTGCCGAGTTCTTCGTCCAAATGCGGCACCAGTGCTTCGAAACGCTCGCAACTGCGCGCTTCGATAAACGCGCCGACCACCAGGGTATCCACCAGCTTCACCGGCTCGTGGCTGCGCACCACTTTGCGCAGGCTCGAAGCGTAGCGGCCGGCGTGGAGCTGGCGCAGTTCGATCTTGCGGCGTTTCATCAGGCGCATGACTTGTTCGTGGTGCACCAGTTCTTCCCGGGCCAGACGCGACATCATGTTGATGAGGTCGACGTGGGAATGGTACTTGGCTATCAGGCTAAGCGCGGTGCTGGCAGCCTTGAACTCGCAGTTCTTGTGGTCAATCAGCAGGGTTTCCTGATCGGCCAGTGCGGCCTGGACCCAGGCATCAGGGGTGCGGCAGCCAAGGAATTCGTGGATTTCGGGAAGGATCATGGGGCTCACGGCAAAAGGTGTTCGAGCGAAGGGCGCCGATTATACCGGCCTGCGGACAGACCACCAGCGGCTGGCGTTGATATGCATCAAGTCGCAGGTGTTCAAGCAGCAACTATAGTTGTGCAACGCCGTGCCTTTTCTTTGTTGGAGACTCCGCTCATGCAAGCCATTCGCAGCATTCTGGTGGTCATCGAACCCGAACATTCGGAAAGCCTGGCGCTCAAGCGCGCCAAACTGATCGCTGGCGTGACCCAGGCCCATTTGCACCTGCTGGTGTGCGACAGGAAGCATGATCACGCCGGCATGCTCAGCGTGCTCAAAACCGCGCTGCTGGCGGACGGTTACAGCGTGACCACCGAACAGGCATGGAACGAGAGCCTGCACGAAACCATCATCGATGTGCAGCAAGCCGAAGGTTGCGGGCTGGTGATCAAACAGCATTTCCCCGACAGCTCGTTGAAAAAAGCGCTGCTGACACCCGCCGACTGGAAACTGCTGCGTCACTGCCCTACACCGGTGCTGCTGGTGAAAACCTCAACTTCGTGGAAGGACAAGGTGATTCTGGCAGCGATCGATGTAGGAAATACCGATGGGGAGCATCGGCATCTGCACACGACGATCATCGATCACGGCTATGACATTGCCAGCCTGGCCAAGGCGCATCTGCACGTGATCAGCGCCCACCCGTCGCCGATGCTGTCGGCGGCCGACCCGACATTGCAGCTCAGCGAAACCATCGCAGCGCGATATCGCGAGCAATGCCGGGCATTTCAAGCCGAGTTCGACGTTGATGACGCGCACCTGCATATCGAGGAAGGTCCGGCAGATGTGTTGATTCCGTTTATGGCCCACAAGCTACAAGCGGCGGTCACGGTGATTGGCACCGTCGCGCGTTCCGGATTGTCAGGTGCGTTGATCGGGAATACGGCCGAAGTGATACTGGATGCGCTGGAGAGTGATGTGCTGGTGCTCAAGCCGCAGGAGGTTGAGGATCATCTGGTGGAGTTGGCGGTAAAACAATAAAGATCAAAAGATCGCAGCCTTCGGCAGCTCCTACAAGGGAATGCGTCCTACCTGTAGGAGTTGCCGAAGGCTGCGATCTTTTGACTTTCAGGCGCCGAAGGCGTCTTTGAGAAATCCCGGGGCGATGTAGCGCTCATAGTGCGCTTCCGAAAGCAGGAAGAATTCCCGATCAATGGCATCGCGCAATTGCGGCAGACCCCAGTCGCGAAACTCCGGCAGCAACACCATGCCGTAGGCTTCCAGATTAATGATCACCCGCGCGCCACGGGCAATCAGTTGATACGCCCAGCAATATTCCGACTGATGCGGCACGAAGCGGATCTTGCGCTGTTCGAGCTGCTGACGCAGCCGCGCCGGGTCGAAAATCTCGACCTTGCTCGCCATCACCTGTGACAGCAACTGCTCCAGACGCAGCCACACCGCACGCTTTTCCTCCTCGCCGTAACCATTCCAATTGATCACTTCGTGATGGAAACGCTTGCAGCCACGGCACACCAGATCACCGTAAACAGTGGAGCAGAGGCCGACGCAGGGGGTCTTGATGGTCTGATTGGGCATATAAGGTAGGCAAAGGCACTGAAACGCGGAACAGGTCGGCATGTTAGCCCTTTGTCAGGCATTGATCACCCCTCAAACGTCAGGGGCAAGCACCGGCCCGGTATTTGGCCCGGCCGCGCACAACGCCACCAAAGTCCAATAGAGCCCGACTTACCTTTAAATTTTTTTTGCCGTAGAATCAGCCAGCCTTTTAAGGCGCAAATGTCCGTTAGAAGCTGTTTTCAAAGCGTCACGAGCACAGTCGTTCCTTCAGAGCGGTGTTGGCGACGGGTTTTTCCAGCGGGGAAAAGCCCAACGCCAACCCTCATCAGCTCCCCCTCTGCAGGCGTAAAACTTTGAAAGCAGCTTCTGTAAGGAATGGTCGGTAATTCTGGCTAAGTGGCCCACAACGCCACGCAGCGCATGAGTACGAGCATTTCGCGACGAGCGTCCCGGACACCCATTTGGGACCACTGATGAGGGTAATAACTGTGCTTGAAGCCTACCGCAAACATATCGAAGAGCGCGCAGCACTGGGTATCGTTCCCCAGCCGCTTAACGCCGAACAAACAGCCGGCCTGGTCGAGCTGTTGAAGAATCCTCCGGCTGGCGAAGAAGCTTTTCTCGTTGACCTGATCACCAATCGCATTCCACCAGGTGTGGACGAAGCTGCCTATGTAAAGGCCGGCTTCCTGTCTGCTCTGGCCAAGGGCGAAGTCTCCTCCCCTCTGCTGGACAAGAAGCGCGCTGTAGAACTGCTCGGCACCATGCAGGGCGGCTACAACATTGTGACCCTGGTTGACCTGCTGGACGACGCCGAGCTGGCGCCAGTCGCTGCCGCACAACTCAAGCACACCCTGCTGATGTTCGACGCGTTCCACGACGTGGCCGAAAAAGCCAAGAACGGCAACGTTCACGCCAAAGCCGTGCTGCAATCCTGGGCTGACGGCGAGTGGTTCAAGAACCGCCCGACCCTGGCCGACAAGATCAGCCTGCGCGTCTTCAAGGTAACCGGCGAAACCAACACCGACGACCTGTCCCCGGCTCCAGATGCCTGGTCGCGTCCAGACATCCCGCTGCACGCCCTGGCCATGCTGAAAATGGCTCGCGACGGCATCGTTCCTGATCAGCAGGGCGCCATCGGCCCGATGAAGCAGATCGAAGAAATGCGCGGTCAAGGCTTCCCGATCGCCTACGTCGGTGACGTGGTCGGTACCGGTTCGTCGCGTAAATCGGCAACCAACTCGGTACTGTGGTTCTTCGGCGACGACGTTCCTTACGTGCCGAACAAGCGCGCTGGCGGTTTCTGCTTCGGCAGCAAAATCGCTCCGATCTTCTACAACACCATGGAAGATGCCGGCGCACTGCCAATCGAATTCGACGTTTCCAACATGCACATGGGCGACGTGATCGACCTGTATCCGCATGCTGGCAAAGTCTGCAAACACGGCACCGACGAAGTCCTGACCACCTTCGAAATGAAGACTCCGGTGCTGTTGGACGAAGTTCGCGCTGGCGGCCGTATCCCGCTGATCATCGGCCGTGGCCTGACCGAGAAGGCTCGCGCCGAACTGGGTCTGCCACCGTTCGATCTGTTCAAGAAGCCGGATGCTCCAATTGAAAGCACCAAGGGTTTCACCCTGGCGCAGAAAATGGTCGGCAAGGCTTGCGGTCTGGCAGAAGGCAAAGGCGTTCGTCCTGGCACCTACTGCGAACCGAAGATGACCACCGTAGGTTCTCAGGACACCACCGGTCCAATGACCCGTGACGAACTGAAAGACCTGGCGTGCCTGGGCTTCTCCGCTGATCTGGTGATGCAGTCTTTCTGCCACACCGCGGCTTATCCAAAGCCGATCGACGTGACCACCCACCACACCCTGCCTGACTTCATCATGACCCGCGGCGGCGTTTCCCTGCGTCCGGGCGACGGCATCATCCACTCGTGGCTGAACCGCATGCTGCTGCCGGACACCGTGGGTACCGGTGGTGACTCGCACACCCGTTTCCCGATGGGCATCTCGTTCCCGGCCGGTTCCGGTCTGGTCGCGTTCGCCGCTGCCACCGGCGTCATGCCGCTGGACATGCCGGAATCGATCCTGGTGCGCTTCAAAGGCAAAATGAAACCTGGCATCACCCTGCGTGACCTGGTTCATGCCATTCCTTACTTCGCTATCCAGAACGGTCTGCTGACTGTCGAGAAGAAAGGCAAGAAAAACGCCTTCTCCGGCCGCATTCTGGAAATCGAAGGCCTGGAAGGTCTAACGCTGGAACAGGCTTTCGAGCTGTCCGACGCCTCGGCCGAACGTTCGGCTGCCGGTTGCACCATCAAGCTGTCGAAAGAGTCGATCACCGAGTACCTGAACTCCAACATAACCCTGCTGCGCTGGATGATCGGCGAAGGCTACGGCGATGCACGTACTCTGGAACGTCGCGCACAAGCGATGGAAGCCTGGGTTGCCAACCCTGAACTGATGGAAGCCGATGCTGACGCCGAATACGCCGAAATCATCGAAATCGACCTGGCCGACATCAGCGAGCCTGTGCTCTGCGCACCAAACGATCCGGACGACGCCCGTCTGCTGTCCAGCGTTGCTGGCGAGAAGATCGACGAAGTGTTCATCGGTTCGTGCATGACCAACATTGGTCACTTCCGCGCTGCCGGTAAACTGCTGGATCAGGTCAAGGGTCAGCTGCCAACCCGTCTGTGGCTGTCGCCGCCGACCAAGATGGACGCTCACCAACTGACCGAAGAAGGCTACTACGGCATCTACGGCAAGGCTGGCGCGCGCATGGAAATGCCAGGCTGCTCGCTGTGCATGGGTAACCAGGCACGCGTTGAGCCGAACAGCACCGTGGTCTCCACGTCGACCCGTAACTTCCCGAACCGTCTGGGCGACGGCGCTAACGTCTACCTGGCCTCGGCCGAGCTGGCGTCGGTTGCTTCGATCCTGGGTCGCCTGCCGACCGTCGAGGAGTACATGGAATACGCTGGCAAGATCGACAGCATGGCGGCCGATATCTACCGTTACCTGTCCTTCGACCAGATCGCCGAGTTCCGTGAAGCTGCTGCGAACGCCAACATCCCGGTCGTTCAAGCCTAACGTTACAACGCCATGAAAAAACGCCGCCCATCGCGAGATGAGCGGCGTTTTTTTATGCCTGCAGAAGAGTCGCCGCATGCTCCGGCCTCATCGCTGGCAAGCCAGCTCCCACAGTGTTCTGTGTGATGCCCACCAATGCGCAAACACCCGCAATCCCTGTGGGAGCTGGCTTGCCAGCGATGACGGCGTGTCAGCCACCATCATTTTTGAATGAGCCACCGCTATCGCGGGCAGGCTCACTCCTACAATGTTTTGCGTGACACCCACCATCGTGCAAACACTGAAATCCCTGTGGGAGCTGGCTTGCCAGCGATGGCGGCGTGTCAGGTACCATCGTCTTTCCAGACGAAAAAAAGCCGCTGCGCACATCGTGTGCAGCGGCTTTTCTGTTGATCTTGCTTTACATCGTCAGTTTGTAAACCACCGCCGAAATCGCCACAAGACCTACCACGGTGACAAACACGTTGGACGCTTGACCACGAAAGCGCGCCATCGCCGGCACTTTGCGGATTGCATACATCGGCATCAGGAACAGGATCGCCGCGATAACCGGGCCACCGATGGTCTCGATCATGCCGAGGATGCTCGGATTCAACGTCGCCACGATCCAGCACACCACCAGCATGAAAGCTGCCACGATGCGATCCAGCGCCTTGGCGCCGGGACGCTTGCCGCTCTTGATGATCAGACCTTTCAGGCCTTCACTGGCACCGATGTAGTGACCGAGGAACGACTTGGAAATCGCCACGAACGCAATCAGCGGTGCCACGAACTCAATGGTCGGGTTGCTGAAGTGGTTGGCGAGGTACGACAGGATCGACAGGTTCTGGTCCTTCGCTTCAGCCAGTTGAGCTGGCGACAGTGTCAGCACGCAGCTGAACACGAAGAACAGCACCATCACCACCATCAGCAGGTGCGCACGGCAGAGAATTTGCGAGCTGCGCTCATCGGCGTGGGTGCCGTAACGGCGCTTTTGATCGACCGCGAATGCCGAGATGATCGGCGAGTGGTTGAACGAGAACACGATCACCGGAATCGCCAGCCACAGCGTGTGCAGCAGCTCCGACGGCGCGGGGACTTGCGACACGGTGGTGAGGATGCCGCCGTTCCAGTGCGGAATCAGGTACACCGCGAGGAACAGCAGCGCCACGATAAACGGATAGACCAGCAAGCTCATCGCCTTGACGATCGCCTGTTCGCCACAACGCACCACAGCCAGCAAACCAAGGATCAGCACGAACGACAGCAGCGCGCGCGGCGGCGGCGTGATGTGCAGTTGATGTTCGAGGAAACTGGCGACCGTGTTGGTCAGGCCGACGCTGTAGATCAGCAGGATCGGGAAGATGGCAAGGAAATACAGCAGTGTGATCAGCGCGCCGGCCTTGATGCCGAAATGCTCTTCGACCACGTCAGTGATGTCGGCGCCTTCGCGACCGGACAGCACAAACCGGGTCAGACCGCGGTGTGCGTAGAACGTCATGGGGAAGGCCAACAGCGAGAGGATCACCAGCGGCCAGAAGCCACCGATCCCTGCGTTGATCGGCAAGTACAGGGTGCCGGCGCCGATGGCCGTCCCGAACAGTCCCAACATCCAGGTGGTGTCCTGGCGATTCCAGCTCGAAAGTTCAGCGGGTGCTGCTGCATCAAAGCGTTGATCAACGCTTTTGGCCTGATCATTCATCCGGTCGGATCTCCGCATTCCGGTCACTTGCCACTCGGTCAGGACGCGTCGGAAAAAACCGACAGACATGCTCCGGCCGAAACAGGGGCGCGATTCTCCGTGATAAATGAGCAGAAGCAAAGACTTAGCTGAGGAATGGTTGTGCGGAGCAGATGAGAGGGGTGTCGTTTTTGGGAAATTAGCTGTCGGCTCTAGGTATGTGCGGTGTCGTTTTTGAATATACTTTCGCGCCGAAGTCGTTCACCGAGTCGCTTCAGAGCCAACGGAGAACTACCGTGCCGAGGGTCAGCATCACCAATGCAAATAGTGCCCCCATGCTGAACCTGAACAACTCTGAGCGAATTTCCGCCGGGGACAGGTCTGGCACCTTTTCGGCAAGCTCGGCGCCCTCTCGATACAGACGTTCAATTCTGGCAACGCGTTCTTCCAGGGTCATGATTATTCTCCTTTGTGGGTTAACTTAAAACTTCACCAAAAGACTTAATACGGCAGCAAAAGCGGTTAAAACCCCGGTTCCTACAGCGACTGGGTACCAGAATTTTTCTCGCTTTAACTTGCCTTCCTCCGCCATGAGTTTGAGCCTCTCAACAACCAGTTTCCGCGTTTCATTTTGAAGCTTTTCAAGTTCCAGATTTTCGCGATCGTCCTGAAGCATGCGCCGTCCTTGGCTATTGGCACTGACTGCCCGAGCTACTTTGTGCCCTATGATTTCCTATTCATCCCTTCCCAGATAGCAGATGAATCCGGCGATTTCGTAGGCAAAATCCGCGAGTTGGGTAGGCTGGCTCATACCGAGTCGCAGTGGAAACCGCGGCGGCACCCAGTTATCGAGCAATTGATTGGCCGCCGGCTCAGCCAAAGCCTGGTCGCGAACGCGTCGCTCCAAACACCGGATCCTTTCAATCCCGCCCACAGGGTCTAGCGTGAATGACTCCCCTGCCCCATGGAGTCTGCCAACGCCCCTCGTTCGCCTCGACATCAGACAAAACCCCGATCCCGCTTTTCGCTGAGTTATTGCCCCGCACCGGCCTTCTGACGAAGTGCCCGCGCGCTCCCCGTTTCAGCTCCTACACTGGCTGAAACGGGGCAGCGCTCAGTCATTGCCAATCCGCTCAGGAATCAGCACTCTGCTACGACTTCGCGACTGAACCGCCATTGTTCAAAGGAGCCGCGCAATGCCCGCCACCGTTCTGGTACTGGTTGAAACCATCAATGACTACCTGCCGATTCTCGAGCACCAGGGCTTTCACCTGATCCTCGCTCCCACGCCGGCCGAACGTGCGCAAGCCATTGCCACCCACGGCACGCGGATCGATGCAGTGCTGACCCGTGGTCCGTTAGGCCTGACCGCCGATGAAATTGCCGCGCTGCCGGCGTTGAAAATCATCACGGTGATCGGTGCCGGTTACGAACAGGTCGACCTGCAAGCCGCCAGTGATCGCGGGATTACCGTGACCAACGGCGCCGGGGTCAACGCCTCGTCGGTGGCTGATCATGCGATGGCGATGCTGCTGGCGTTGGTGCGCGATATTCCGCGCTGCGATGCCGCTGTGCGTCGGGGTGAATGGCCGAAGATCATGCGTCCATCCCTGTCTGGCAAACGGCTGGGCATTCTTGGCCTCGGTGCGGTGGGTCTGGCGATCGCCAAACGTGCCAGCCTTGGGTTCGACATGCAGATCAGCTATCACAGCCGTCAGGTGCGCAGCGAGGTGCCTTACGCGTTTTGCTCAACCCCGAACGAACTGGCGCGGGCGTCCGATTTCCTCATCGTCGCCACGCCGGGCGGGATCGGCACGCAGCATCTGGTAACCCGTCCCGTGCTCGACGCGCTGGGCCCTAAAGGTTTTATCGTCAATATCGCCCGGGCCAGTGTGATCGCCACGGCGGATCTGATCACCGCCCTTGAACAACGGCGCATTGCCGGCGCCGCGCTGGATGTGTTCGACCATGAACCGCAAGTACCGGATGCGTTGAAAGCCCTGAGCAACGTGCTACTAACCCCGCACGTCGCCGGTCTGTCACCGGAAGCCACCCAAGGCACCGTGGAGCTGGTGGGGAAAAACCTTGTGGCATTCTTCTCCGGGCAACCGGTGCTGACGCCGATTCAGTTGCCGCCGAAAATCAGCAATCAACGCGTGCACTAGAGGATCACGCGCCGCCATTTACCCACCCCGCCCTGCACATTCCCACAGGTGATTATCGGGCAACACGCTAACCTATAAGACCGCAGCGCGCTTGTGGCCGTCCCGGCGCGCCATTAGATTAGCCAATGATGTCTGGCCTCCAAAATAAGCAGAAGGGATAAGCATGGCGCTTACTGACCAGTCCACCCGTATCCGCTCTGGCGAAGAACTCGATGCCAGCCTGATCGATCCGTACCTCAAGGCACACATTCCGGGCCTGAGCGGCTCCCCGGCGATCAGCCAGTTTCCCGGTGGTGCGTCGAACCTGACTTATCTCCTGGAATACCCGCAGCAGGAGTTCGTCTTGCGCCGGCCGCCGTTCGGCCACAAGGCCAAATCCGCCCACGACATGGGCCGCGAATTCCGCATTCTCAATCAGTTGCGCGACGGCTTCCCGTATTGCCCCAAAGCCTATGTGCACTGCACCGACGAATCGGTGATCGGCGCAGAGTTCTACGTGATGGAGCGGGTCAACGGAATTATCCTGCGCTCGGAACTGCCGCCGGAGCTGGGCCTCGATTCGGCGAAAACCGAAGCGCTGTGCAAGGGCTTTATCGACCGCTTCGTCGAACTGCACCAGGTCGACTACAACGCTTGCGGCCTGGGCGATCTGGGCAAACCCGAAGGCTACGTGGCCCGCCAGATCAAAGGCTGGAGCGAACGCTACGAAAAAGCCCTGACCCCGGACGCGCCTCACTGGGAAGCGGTCAAAGCCTGGCTCAACGAGAAGATGCCAGCCGATCACCCGACCTCAAGCATCGTCCATAACGACTATCGCTTCGACAACGTCATCCTCGACCCGCAGAACCCGATGCAGATCATCGGCGTACTCGACTGGGAACTGACCACCCTGGGCGATCCGCTGATGGATCTGGGCAACACCCTCGCCTACTGGATCGAAGCCGGCGACCCGGCGCCAGTGCAACTGATGCGCCGCCAGCCGAGCCACGCACCGGGCATGCTGACCCGCCGCGAATTCGTCGACTACTACGCCGAGCGTTCGGGCATCCAGATCGACAATTTCGACTTCTACTACACCTACGGCCTGTTCCGCCTGGCCGGCATCGTGCAGCAGATTTACTACCGCTTCTACCATGGCCAGACCCAAGACAAACGCTTCGCGCAGTTCATTCACATGAACAAACTGCTGGAGCAGATGAGCTTGCAGGTCATCCAGAAATCAAGCCTCTGATCCAGGCCCTCCAACAAGAATTTTCACAAGGGAATCCCATGTCCAAGACTCAGTTGTTCGACCTCGACGGCAAGATCGCTTTCGTCTCCGGCGCCAGCCGTGGCATTGGTGAAGCCATCGCCAAACTGCTGGCCCAGCAAGGCGCCCACGTGATCGTCTCGAGCCGCAAACTCGACGGCTGCCAACATGTCGCCGACGCGATCATCGCCGCTGGCGGCAAAGCCACTGCGGTTGCCTGCCACATCGGGGAAATGGAGCAGATCAGCCAGGTGTTCGCCGGGATCAAGGAACAGTTCGGCCGCCTGGATATTCTGGTCAACAACGCCGCGACCAACCCGCAGTTCTGCAACGTATTGGACACCGATCTCGGCGCTTTCCAGAAGACCGTCGATGTGAACATTCGCGGCTACTTCTTCATGTCCGTGGAAGCGGGCAAGCTGATGCGCGAAAACGGCGGTGGCAGCATCATCAACGTCGCGTCGATCAACGGTATTTCGCCGGGCGTGTTCCAGGGCATCTATTCGGTGACCAAAGCGGCGGTGATCAACATGACCAAGGTCTTCGCCAAGGAATGCGCGCAATTCGGTATCCGCTGCAACGCCCTGCTGCCGGGTCTGACCGACACCAAATTCGCCTCGGCACTGGTGAAAAACGATGCGATTCTCAAGCAAGCATTGACGCAGATCCCGCTCAAGCGCGTGGCGGATCCGAGTGAAATGGCGGGGGCGGTGTTGTATCTGGCGAGTGATGCGTCGAGCTACACCACAGGGGTTTCGCTGAACGTGGATGGTGGTTTCCTGTCCTGATACTCGAGGCAAACAGCTGACCCTGTGGGAGCGAGCCTGCTCGCGAAGAGGCCGTGTCAGTCAACCTATTGGTTAACTGAGATACCGCTTTCGCGAGCAGGCTCGCTCCCACAAGGTATGTATTTCATTCATCAAGCACTTTGGGCAATTGCCAGCACAACCCGAGACTTGCGCCCCGCCGGTGTTATTGAGTGACGCAACGGGTAGTAGTGATATGTCGAGTCACCTGCTCGTCGACATAAGCATCCCCCGCCACCTCAGTGGTCTCGATGACCTGACAAGTACGTTCCGGCGGTGGAGGTGGCGCTACAGGTGGAGGCGGCGGCGGACTGGCACAACCGGCCAACAACGCCACGCAAAAAGCCAGTAACGACGGCAAACACACGCGTTTCCCAAGACTGTTCATAGGACGACCCGCGATAAAGGGGAGACAAACTTCCGCGAGCAAAACGCCCACGGAAAACCTGACCACTCATTCTTTATAGACGAGACCTTCGCGAGCGCCAGTAAACCGCAGGTGTGCGGGGCCATTGGCTGTCGATTTTACGTTGGGATTCGAGAGCGCAAGACTTAAATCTCCGGTCGCCAGTCAGGCCGCCATCGCTGGCAAGCCAGCTCCCACACGGTCGGCATACACCTGAAAGAAATGGCTCGGTTGGCAAGCTGACTGCCACAGTTTTGAATTGCATGCGCCCAGCCAGACACAGGCCGGCCGTCAGGCCGCCATCGCTGGCAAGCCAGCTCCACACCCAAGCAAATGCCTAGGCCAGATCAGTATCCCGAGAAGAGCGCAAAGAATTACTCTCCAACTCATACCGCAATTCATCGATCAAAGCCGCCACCGACTCAGGCGTACGCAAGGCATTGAGCTTCAAGCCACTGATCACCAGATCGACCTGCCCCGACACCGGGTGATAAAGCTTTACCGTCAGCGAATGATCGCCATCCACCGAACACTCACACGCCAGCGGCGTAAAACTGTGCTCAAGCTGGGCGCGCAACTGCGCAAGATTGATCATTGAGGCCGTTCCTTAATCTGTATCGAAGGGACGCGATCCCAAGCCGAAAAGGCTTGTACCGCACCTCAACAGACTAAAAAAAGAGTCCTCGCCCCAACACATCAATTTGCACCCTGCCCACTAGTGCATTTGCACCTAACGTTGCCCCTTGGTGCGCCACTCACCGGAAAACAGCCCGCGCTCCCGCGCCCACACAATCGCCTCGCTGCGGCTATGCACATCGAGCTTGGAATACACCGTCGCCACATGATTGCGCACAGTGTTCGGCGCCAGTTTCAAGCGCGCCGCAATCTCCTTGTCCGCCAGGCCTTCACAGATCAGGCCAAGCACATCACGCTCCCGTGCCGTCAGATCGGTGAACGACACGCTCGGCAGTTGCGGTGAATTGATCTTCTTCACATTCGCCAGTTTTTCGATCAGCGTACGACTGAACCAGGAGGCGTCTTTCATCACCTCCTCAATCGCAGACACCAGTTCTAGCTCGGTACGTTTGCGCTCGGTGATGTCCATCAGCACCAGCAAGTAGCAAGGCACGTCGTGAATGTTGACGGTATCGGCGGACACCGCGCATTCCAGCAGATCGGCATCCCTTTTGCGCACGCGCAAATCCACCCGGTCAACCCGACCGCTTTTTGCCAACGCCGTCAGCAAGCGGTTCCGGGCGCCCTCGTCGTCGATGAAGTCCAGTTGCGTCACGGTTTTGCCCAATACGTCTTCGCTGGTATAGGCCAGGGAATCGAGGAAAGCCTGATTGACGTCCATGATCTGCTGATCGTCGGCCGTGCAAATCAGAATCGGCACCGGGGTCAGTCGAAAAGCCGTGGCGAAGCGTTCCTCGCTCTGGCGCAGCGCCACCTCAGCCCGGCGGCGCAGTTCCACGTCAACGAAGGAAAACAGCATGCATTGCTCATCGTTGAGCAACAGGGGTTGCCCGGCGACAATCACTTGCTTGCTGCTGCCATCGGGCAGGCGCAACTCGGCCTGCATCTGCGGAATGGTCGCCACGTCGCGCAGGCGCTGGATGGCCAGATCTCTTTTCTCGGCCTGCTCGAAAATGTCTATTTCATAGGCCGAAGTGCCGATCACTTGGTCGCGGGTATAGCCAGTCATCTCCAGAAACCCCGGATTGACCTTGATGTAACGCAAGTCGCTGAGACGGCAGATCACCGCCGGCGCCGGGTTGGCGTTGAAGGTTTTTTCGAAACGCAGCTCTGCGTTGGCCCAATCGGTGACGTCGCTCATGATCAGCACCAGCGACTCTGGCTGCCCTTCGCGGTCGGTCAGCACCATGCTGCGCACGCTATGAACCCAGACGCGCTCCGGATCATCTACCGTGAACACCTCGATCAATACGTCACTGAAGACTTCGCAACGCGCAACGCGGCTGATCGGATAGTTTTCGGGCGGCACCATATGATTGTTGCGATAGCGCAGGCTGAAGCGCTTGGCGTACTCGTCGGCATTCGCGCCAAACTCGCCGATCCGGCTAACGCCGTGCATGGCCAGCGCCGCTTCGTTGGCCCAGAGGATGCTCTGATCGAGCTCAAGCAAAATCACACCGTCGGACAGCCCGGCGATGATCTGCTGCAACTGACGACGATTGGTTTCGCGGGTCAGGACTTCCTGGCTCATTGGATCTCCACAAGTGATACGCCCATGTGAAGGTTACGACCGCGCGGCACCGAGATCGTGCGCCGCGACGTTGCGCTACGCACATCCTCCGTATTCGCACGACAGACACCCCTGTAGGAGTTTAGGGGTTTACGCGCAATTCACGCAGGGTATCGAGAAACAGCTTGAGCACCGGCGAAGCATCGTCCGCGCGATACGTGACGTACAGCGGCACCTCCGGCAACGCCGGGGTCAGGTTGCGGAACACCAGGCCCGCCGGCGCCAGCTGTTCGATGGACGCTGGCAACAGCGCCACGCCAAAACCCGCACGTACCAGGCTGAGCAGGGTCTGCACCTCGATCACCTGCTGGCGGATCTGCGGCGTGAAGCCGGCCTGAATGCAGCACTGGTAGAGGAAATTGGCAAACCGTGACTGCTTTAACTCCAGCGCCACAAACGGCTCCAGCGCCAGATCCGCCGGGGTCATTTCATGCAAACGCCAGGTGACCTGCGGATAGCGCTCGCGAAACAGATGCAGCGCTTTGGGCAGCACGCCGACCATCACCGAACTGATCATGCCGATTTCCAGCTCACCGAGCTGCCCGCGCCCGGTTTGCCGGGTCAGGTCCAAGGCGCGTTCAAGCTGTTCGAATACCAGCGGCGCCTGCTCCTTGAGCATCTGCCCCGCTGCAGTCAGCTCGACGCGATGATGACTGCGCTCGAACAGCGGCGTGCCGAGTTCCTCTTCCAGCAGACGAATCTGTTGGCTCAACGGCGGCTGACAGATGTGCAGCCGTTCGGCGGCACGGCCGAAATGCAGTTCATCGGCCAGGGCCATGAAATACCGCAGCAGACGCAGATCCATGGCCGCTTACCCCAGACTCAGCGGTGTCGAGCGCTGAAGTCGGCCAGCGCCCATCCGGGTTTCTCGAAAACCGCGTTGCAACCGGAAAGCCTCGACCAGATGGTCGGCGACATCGAGCGGTTGAAGTCGCTGTATCACCAGGACACGCCAGACGCATTGCGTCGTGTCGTGGTCGCGCCCACCACGCCGACCTTCTCGCTGCCGCCCACCCTGCTGCGCGAACTGGCCCACACCGCGCGCGGCCTCGGTCTGCGCCTGCACACGCACCTGTCGGAGACGCAGAATTACGTGAACTTCTGCCGGGAAAAATACAACTGCCTGCCCGTGGAGTTCGTCGCCGAACACGAATGGCTCGGCCCTGAAGTCTGGTTCGCCCACGCCGTGCACCTGCAACCCGGCGAAATCCGCATGCTCGCGCAAACCGGCACCGGCATTTCCCACTGCCCGGTGAGCAATGCACGACTGGGCAGTGGCGTCGCCCCGGTGCCGCAGATGTACGAGGCTGGCGTGCCGATCTCCCTTGGCGTCGACGGCGTCGCCTCGAACGAATCCGGGAGTATGGTCGGCGAAGCCAACACCGCATGGCTGATCCACCGTGCCGAACAAGGCGCCTCGGCGACGACTGTAGAAGATGTCATCCACTGGGGTACGGCGGGCGGCGCGCAGGTGCTGGGCCTTGGCGCCGTCGGTACGCTGGAAGTCGGCCAAGCGGCGGATCTGGTGGTCTACGGCCTCGACCGCCCACGCTTCTACGGCTTCCACGACAGCGCCGTCGCACCGGTGGTGGCGGGTGAACCGATCACGGTGAAATACAGCCTGGTGGGCGGGCGGATCGTCGTCGATAACGGCGTGATTCCGGGGCTGGATATTGAACGCATGCGCGCCGAGGCATGGGAGGGGGTGCAGGCGATGATGAGGGTTGACGACTGATCTCCTGCGCAGCGGGGAACCCTGTGGGAGCTGGCTTGCCAGCGATGGCGGACTGTCAGTCAACCGATCAATAACGAGCAAAAAAAGGAGAACTGGCAACCGCCACGCTCTCCTTTTCGTTGCACCGCTTCAAAAAATCACAAATCAGACATCGACTTAATTGCTAGCTCTATCCTTTCACGTGCGGCACTGGTCAAACGCTTCACACCGAAAGTTTTGGCGATTTCCAAAGGCATGTCGCCAGCAGAGATTAAAGAGGCAACGATCAGTAGCTCTTCAGCGGCGATCTCCTCAACCGATCTGCCGTCATCCAAGGTCGCCGGTATCCGATATTTGTTCCAACCGGCAATATCATTTTCAGAATGCCAAACAAATTGACCATCCACTGGATCACTTTTCAAATGATGGTTTTGTTCTGTCAGATCAAGAACTCGCTCTCGAATGAGGCGCCCAGAGCGTTGAAAGCCATGTGCCCGGGCTACACGCTGTACTAACACTGAATCGAGGATAGGAGCCTCCTGCAACAACACATGTGAAATCATTTCAGCAAGAACTGCATCATATTCAGGCGTGTAAAACGCTTCTGCATTGATTCTATGACCCACGCTTGTAAAGTCAGTGACGCGATATTCATCTTTGATTGCTGGTAAGACTTGCAGTGCAAACGACTTCGCGATCTTGAGTTCGGGAGGTAGCTCGTCAGTAGCTCCACCCTCAGATGCAGCAGAGATTTCCTCTTTCTCTACGTCATTTTCCAATGGCGCGCTGTGGACTAATGACAAATGAGGTATTGATGACTCCTGATCAACAGTTTTGCTAACAAGAGCAGATGCACGGGATTCTTCCAAGAGAGCTTCAAGAGATGCATGCAACCGATCCAGCGCGCCAGACTTATCAATCCACCACTCTGTAGACCAGAGCCGAATCAGCTTCCACCCCAGCCCTTGAAGGATTGCGCTACGAACTTTGTCGCGATCTCGGGCAGTAGCCGCACTGTGATAGGTCGCACCGTCACATTCAACACCAACCAGATAATCGCCAGGTCTGTCTGGATGGACAATGCCTAGATCAATTCGGAAACGAGATACCCCTATTTGCGGTACTACTTGCCAGCCTTTTCGTCTCAGTTCTTGAGCAACAGCTTCCTCAAAAGGCGAGTCGTAACCGCCCACTGAACCCTGCACAGCCTCGGCAAGAGCTCTTGGCCCTCTTTGAGCAAATTCAATGAAGTGCTTCAGATCGCGAACAGCTCGAGCGTTGGTGCGATTCAAATCAATCATTGAAGAATCAAACGATGAGAAAACCATCATTTCTCTGCGTGCACGCGTTATAGCAACGTTCAAACGACGCCATCCGCCTTCTTTGTTCAATGGCCCGAAGTTCATGGACATAACCTGCGCGCCTGGCTCAGTTGGGCCATACCCGATGCCAAGCATGATCAAATCGCGCTCATCGCCTTGGACTGTCTCCAGGTTTTTTACGACGACGGGTTCGGCAATATCATGCTGGAAGAATGGCTCGATTTGCGGAAACTGTTGCCGCGCCCTATCCAGCAGATCGTTGATCAATCTTTGCTGGTCGCTATTGAGTGTGATGATCCCAATGGTATGACCGCTCGAAACAAACGCAGGATCCATCAAACGCTTCACAGTCTCGGTAACGATGGCCTCGGCCTCGACCTGATTGTGCCTGCCCCTGCCTTTTGCGTAGACGCCATCAACTCGTCGCCACTCCACGGCGCTTGCACGAGTTTCAGCTGCAGGAAAGGTGATGAGATTGCTGTCGTAGTAACGGTGGTTTGAGAATGCGATCAAGCTCTCATGGCGACTCCGGTAGTGCCAACTGAGGCTATGGCTTGGGATACCTGCTCCCAGACACTCATCCAAAATGCTCTCCATATCCTCCGCAGTGTCATCCTCTGCGGCAGACGCGGCGCGATTGAAAAAGTTGGTTGGTGGCATCTGACGCGGATCGCCCGCGATGACAACCTGCTTACCTCTGGCGATTGAACCTATGGCATCCCACGGAGCAATTTGCGAAGCCTCATCGAATATCACCAAGTCGAAAAGTGCGAGATCCGTTGGAAGATACTGTGCAATAGAAAGAGGGCTCATCAGCATGCAAGGAGCGAGTTTTGACATGGCGTCCCCCATCTCAACCGCAAGTTGTCGCACGGGTTTGTGACGACGAGACTTTTGCAGCTCATGCTTCAAAATGCCGAAACCGCCTTGCTTGCCGATTTCGTTTTTCGACGGAATCAACCCACACAGCTTCGCTCGAATATATCGAACTGTTAGCTTGGAAAGTTCCTCATCCAGACGTACAAAAGCTTCAATATCGCTGGCGTGCTCTGCTGGCACGAAATTACGCAGCAGCGGTTCCGCGTCGATCATCACCCTTGCAAACCAACGCGCATAAGATGTTTCGAACGTATCTACAGTCCCGCCCTCTGGCAAACCTTTAACTGCCAATGCATCACTTAATGGTTGAAGCCCCGCGGCTATCGCCTCTTCACGTACCCGACACCAATCGCACCAGGCTTTCAGCTTCGACTCTTGTCGAGAGATCGCACAAGACGCATCGAGCAATGACTCAATTGTTAGTTTTCCCTCTACAGTGCGGTTACTCAGTTCATTGAAGCGTTTACTGGTATGACTGAACTCAACCAATGCATCTTTTAACTGATGAAGCGCTGCGGCGATAAAACCACCCCCGCCTAGTAGCTCATTGGCTTCAACGACAAGCTTTTGTGTGGCCCCCCGCAGTGCAATAAGATCTTCAGGGGACTCTGCGTTCGAGCTGATCAACGTCCGCAAGCGCTCCGCGAGCTCCCAAGCTACCGCCATCGCGGATCGATCACTAGATACCCCGCTCCATCCAGGCACAGCATTTATATCTGCAGCTAAGCTGTCCAGCGAAATGAGCAAGTCGCGCATTTCGAAGAGTCTGGCGAGATCCAGTTCAACGTTTGGAAGTCCCGCCGCTCCGCCCTGACTCGCGAGGTTTTTACCCACCTTTTTCTTGGCCAATGTAGCGAGAAACCAAAATTTGGTCTTGCCAATATCCCAGTCGTTTTTGAGTTGTTCGAGGTTGATGGTACGACAGGCCTCTGATGCGTAACGCACCGACAGAGACTGCTCAAGCTCTTCGTAACTTGTGAGGATCTGAACAGCTTTCTTTGCTGCAACAATCTTGGCACTTGCATTCAACGTGAATGCAAAAGAGAGATCGATACCGTGCGTATCTACCAACAGTGCAACAAACTGGCAAAAACGCTCAATGTCCTCCCCGCTCGTAACTGCTAGAGGAAGATCGGTGGCTCTCAACAAGTTGTTACAGGCAATCTTCAGCCGTTCGATTACTCCCGGCAGCTCCCTGGATACAGCAGCGATCGAATCTTGCCAGCCGTTTGACCATTCTGTCGGAGCGATGAGCGAGAATTCAGCTGACAGATCGCGGGCAGCCTGACTATTCAGGTCAAGACGCCTGGCAAGATCTCGCAACCGCGCGTAGTCCTGCGCGTCGTGAGATGTTCCGTGTGGCCAGTCAAGACGCGGTAACACAGCGTGTCCATCTCGTACGACACGACCTATAGCCTGATGTACCGTTAATCCATTAGGTTGCCGACGATGCAACGTTTCCACGACTTCATTCAATCGGTTTCGCAGCTTGTGCAGTTTTTCCGTCTCTAAAGCCCAATCTTCAGCAGTCAACGCATCGCGAACATCCCAAGCACGCTCCAGTTGCTTAAGTACCTCCACCTTGGAGGTTTTACTGGAGTGCAGTTCAAGACAGAATTCGCCTAGCCCCTTTTCTTCAAGCCGACGATATACAACATCCAGAGCTGCCATTTTTTCCGCGACGAACAAAACCCTGCGCCCCAACGCGAGATTGTGGGCGATCATGTTGGCGATCGTTTGAGACTTACCCGTGCCGGGAGGCCCATCAAGGACAAAATCACAACCACTGGCTGAGGCAACGACTGCTGCCAACTGGGAGGAGTCCGCTGGCAACGGTGTGAACAGATCGGACGGGCGGACTTTTCTATCCAACTCATGTGGCTGCGGAAAATCTCCCGACATAGCGAAGCCTTCACCGCCGACACTTCTATCCAGCAAGTGCTTGACCATCGGGCTTTTCAAGAGCTGTTCAGAGCGAGCAGCCAGATCCTGCCACATCAAATATTTCGCGAAAGAGAACGTTCCCAACACGAGTTCTGTGGTCACCTCGAAACCCGGCACATCTCTGATGGCACGTCGTACTGTATTCCAGATCCCAGTGACATCAATGCCACTTTCATCGGAGGGAAGTTCGCCTTCAAGCCCTGGAATTACGAGTTCAAAATCATGCCGTAATAGTTCGAGCAGAGTCAAATTGAAGCGAGGTTCATCCTCAAGCAAAGTCATCGTCACACCGGACAATGCGCTTTTGCGATCCAGCTTTACCGGTAGCAAAATTAAAGGAGCGGAATAGGTTTTTGGATCATCTGCTGATTTTTTCCATTTTAAAAACCCGAGCGCAAGAAAGAGAGTATTTGCTCCACCTTCATCAAGATCACTTCGAGCTTTCCGGTACAGGTCGATTAGCGCTACTTCGAGCTTACTTTTCTCAAGGGTGGCCAATACCTCACCACGAGACAATGCACTGCGAGCGTATTCATCTCTGAGCGACTCTCGATTTTGTTGCTCATAAAGTGCCGCATCTCTACCTCCAGCCTCCAGATCCGGTATCGACACGATCCTAATGCGTTTGCCGCTGGCTAGCTGATCTTCTAGCTCAGCAGGCTCAGGACAAATCAAGCGAATGCCTTTAGCACTATCAGGTAGATGTAGTAGTCGATTTCGAGTCGTCAGATCGAGAAGCTTGCGTTGCCACAAAGTTAGCTTACCGGCAGGTGTTTCTGACTCGGTAAGTATCTCTACGTCAAAGCCCGGTAATTGTGGCGCGAGCTCCAACGCATCGAGTGGCACCTCCGACTCTTGAATCACATCTGATTTCGGCGTTGAAATTGACGTTGCCAAAGGACGAATGCGCTGCATGCGTGCTCGATGCATATCAATGGCCATAATGAAATCATCATCGTTGACCTGCCTTTCAGCTGTACTAATAGCCTGACTGAAACCTGGCGCAGGAAATTGCGTTGCCAGAGTGGTTTCAAATACGAGGACCTCTTTCAGGTCGATGCGCTTTCGTACTGCAGAAGCCTCATCTGTAATCAGTTGAGAAAACTCCTGAGGCTGTAACCAAACACCTGCAAAAGCATGACCTTTCGTCAGCAACAGAAGTGCGTTTAGTCCGGCTTGCTCCAACGCCGCAGCAAAAAGCAATGCCGTGTCCAAACAAGTTGCAACACCGCCTTCCAATATGAGGCTGGGAGTTCTGACTTTCTGGCCGAAAGCCTCAAAGCTTGCCGGCGGTAGCGCATAGCTCAATTTAAGCCCGCAGACTGCAGACCATATTGCGGAAGTGAGCTCCCAAGTTCTGGTTCTGGACTTACTTTCGTAACCGTTGATTCCATCCGCTTTGCCAGCTCGACGCAGAACATCAGAAGCAGATTTGAGTATCCGATCTACCGCAGGGTCATTTGGCATTGCAAACGCAGGCAGCAACTCTGGCATGGAGTTAACGCCCCCCCACTCATTTCTTGCCAAAAGCTCAACCGGGAAGATTTGACTATTGAGGACTTCATCGTTGCAACGAAGGCGCAGGACAAGGGTCGCGCTGAGACTTTCCGTCAGATCGGCGAGAAAAGCGGCATTCAGCTTCAAGTTGCGTTCTGAAATATGGAGCGTCGAGTCTTTATTTAATCTATCCAGACGCCAAATTTTTCCCTCAAGGAAGGGAGGATCTGCGACAAGCTCTAGCTCAAGATCGCTGTAATCAGCTTCACCATCGTTGTGTACGGTCAGTTCTCGGAGGACCGGGACAGCATTCTGGTGAGAAGCAAAGCCAACCTTGCTGGCAATCACTCCCTCGATCTTGATGGTCATGAACCATTTTCTCCATTGAAAATTCGACGAAACGACTTCGGAATGCTTACAAAAACAGGGGCCATACTCACCGACATGGATAGATTTTGAAACTGCTTTTTCGCTTATAGGTACAGACAAGTCCGCTCCTAAAGTCGTGTCTGTAGGCCTACCACACTAGCAAACAGGAAATCTGTTCATTTAGCGCTTAGTCGCAACTATTTGGAGAGTCCACCTGAAGCGAGCCAGCTCCCACTGAACCCAGGGTATTAGCGGCTTTCCGGTTTGTCGTCTAAGGTCAATGTCTCATCGGACAGAGCCCCTGCCAGTAATACCGGGCTCTTAATCAAGGAGAGACTGATGATGTCCCGCCGCAACATCGAACAGACCTATCGCACCTGGTCTAGTCCCATCCTGCTGGAGCTGAAAAAGCGCGAACACCAAATGAAGCCCGTCGAGCGTCAGGCGCTGGAGAACGTATTGGTGGAAAGAAGATTGCTCGACACTGGCAACCCTGAAGGCACCGAACGTCGCCAGCGCTGAGGGCTTAGGTCAATCCAGCAAACCGGCGTTTTTCAGCAAATCGCCCAATCCCTTGGGCACCAATGGCGCCTGCTCGCTGAAGCTTGAGCTGTCATGCCAGCTCACGGTAAAGGGCGCGCCGTCACTTTCGTGGCCTTTGATCTGCGCATGCGTGTACACGCTTGGGTCGGTAAACGACGCGTCGTAGACCTGAACGATCTCGTGTCCCGGTTTGCCGTTATAGATGAACAGGCTTTCGAGCGTGCCGAGCAGGCGCAGGTCCGTTATCGACTGGCCCAACTCTTCCTGCACTTCGCGCACGATCGCTTCGGCGCTGGTCTCGCCGAAATCGATCCCGCCGCCGATGGGCCGAAAGCAGGTTTGCTGACTGACTGGGTCACGAAACTCGTTAACCAGAATTCTGCCGTTGTGCTGAAAAACGCAGAGTGCGAGGGCGCGGATACGCGGTTCGGCCATGGGGGGTAAATCCATCTACAGGTGTGAGGCGCGGCATTTAAACACGATTCGCGCCGCACACCTGTGGCCGTCATATGAAGCACATCGCTTCAGACAGGAGAAATCGTCGCAAGCATGCCGATCAGAACGGTAAGAATTAAAAACCCACCCAGAAAATACGCCATCTTGTTCATGTTGCTCTCCTTAATGCTGAGCTTGCGGTGCACTGGACGCTTCGGGATGAAGGACTGTCGCGAGTGACCGAACTGCGGGGGCAGTTTGATCCTGCATCTGAACCGAATACAGAGGCAGATGGAAACGAAAAAAGCGTATCAGATGAGATCTGATCTGTAGGAGCTGCGGCACGCTGCGATCTTTTGATCTTGAAAACAGGGTCAAAAGATCGCTGCCTCGCTTCGCTCGAGAGCTCCTACAGGGAATGTCATAGAGCGATATCAGGCAGCGACATTAAACTTGCCCTGCCGGCCCTTTGATCTAGAGTCCAAGAACAACAAAAATCCAGAGGTGCAAATGACTGATCTGAACCTGCAACCCGGTGCCGCCGAATCCCTGAACCGCTGGCACGAGATGATCCGTACCGGTGACCTGAGCGCCCTGCCCGCGCTACTTGATGCCAACGCCGTATTCCGCTCGCCGATGGCGCACACGCCTTACCCTGGCGCGCAGGTCGTGGCGATGATTCTCAACACGGTGTTTGAGGTATTCGAGGATTTTGAATATCACCGCGAACTGGCGACGGCTGACGGTTTGAATGTGATTCTGGAGTTCAGTGCCAAGGTGGGCGCGAAGGAACTTAAAGGTATCGACATGATTCGCTTCGATGAGCGCGGCAAGATCGTCGAGTTTGAGGTGATGGTGCGACCACTCAGCGGGCTGCAAGCGCTGGGCGAAGAAATGGGCCGACGCCTCGGTGTCTACTTGGCTGCCGCCAAAGCCTGATATCAACCGCAATTGCCTGCAGGCACAAAAAAGCCCACTGACCGTCGCCGGTTCAGTGGGCTTTGTGTGTCAGGGGTCTAGTTACAGAGCCATGTCACGTGCAGCGTTTTCCTTTGGTGCTTCAGCTTTTTCAGCTGCAGGCGCCGCGGGAGCAGCAACCTGACCGATCACTGGAGGCGTCGGCAGCTCGAGGATTTTAGCGGTGTAAGCCCACTCTGCAGCCACTTTGGCTGGATCGCTGTTCAGCTGAGTGCCGTAGCTTGGAACGATCTGGTGCAGCTTGGATTGCCACTCTGGGGTCGCGACTTTGTCTTTGAAGACTTTCTGCAGCACGCTCAGCATGATCGGTGCAGCGGTCGACGCGCCTGGCGATGCGCCCAGCAGGCCGGCGATGGAGCCGTCTTGCGAGGCAACGATTTCGGTGCCCAGTTTCAGCACGCCGCCAGCCGCTTCATCACGCTTGATGATTTGCACGCGTTGGCCGGCCTGCCACAGGCGCCAGTCTTCGGCTTTGGCGTTCGGGAAGTATTCCTTCAGCGCGTCCAGACGGTCTTCATCCGACAGCATCAGTTGACCGGCAAGGTACTCGACCAGCGGGTATTCCTTGATGCCGACCTTGGTCATAGGCCAGATGTTGTGGGTGGTGGTGCTGGTCAGCAGGTCCAGGTACGAGCCTTCCTTCAGGAACTTGGTGCTGAAGGTCGCGAATGGGCCAAACAGAATGACGCGCTTGCCGTCCAGGACACGGGTGTCCAGGTGCGGGACGGACATCGGCGGTGCGCCAACCGAGGCTTTACCGTAGGCCTTGGCCAGGTGCTGCTCGGCGATGGTCGCGTTTTCGGTCACCAGGAACGAGCCGCCAACCGGGAAGCCAGCATATTCCTTGGCTTCTGGAATGCCCGACTTCTGCAGCAGGTGCAGTGCACCGCCGCCCGCGCCGATGAACACGAACTTGGCGTCGGTTTCGGTTTTGGTGCCGTCTTTCAGGTTTTTGTAGCTGACGCGCCAGGTGCCGTCTTCGTTCTTGGTGATGTCCTGCACTTCGCTGGACAGTTTCAAGTCGAAATTAGGCTTGGTCTGCAGGTAACCGGCGAACTGGCGGGTGATTTCGCCGAAGTTCATGTCGGTACCCAGCGGGCTCCAGGTGGCCGCGATTTTCTGGTTCGGGTCACGCCCTTCCATCATCAGCGGGACCCACTTCTTGATCACAGCCGGGTCTTCGGAGTACTGCATGCCGGCGAACAGCGGGCTCGCTTGCAGGGCTTCGTAACGCTTTTTCAGGAACTTGATGTTGTCATCGCCCCACACAAAGCTCATGTGCGGAGTGGTGTTGATGAATGAGCGAGGGTTCTTCAGAACGCCTTGCTGAACCTGCCAGGCCCAGAACTGACGGGAAACCTGGAACGCTTCGTTGATCTCGACGGCTTTCGGGATCGTGACGTTGCCTTTGTCGTCTTCCGGGGTGTAGTTGAGCTCGGCCAGGGCCGAGTGACCGGTACCGGCGTTGTTCCAGCCGTTGGAGCTTTCCAGGGCGACGCCATCAAGGCGCTCGACCATTTCCATCGACCAGGTCGGTTCCAGCTCATTGATCCACACACCCAGGGTGGTGCTCATGATGCCGCCGCCGATCAGCAGTACGTCGACTTTCTTGGCCTCTGCCGCATGAACGGAGGTCAGCCCCATCGACAAAGCCAGCCCTAGCAAGGCCGTGTTCACTTTCTTAAACATCTGTTGCACCTATGATAAAACGCCTTCCGCCCGCCTCTGTTATCTGCATGCGATCCGCTTTGATGACGCTCAGGCTGGCGTCTGGGATTGCGGCACACTTCAATTTTGACGGGTGGGCACACAAGGCCGACATGCCGCATCGACCTCAGTTAATGTCCCTTCTGAACTGACTTCTTATCATTATTGGCTCAGCTACTTGAGCGACAGGGATTCCGTCAGCCCGCCCGTAAGGCAAGCAAACTGAATGAGGTCAAACCAAGTTGGCGCGCAGAATATCACGTCATGGCAAACCCGCGCGTCTGTTCCCGACCTGAGAGTCTTTTTCCGCTCAGGGACTTATCGGCAGCCGGGCGCCGAACATGACCCTGCCGGCACAATCAGCATCGATGTCGACTGGTCCACCGCTATCGCTGGCAAGCCAGCTCCCACAGGGATTTGTGCTGGATGCGGACAGGGTGTCTGGCGCGGATCAGAACTGTGGGAGTGAGCCTGACCGCGATGACGGCCGACCAGACTCCACAAATCCACGGTCAACCCTCTCACAACCGAAACCGATCCACCGACTGCGCCAACTGCCCCGCAAGGCTCGACAACTCATCCGTGGTATTCGCCGTTTGACCAATCACTCGACTATTGCCCTCGGACATCCCCGCAATCATTTCCACCTGATGGGCGATTTCGTTACTGGCCAGGCTCTGCTCTCCGATCGTGCGGGTGATATCGTTGACCAGTTGCGTGGTGCTCAACGTCGCCTCAAGGATTTCGCGAATCGCCCGCTCGACGTCAGCTGTCACCGCCATGCCCTTGTCGACCTGCGCCACGCCCGCCTCCATGCTGCTGACGGCCTCGCGCGTGCTGTGCTGGATGCGCGCAACCATGGCGGCGATTTCCTGGGTTGATGCACTGGTTCGCGCGGCCAGACTGCGCACTTCGTCAGCCACCACCGCAAAGCCCCTGCCCTGCTCGCCCGCCCGGGCCGCTTCGATGGCGGCATTGAGCGCCAGCAGGTTGGTCTGGTCGGCAATGCCCTTGATCACCTGAATGATGTTGAAAATACCTTCGGACTCCTGATCCAGCGTGCGAATCACCTGCGCCGACTGTTGCGCGGAACGAGCGATATCGTCCATGTCGCTCACCACCTGGTGGATCACCTGGCCACCATTCTTCGCCAGGGACTGCGCCTGATTGGCCATGCCCAAAGCGCGTTCGGCGTGGCGGGTAATGTCCTCGATACTCGCGGTCATCTGGCTGGCGGCCGCGGCCATGGTCCCGGCAGCGGCGCTTTGCTGCTGGCTGCTGTCGGCAACCTGATGACAGCCGTGGCTCAGTTGTTGGCTCATGCCGCTGACGCCTTGGGCATTGCGCCGCACCACATCGATCATGTTCCGCAGGTCCCGCTGCATGGTTGCCAACGTGCGAATCAAGACGCTGGCCTCGTCCTTGCCTGAAGGCTCGACGATCGGCTCGCTGAGGTTGCCGTGAGCAATGCTTTCGGCGATACGGCTAGCGGCCTTCAACGGCCCCATGATGCTCAGGATCACCGAGCGGCCTTGCGCCAGCAGCAATAGCAAACTGGCGACCAACACAACGCCGAGTGCGATATTGGCATTGCGAATCGCCGCTTCAGTGCCTTGGCTGGTTTGCGCCGTATTGGTTTCAATCAATTCACTCAGCGCAGCCATTTGCTCTTCGAGCTGACCGAACACGTTGTTGAAACTGCCGAGTTGCTGTTGCGCCGCCTCTGGATTGTCCAGCGCCAGCCGGACAATGCGCTCACCGGCGTCGATATACGTGTCGAGGCTGGGCTTGATCTGCTCCAGCGCCGTGCGCAATGCCGGGTTGATCGGCAGCTTGATGTTCTCCTCAAGCACTTCGCGGAAATGCCCCGCGTGTTCACCAATCGACGCGCGTACTTCGGCCGCCGTGCTGGTGCTTTTGCCCAGGCCTACCAGCATCGCCGAGTAGACATCGGCACGCAGGGCGTCGTGCATCATGTCGGCTTCCATGTGGTTGCGCAGCGCGCTCATGCTGACCGCGTTGTCGCTGACGGCCGTAGCCATCCGCAGGTTGCCGACGTAGCTGACCAGACTGACGATCAATGCCGTCAGTAGACTGGTAACAATCAGCAACACTAAACGCAGTTTGATCGACACGGTGAAATCCTCTCTGGGTACGCTGAAAAAGCCCGTTAGTCCTTCAGTTAAGCCTGTTTGCGCCGTTCTGCTACGCCAGAACGTGTCAGCAGTTGTCAGCGTGCAGACGCAACCCCGACAAAACTTTCGGAATGTGCGACGAGTCTCATTTTGCAACGTAGCCGAATCCAGCGTTCATCGCCCGTTAATGCGCAAAGGTCATTGATTCGGTCTTCTGAAAATCGTGTAGCAAAAGGAAACGCTTATGAAACGCGCAATCTGGTTGGGTTTGCTCGGCACCTTGGCCATCGGTACCGCTCAGGCGGCAACTGAAAAAGTCACCATCAATCTGGTTAGCGCTGACGGTGCACCCCAGGCAATCGGTGCGGTGACGATCAGCGAGACGCCTTATGGCCTGCTGTTTACACCGGATCTGAAATCCTTGCCGGCCGGCGTTCATGGCTTTCATGTGCATGAAAACGGTAGCTGCGAGGCCGGCATGAAGGACGGCGTCAAAGGTGCTGCACTGGCTGCTGGTGGCCACTTCGATCCACAGAAAACCGGCAAACACCTCGGGCCCTATGCAGACGGTCATCTGGGCGACCTGCCGGCGGTTTACGTGACCGCTGACGGTATCGCCAATTATCCGGTGCTGGCGCCGCGCCTGAAGAAAATCTCCGAGATCAAAGGCCACGCGCTGATGGTTCACGCCGGCGGCGATAACCATGCCGACATGCCCAAACCTCTGGGTGGTGGCGGCGATCGCATGGCGTGCGGCGTCATCTGAACACCCTTCATCAGGCCGGGTGACTCGCGACCGCGTCACCCGCGCCCCCTTAGGGAACTCCCGCCCCTCGCGCCCCTCTCACCTATGTAGTACTTCCCTTTTGCTTCGCGCTTGTGGAGGAATACCGTCATGCGCAAGTTAGTGCTCGTTTCTTCTTTACTCTTATGCCTGCCCGTGGGTACTGCTCTGGCCAGAGTTGATGCCAAAGATGTCGCGACCTCTGCAGGTGTCTCCGCGTCGCTGTATTCGACCTTCAAGGATCACAAAATGGTGATTCCGGCTCGTGACGACCTGTCTGCATTTGTCGCCAGTGGCGGGGCCATTCGTGGGGTTTATCTTGAATCGGTGCTGCAACAGGTTCGTCAGGACAATCCCGGCATCAATGCCAGCGATGAAGACCTGGCCAACGCGATTCTGGTGCATTACGAAGGGTTGAATCAGTAGCTGTCACGGACGAAGCCGCCGATGGACGGCAGCTGAAGGCGCATAGGCAAAATTGTCCGACGGCCTCTATGATGGAGGCCATGACGACTCCTGCGCCAATGCGCTCACCCTGCCCACCCGGCGCCTGCGATTGCGGGCGCGACCTGTTGGTGGAAATGTCAGATGCGGATTTGCGCATCCTGCTGTTGACCCGCGAGCAAGAGAAAGTCTTGCTCGCACGACTGGAAACGCTCAAAGACCTCGCCGATCTCCGGCATCTGCAAAACCGCATGTATGAGCAGTTGGGGATTCGTGTCGACATATCGCCAGGCTTTCACGAAGTCCGCACCATGCTGGGCATCGATATTCAGATCGAGAAAATTCCGGGGCTGTGCCGCAAGACGCGCAAGTCGATACCGGCAGCAATTCGCCGGGGGCTCAGCAATAACCCGCAGATCGCCTTCGAACTGCTCAACGCCCACGACTTGCTGCGCGGTACCTGATCACTTCTTCATGTCCACTCGTTTGCGCATCTCGGCAGTGATGCTCTGGCGGGTTTTCTTCATATCCGCCCAAGGCTCGTCGCCGACCTCGGCCAGCCGCTCATGGACGTTGTGGATGTTCCACTGATTACCGCCCTTGATCTCGGCCACTTCCTCCCGAAACAGCGGCACCGACACCGGCAGACCTTCGCGAGTACGCGCCGCATAAGTGCATATGGTCGTGGCCCCGAGGCCATTTCGCAGGTAATCAATGAAGATCTTCCCGACGCGATTTTTCGGCCCGGACACCGCGGAAAAACGATCCGGCAACAGCTTGGCCATATGACTGACAATCGCGTGGCTGAAATCCTTGACCTCGTCCCACCCCAGTTTGCGCGTCAGCGGCACCACCAGGTGAATGCCCTTGCCGCCGCTGGTCTTGAGGAAAGCCTTGAGCCCCAGCTCATCCAGCACCGTGAGGGTCAGCGCAGTGGCTTCGACCATGCTTTTCCACGGCAGCGCCGGGTCCGGGTCAAGGTCGAGAACGAAGCGGTCGGGCTTTTCCAGGTCAACCGTGGTGGCGTTCCAGGTGTGCAGTTCGACAGTGCTCATCTGCACCGCGCCAATCAACGCTTCGGCATTGTTGATCAGCATCACCGGTTGACCGGTAACCTCCTTGTCCAGCGTGGTAATACCGGGTATTGCCAAGTGCTCGGCGTTTTTCTGGAAGAACAATTCGCCGGCGATGCCATCCGGCGCGCGTACCAAGGCAACCGGGCGATCCTTGAGTTGCGGCAGAATCCATTCGGCGACGCTGGCGTAATACTCGGCCAACTGCATTTTGGTGGTGCCACTGACGGCGTCGATCACTCGATCGGGGTGGGTGATGCGTACTTTGCCATTGGCCAGGCCGAGCTGTGAGGGCGCGGTTTCGGCCGGTGCAGGTTTACTCGCAACGGCTTTTTTCGCCGGTTTCTTCGCGGTGGTTTTGCTCTCTGACTTCTTCACGGGCTTGGCTCGCTCCTCGGTGATGTCCTTCGCCGGTTTGTCATCGCGCAAACCATGAAACACTGCGTGGCGCACCGAGCCATCCTTGGTCATTTGCGCAAACGCGACTTCTGCCAGCAACTTCGGCTTAAGCCAGTGCACGCCTTTGGCCTCGAAACCGCTGGGTGGATTGACCACTGCAGCGGTCTTGACCTGCAACGGTTTGAGTTGAGCGAGGATGCTTTTCAGCGTCGTTTCATTGAAACCGGTGCCGACCTTGCCGGCATAGCGCAACTCACCACTGTCGCGGTCATGCAGCCCCAGCAACAATGCGCCAAACGCACTGCGCGCACCTTTTGGGTCGGTGTAGCCGACGATGACGAATTCCTGGCGATGTTTGCACTTGAGCTTGATCCAGTCGCCACTGCGCCGCGACACGTAGGGCGAGCCGAGGCGTTTGCCGATCAGGCCTTCCATTTGCATCTGACACGCGCTGTTGAGCAGCGCATCCGGGGTCTCATCAAAGGCTTCAGAGAACCGCAACAAGGGCTGCTCATGGGCGCCGAGAACCGTGGACAGTGCTGCGCGGCGCTCTTCGACGGCGACTTCCCGCAGGTCGACGCCGTTGAGATAGGGCACGTCGAAAAGGTAATACACAATGTCGGTGCTGCTGCCGGAATCGAAGGCATTTTGCAGCGCCTGAAAATCCGGCACGCCCTGCTCGTTGGCCACCACTATTTCACCGTCGAGCCAGGCCGATTCCAGTCCCAGCGCGGCAAGGGCTTCGGCCTGTTTCGGCAACTTGTGCGTCCAGTCGTGACCATTGCGCGTGAACAACTGCACCTGATCATGATCGATCCGCGCCATGATCCGGTAGCCGTCAAACTTGATCTCGTAACTCCACTCGCCTGCAGGTGCGCTGTCGACTAAGGTCGCCAACTCCGGTTTGAGCTGCGCGGGGATCTTCGCTTTGTGTGCGCCGGTCAACGTACCCGAAGCCTTTTTGCGGGTCTTGGGGGCTGCCTTCTCCAGCGGTTTGACCTGCTTGGCCGCAAGCTTCGGTTTGTCGACCAACGTTCGCTCGCTGAGCACGCTGTCCGGCTCCGCCACCAGCACGTCATAGTCGTTCTGCGGGCGGGCGGCGCTGTCCTGATGTTTGATCAGAAACCAGTTTTCCTTTTTGCCCGGCATGTGCGTGCGCACCAGATTCCAGACGCCGGCCAATTTCTCGCCTTGCAGTTCAAATTTGAGCTTGCCCTTGGCGTAGGCCTTTTGCGGATCTTCCAGCGGAATCCATACGCCGCGATCCCAGACAATCACATCCCCGGCGCCGTAATGCCCTTCAGGAATACTGCCTTCGAACGTCGCATAATCCAGCGGATGGTCTTCGACATGCACCGCCAGGCGTTTGACCTTGGGGTCGAGCGACGGCCCCTTCGGCACCGCCCAGCTCTTCAGCGCGCCATCGAGTTCGAGGCGAAAATCGTAATGCAGGTGCGAGGCGTCGTGCTTCTGGATGCAGAACTGCAAGGCGTGATCGCCGGCGGTTTTCTTGCCCGAACGTTTTACTGCCGCCGGTTCAGAGGTTGCCGAGAAATCGCGCATGCTGTTGTAGTCATCGAGGTTCCTGCTCATGGCGCACCTGCCTTGTTTCAGCCAATACGGGTCACGGTCAGGGCGACCACGGCAATCCGGTCGACTCGCTGATAACCGGGGTTCAACAGTTCTTCTCCGAACACATCCGGGTCGAGCTCGCGGTACGTCCAGCCAAAGCGCGATTCATCGAGTCGTGGCAGCACGGTATCGAGAAACGGGTCGCGACCATCGACCATCGCCACGCCGGTGTACAGCACCAGGGAACCGCCCGGTGTCAGCCGATTGAGTGCCTGCTCGACGATACGCAACGACAGCCCGGCGCCCAGTGTGCCGCCGCCATGCCGATAGGCGCGTGCGGCCGGATCAGCCATGTACGGCGGGTTGGCAACGATCAAATCGAAATCGCCGTCGACGCCTTGCAGAATGTCGCTGTTACACGCTTCGACGTTGGCCACTTCCGCCAGTGCCGCGTTGACTGTGGTCAGGCGCAGTGCAGCGGGGTTGATATCCAGCGCCAGCACTTGCGCTTCGCGGCGGGCACGGGCGATCAGGATCGCGCCGACGCCGGCGCCACAGCCGATGTCGACTGCGCGGTGGATCGGCGCGAAGTTCTGCTGCAAATGTGCGTGAATCAACTGCGCGAAACGGTAGGTGTCCGGGCCGAAAAACACCGAGTCGGCGGCATCCGTGGGAAACGCCGAATGCACAAACAACATATCGTCCAGACTCGACCAGCGCACCCGACTCTTCAGGTGCCCTTCGTACGTGTCGATGACTTGAGCTTCCAGCAGTTGCTGCTGTTCATCGGCGGACAACAAGCCCGGTTCAAAGGGCCGTGACCAGCCAAAGACATCGCGCAAAGAGTCGGCGAATTGACCTTCATCGCGCTGGTTGACCCGCTGGTGGGTCAGCGGCGTCGGGGTGGTGAAACGGTAGCCGTCAGCTTGCAAGCGCCGGCCCAATTGCAGCAGCGCGAGGTCATGGGTGGACAGTTGATCTTCCTGAGTCATTGACGATTTCCTTAAGGCAAACGGGATTTGAGTTCGATGAAGCGGCGGGTCGCGAGCAGACCGGCCGGGTGCGCATGCCGGGCCGGCGCGAGCCATGGGATGAGCGACGCCATTTGGGCGTGGCCATCCTGCCCTTGCAGCGTGTCGTTGAGCTGCTGCACATCGGGGTCCTGTTCAGGCACCTCGATCGGTGAGTTGGCGGGGGCGTGCCGACGTAACGGGGTGGGTTTGTTCGCGGGTTTCCAGTCACCGGCAATCCAGTCACGCACCAGTTGTTTTTCGTAGGCGCTGAACACACCGAACATGGCCGCGCCATCGCCGTCGATCAACTGCCAGAAGCGGCTGGCCTGCGGGTCTTCGTGGCGTTTGATCCAGCCTTTGTTCTGCAAGGCTTGCAGGAAGCCGGGCAGATGCTCGGGCTCGGCCAGCCACTGGTTGACGGTTTTCCCTTCAAAGCGGCAATAGTCCGAGTGCATGTGCTGAGCGAATGGGCACTTGCGCTCCAGCATCGCCAGCAATTCGCGCTCAAGGTCGAACCCTTCGATGATTGCGCGGCTGCCCTGCCCAAGATCATTGAGCCGATAACCCAGCGAAAACCGACGCATAAAGTCGGCGCGATCAGCCTCAAGTGGCAACAGATCCAGAACGGCCTGCACGGCTTTTTGCGCATGGCCGGTGCTGGCGTTGTCGATGGTCACGTGGAGGGTGAAGTAGTACGGATCAATGCCCAACTCGCTGAGTTCGTAACTGCTGATCAGCAAATGCAGCGGTAGTTGTTCATAGCCGAGGTTGTAGCCGATCACCTCAGGCAGGAAATCATCGCCGCAGGCACCGAGCGCGAGTTGCAGCGCGCCTTGCAGATAGCGGCCGTCTTCCAGGGGGCTGGCATGAGCGAGGTCGTGCTCGCCCAGCAGTTTGCGGTAGATCACCACATGGTTTTGCGCCGGATTACCCTCGCCCAGTTCTTCCAGATAGGTGCACAGCAAGCCGCTAAAGCGTGGATCGCGCCAATGCTGCAACAACCCATACAGCCACGCACCATCGACCAGTTTGGTAGGTGCAACCGCTTGCAGAAAGTACAGCGCATGAGCCTTGCTGGTAAAAAATTGCCGAGGCCCACCTGCCTTGCGTTGTTGCAGGTAATCGGCGTATTGGCGGGCAACATCGGCGCAGTGCTCGGCGACCCAGTCGTGCCAGGTCGATGGATCGTGAGGGAGTTCCTCGGGCAACGCGGCGGCGCGTCGCAGCTGTTCGTTCAAGAACGTTTGCGCGAGGCCTTGCGAGTTCTCCTCGCGCAATAGCGTTTCGTAAATGCCACGCAGGTTGCCGGCGGGAGTGATCGCTTGTGCTTGGGCCGGCACAGATTGCAAACGTGTCAGGACAGTCATGGCAATATTCTCGGTCGATTGGTACGGCGCTGTTTCGCGCCTCTACAGCAGCAGAGGGGCTGCGCGTGCCAAAAATTCAATCGACCTCAAAAAAGCCCTGACGGACGGTGTTTAACCTCTGATCTCAGGCTGTGCCGTTGGCCTGTTGCTCCAGATGCACCTGCAACTCAGGATCAATCCCCAGCGCCGCCGCCAGCTCGTCCAGATAAGCGCGTTCAGCATCTTGCTGGTCGTCCACCAGCATGATGCTGGCCAGGTACATCTCGGCGGCCACAGCCGGGTCGTTGTTTGCGGCTTGTGCGACTTCGGCGGCATTGAGTGGTTTGGCGACTTCGGCGTCCAGCCATTGCTGTAGTTGCGGGTCATCGGTGTGTTTGCCGATTTCGCTGCTTATAAGATGTTTTTCCGTTTCGTCGATGCGCCCGTCCGCCTTGGCCGCTGCGATCAAGGCGCGCAACACCGCGTGGCTGTGCTCTTCGATTTCCGGGCCGGCGAGCAGATTGGCCGTCTGCGGCGTTTGCTGCGCCGCCGTGCTGGCCTGGTTGCGTTGCCAGGCTTGATACGCCTGATAGGCCATCATCCCCAACGATGCCAGCGCCGCATAATTATTGCCGCCGGAACGACTTTGCGTGCCGCCACCCAGTGCGCCGCCCAACCCACCGCCACCGCCACCGAGCAGCCCGCCGAGCAAGCCACCCAACCCGCCAAGGCCGCCAGCCGCAGCGCCACCACGTGTGCCTGTAGAATCCGCGCCACCGAGCAAGCCCCCCAGCAATCCACCGAGGCCGCCTAAACCGCCACCGGCCGCCGCACCACTTTGCTGACCGGCCGAGCCCTGGCCCCGCAGCAGTTGTTCAAGCAAATCGCTGGTGTTCATGGCGTCATCCTCAAGCATTGAAATTTATTGCGTCTGGCAACGATAGACCGCTGCGGGCGTTGCGCCAGCACCGTTTGGCCGATGCCGAAACTGCTAATGTATTTCACTCGCCTGTTTTTTCGATGGCCAGCTAAGATTCAGGGTGGGTGAACCTTATCCCGGCCCGACCGGTCGATAGCTGCAACCCGAACCGGTTTGCCGGCGCCCTTGCTGTCCAAGGGTAATACCCGGCTGGCATTAATTTCTGGAGAACGCCCCCGTGATATCCACCGTCCACATAGCCAGGCTCAAAGCCTGGGGCGCCCATGGTTTTACCGCGACCGGCGTGGTCACTGCATTTCTGGCCACCCTCGCCCTGCTGGAAAACCAACCCACCCACTGCCTGATGTGGCTGGGGGTGGCCCTGATCGTCGATGGCCTTGACGGCGCACTGGCGCGCAAGGTCAATGTGCAGTCGGTGCTGCCGAGTTTCGACGGCTCGGTCCTTGATCTGGTGATCGATTACCTGACTTACGTGTTTATCCCGGCACTGTTCATCTATCGCTATATTCCGCTGCCGGATTACACGCTGTTACTGACGGTGTCGCTGATTCTGGTGTCGTCACTGTTCTGTTTCTGCAACGTCAACATGAAGAGCAAGGACAACTACTTCGTCGGCTTCCCTGCTGCGTGGAACGTGGTCGCACTGTGCCTCTACATCATCGGCCCTGGGCCATGGATCACCTTTCTGACCGTCATCGGCCTGGCGTTGCTGACCGTGACACGGATGAAATTCCTGCATCCGTTCCGTGTGCGTCGGTTCATGCCGATCAACATTGCCGTGACAGCGATCTGGCTGCTTTGCAGTCTGTCGCTGGTGCTCAACCATCCGGTGATCAACCCATTGGTGATGGGTTTGTGGTTGCTGATGTCGGCTTACTTTCTGGGGATCTGCATCTGGCGCACGGCGCTGGAATGGTTTGATCGGTCGCAGGTGAAATAAACTCCGGCAATCCCAATGCGAAACCCTGTGGGAGCTGGCTTGCCAGCGATGGCGCAGTGTCAGTCAACAGAGTTGTTTACCGGTTGACCGCTATCGCTGGCAAGCCAGCTCCCACAAGGATCTGCGCCGAGCTGAAGGATCAGGTTTAACTCAGCGCTTGTTGATCACCACCTCCAGATACTTACTCGGCACCACCAGCGAGTCCTCCCCCGCGCGGTTCGACCGGTTGAGCAAATCCGCCAGATCACTTTCCAGCGCCTGACCGCTTTCCGGTGGCAGCGCCGCGAAAGCCTTGTGCACCGGGCCGTACCAGTGCCGAAAGATGTCGATGAAATGCGCTGCCGAACGATAGCGGAAATTGAATTCGCGCCGCGCGACCTGCACGACAAAATCGTGATCATCGAAATGTTTGTGCAGCCACGCCTCCGTACCCCAGTTCGACGGCGGCTGCGCGCCGGCCGGCGGTGGCAGATACCGGCCGAGGGTCTTGAACATCTGCCCGACAAATCCTTCCGGCGTCCAGTTGGCCAGACCGATCCGCCCACCACGCCGGCAGACCCGCGCCAATTCGGCAGCGGCCTTGTCCTGATCGGGGGCAAACATCACCCCGAACGTCGACAGCACCGCGGCAAAACTGCCATCGGCGAACGGCAAGGCTTCCGCGTCGGCGACTTGAAAAGTCACTTCCAGATGTTCGGCGCGGGCGCGATCCTGGCCGCGCTCGAGCAGCATCGCAACGTAATCGGTCGAGGTCACCAGACAACCGCGCCGCTGCCAAGGTCGCGTTGCCGTTGCCGGCAGCCACATCCAGCACCTCTTCATCGCAGCGCAGATCGCAGGCTTCGGCGAGGTTTTCGCCGACAATTTGTAGCGTGGTGCCGATCACGGCGTAGTCGCCACTGGCCCAGGCGACTTTCTGGCGTTCCTTCAAGGCAGTGAGATCAATCGGGGTACTCATGAATTCGAGCTCCGTTTGCTGTTAGGCGGCTTGTCCACTATCGCGCCGAGCCTGTTTGGCGTCTCCGCCGATCGTCCGGCAGCCCCATAAAACCGCCGCTTTGCCGATAAGTGGTGGACATTTGTTAAGCGGGCGCAACACTCACGGCATTGCCAGAATCCGGCGATTGGTTTCTGATGCCCGCTCGCCCTCTGAACGGACTTCAGTCATGCCCGTGCAATTCGAATGGCTCGCCAGCCACATGCAGCACAGCGACACCTATGCCGCATGGATCCACCAGCAATTTCAATACGAATACGCCCATCAACCTTTGGCTCAATGGCAGCGTGAATTTGCCGAGGGCCAAAGCAATGGCGACTGGTCCTGTCTGATCGCACTGGACGGCGACCGCTTGGTCGGTGGTGCGGCGCTGGCCCGCGATGATCTCGAACATCGGCAGGATCTCGGCCCGTGGCTGGCCTGCGTGTTCGTCGACCCAGAGGTTCGCGGGCAAGGTCTGGCACAGCAGTTGATCGACGGGGTTTGTCGGGAAGCAAAAAACCGCGGCCTCCCCCGCCTGTATCTGCACACGCAGAACAAACAGGACTACTACGCCAAACGCGGCTGGGCAGTACTGGAACGCTTTCGCGCCTGGGACAACGAACAATGGCTCATGGTGCGTGACCTCTGAGCCATTGAGTTGTTTGATCAGGCAGCCGGGGCCTTGGCCTCTTCCAGCAACTGCTTGATCATTTGCTCCTGCGCTTCGTAGCGACCTTCGCCGAAGTGGCTGTAACGCATCTGCCCCTTGGCGTCGATCAGGTAGTGCGCCGGCCAGTACTGATTGTCGAAGGCGCGCCAGATCGCATAGTTGTTGTCGATGGCCACCGGGTAGGTGATGCCGAGTTTCTGCACTTGGTCCCGAACATTGTCGATGATCCGCTCGTAGCCGTATTCCGGGGTGTGTACGCCAATCACCACCAGGCCATCCTTCTCGTACTTCTTCGCCCAGTCTTTGACGTACGGCAGGGTGCGCTGGCAGTTGATGCAGTCGTAGGTCCAGAAATCCACCAGCACGACTTTGCCACGCAGGGATTCGGCGCTCAGTTGCGGTGAATTGAGCCATTGCACGGCACCGGACAGCGACGGCATGGCGCCTTTACTCTCGTCCATCCTCGAATCTGCGCTGACTTTGCTGACGAGGAAGTCGACCACTTTCGGCACGTTCTCCAGCACGTTTCTCTCGACGCTGGTGACGCCTTCGGACGACGTGCCGGCCAGCAAGGTTTTATCGGCGCCGGTGGATATCACTGCCACGCCGGCAAGCACTGCAACACCGGCGCCGCGACGAAACCACCCGGTGAACGGAATCGAAGGTTTCAAGCGATTGACCACGCCACGACCGGCGAAAATCAACGTCCCCAGCGACAGCGCACTCCCCGCGCCGTAGGCCAGCAGCAACAGGCTGGTCTGGGCGTTGGCGCCTTGCAGCATGGCGCCAGTGAGGATCACGCCGAGGATCGGCCCGGCGCAGGGTGCCCAGAGCAACCCTGTGGCCACGCCGATCATCACCGACCCCATGGGCCCGGCCTTCTTGCTGGCGTCCGGGTCGAGATGGTTGCCGAGCAACACAAACGGTCGCGCCAGCCAGTCACCCACGCGCGCCGAGATCAGCGACAGCGCAAACAGCGCCATGACGATCAAGGCGATGTGGCGGCCGGTGTTGCTGGCCTGAATCACCCACTCACTGCTGACCACGGCCAGGCTTGAGATCAGGGCGAAGGTCAGGGTCATGCCGCCGAGGGTCAGCAGGATCGAGGAGCGTTTACGGTCGGCGTTGGCAAACAGGAACGGCACCACCGGCAAGATGCAGGGACTGAGGACGGTCAACAGGCCGCCGAGAAACGCGATCAAGTACATAAAATCACCTTGGATTGGCGGGAGGGAACCGAGGGACGTTGTTCATAAGGTTCTGCCTGTAAACAAGTGATACTCAGTTGCCGTCGTTGCAACCGTCAGCGAATTTGCTGTAATCGAGTACGCGGGTTTTGCCGGCCGAATCCAGATAAGTCATGCGCGCATCGACAATCCCGCAGGTCACCGAGTTGTCCTGGGTCAGCGAAATGACTTTCTGGATATCCAGGTGGGTGCCGTAGTTGTAAGTTTGCGCGGTGACTTCGGCTTCGGCGCGGGCCGACAGGGTGCAGATGTTCAGGGCGGCAAACAGGCAGGCGGCGATAACGGACGAGTTTTTCATGGCGTGTTCCTCATGGCTGCAAAGGGTTTGAGCCGAGGCGTCATGGAGTGCCTCGATGGAGCCTATTTGAGGCTCACGAGGTATCGCGCATGTGTCGGGAAATGGCGGCTAACCCTCGCTGTGTATCTGCGCCGCCCGGAGATACACAGCGATACAAAACCCTGAACAAATCGCTTTTTTACGTCTGCGTGTATCGCTTGTAACGCCAGATACACTGCAATACAAAGGCAGGCAGGCGAGCACCCGAAGGCTCGATAGACTGCGTGACATTCCCCTTTGCCAGAGGCCAGGCCCCATGGAACATGTCGATCACATTCTCATCGTCGACGACGATCGCGAGATCCGCGAGCTGGTCGGCAATTACCTGAAAAAGAACGGTCTGCGCACCACCGTCGTCGCCGATGGCCGGCAGATGCGCAGCTTTCTCGAAACCAACACGGTCGACCTGATCGTGCTCGACATCATGATGCCCGGCGACGATGGCCTGCAGTTGTGCCGCGAATTGCGCGTGGGCAAGCACAAGGCGACGCCGGTGTTGATGCTCACCGCACGCAATGACGAAACCGACCGCATCATCGGTCTGGAAATGGGCGCGGACGACTATCTGACCAAACCCTTCGCCGCCCGCGAACTGCTGGCGCGGATCAACGCCGTACTGCGCCGCACGCGAATGCTGCCGCCGAATCTGGTGGTCACCGAAGCCGGTCGTTTGCTGGCGTTCGGTCGCTGGCAACTGGACACCTCAGCCCGACACCTGCTGGACAAGGACGGCACCATGGTGGCGCTCAGTGGCGCCGAATATCGTTTGCTGCGGGTGTTTCTCGATCATCCGCAACGGGTACTCAGCCGCGATCAATTGCTCAACCTGACCCAAGGCCGCGACGCGGATCTGTTCGACCGTTCCATCGATTTGCTGGTCAGCCGTTTGCGCCAGCGCCTGCTCGATGACGCCCGTGAGCCGGCCTACATCAAGACCGTGCGCAGCGAAGGTTACGTGTTCTCACTGCCGGTCGAGTTACTCGGTGCCCCGGCATGACACTTAACCTGCACTGGCCGCGCACACTGGCCTCGCGCTTGTCGCTGATTTTTCTGGTCGGGTTGATTCTCGCCCAGGCGCTGTCGTTTGGTGCGCAGTATTACGAGCGTTATCAGAGTGCAAAAAGCACCATGCTCGGTAATCTGCAAACCGACGTCTCGACCTCAATTGCGATTCTTGATCGCCTGCCGGCCGAGGAGCGTCCGGCCTGGCTCGAGCGCCTGGCGCGCAACAATTACGGCTATCTGCTGAGCGAAGGCGACGGCGGTACGCCGATCAAGTCCGCCGACGTGCCCATTGCGGTCACCTCAATCACTGAGGTCCTGGGCGATAAATATCCCCTGACCTTCACCGATATTCCCGGCCCGAAAAAGCATTTTCAAGGCCACCTGCGCCTGAGCGACGGCAGCCCGGTAACCATCGACGTGCGGCCCGCGATGACGCCACTGTCGCCGTGGCTGCCAGTGGTGCTGCTCGGGCAACTGGCGCTGATGATCGCCTGCACCTGGCTGGCCGTGCGCATCGCCATCCGGCCCCTGACGCGGCTGGCCAACGCCGTGGAAACCCTTGATCCCAACGCGCACCCGATTCAACTGGACGAGAAAGGTCCGAACGAAGTGGTCTACGCCGCCCGCGCCTTCAACACGATGCAGGCGCGGATTGCCACCTATCTCAAGGAACGCATGCAACTGCTGGCCGCGATCTCCCATGACCTGCAAACCCCGATCACGCGGATGAAACTGCGGGCCGAGTTCATGGACGACTCAGCAGAGAAGGAAAAACTGTGCAACGACCTCGGCGAAATGGAACACCTGGTGCGCGAAGGTGTGGCCTACGCCCGCAGCATCCATGGCTCGACCGAAGAAAGTCGGCGCACCAACATGGATTCGTTCCTCGAGAGCCTGGTGTTCGACTATCAGGACATGGGCAAAAAAGTACAACTGATCGGAAAAAGTGATGTAGTCGTCGAGACCCGTCCGCACGCGTTGCGCCGGGTGCTGGTGAACCTGACCGACAATGCCTTGAAATTCGCTGGTGGTGCCGAGGTGTGGGTCGCAGCGAACAAGGGAAAGCTGTCGATCACCGTCATGGATCGCGGCCCGGGCATCGCCGAAGCCGATCTGGCGCAAGTGATGGAGCCGTTCTACCGCGTGGAAAACTCGCGCAATCGCAGCACTGGCGGCACGGGTCTGGGTCTTGCCATCGCCCAGCAATTGGCAATAGCCCTCGGCGGCTCGTTGACCTTAAGCAACCGCGAGGGCGGCGGGTTGTGTGCTGAACTGAAGCTGCCACTCTAAACCTGCCCACCACAAATCCCCTGTAGGAACTGCGGCACGCTGCGATCTTTTGATGTTGTTTTTAAAGATCAAAATCAAAAGATCGCAGCCTCGTTTCACTCGACAGCTCCTACAGGGGGTTTGATGTGCTCAAGTAATACCGATTACCCGGTCTTCGTGCATTTGCTGCAACAACGCCAATCCACTGGCCATGAACGACTCGTCTGCGAATTGCCCAGCCTCCTGTGCCAAGCCCTGTAACTGCTCCCGCCCGGTCAATGACGGCAACTCGCCGATCCGCTGCAGCAACCGCCAGGCCAACGGGCTCAACTGCGAAAACTTCACGCTGAAATCCGCCTCCCGCCGTACCAGTAACAGCGTCGGATGCGCCGGGGCGGTTGAAGGCTGATAATCCGGGCCAAGGCGCTGCACCGGCCACGTGTAAGCCAAAGGCCAGGCCAGCGCCGAGATCCGCAATGGCCGCTCCAGCAACAAGCCTTTATCCGTAGCAGGCAAGGGATCAGCATCGGATTGCTGCAAGACCATCTCTACCCATTCGTAATGCGCCAGCTCCAGCAAAAACGCGGGCCAATCCTCCTCGCTCAACACCGCAGGCTGCGTGGCGAGATAGTCGAGGAACGTCTCGGCAATCTCGGAAAACTTCGGCGTTTGCGCACGGTAATCGCGCAAAAAACCGCGAATCAGCGTGTGCCAGCGTTGATCGCCGATGATCCGGATCAGTACAGGAAAGGTGCCACTCAACAATTGCGAAAGATTGTTGAACAGCAGATCGCGGTACACATTGACCCGCGTGGTGTTCATTTCAGCAGGAGGTACGTGGCTGTCGGGATCACGCAGATAACGCGTCAGCGCCCGTTGTTGCTGCTCAAGGTTATCCACGCTGAACTCCTTCGCCTTGCAGACGGCGAATGGTCTGTAGCTCGGCGACCAGTTCGGCAAATGCCGGGAAATTGAAATCACGCTCCAGCAGCGTCGGCTGCGCGCCGAACCGTGCGTAGGCTTCGGCCAGCAACGACCACACCTGCGGTTTCACTGAGGCGCCATGGGTGTCGATCTTGAGACTGTCGGACTCATCGAAATGCCCGGCCACGTGCATCCCGACCACCCTGCCCGGCTCGATCCGGGCCAGAAAATCCCGCGGATCAAAACCGTGGTTGATGGCATTGACGTAGACATTGTTGACGTCCAGCAGCAAGTCGCAATCAGCCTCGCGCAATACCGCGTTGGTGAAGGTCACTTCGTCCATGTCCTGACGCGGGGCGGCATAGTAGGAGACGTTTTCTACGGCAAGGCGGCGACCGAGAATGTCCTGGGATTGGCGGATACGCGCGGCGACGTAGTGCACCGCTTCCTCAGTGAACGGCAAGGGCAACAGATCGTAGAGATGGCCGTCGTCGCTGCAGTAACTCAGGTGTTCGCTGTAATGTTCAACGCGGTGATGATCGAGAAAACCCCGCACTTCCTGCAGAAAACCGCTGTCGAGCGGCGCCGGGCCGCCGAGCGACAACGACAAACCGTGACAGGACAACGGATAACGCTCGGCCAGTTCGCGTAACGCCGCGCCGTGGGCACCGCCAACGCCGATCCAGTTTTCCGGGGCGACTTCCAGAAAGTCGAAATCGCCGGCGGGGGCGGCTTGCAGATCTTTCAACAGCCCACGGCGCAGGCCCAGCCCTACGCTGGGTTGCCTTGATACATGAGGGGTTTGCATGGTGGCTCACCTCGGTGGTTGACCCACGCAGTTCAACCGGTGGCTGTATCGACGCTGTGTTCAACCCACCCGATATTTGCTGCCCCATGTATCCCTCCGCGACAGCGATACACAGCGATACACACCCTTTGAACTCGCTGAAAAAACCTGTGAGAGCTGACTTGCCAGCGATGGCGTCAGCACAGCCAACATCATGATCGACTGTGCCGACCTCATCGCTGGCAAGCCAGCTCCCACAGGGATTAGCGGTGATCACCGCTCCTCAATCCATACAGCTTTCCTGTAAGCGTGAGCCTGCTTGCGATAGCGGTGTGTCCGTTAATGAATGCAGCGGCTGACACAATGCCTTCGCGAGCAGGCTCGCTCCCACATTTGCTCCGCGTCGATCAAAGAATCCGGGCTAGACTCATTCATGACCCAGTCGAGGGGGCCGCAGGACTTTTGCCGTGCCCTGCCTGTTTCCATGACCACCGCCCGGTGGCGCATGCCTCGACGCTCAACGGCGCCGGACGGTGATCCTGTTTCAGGAGCACACATGATGGACGAGGCTCGACTCAACGAATTCATGGGCAAATTGGTCAACGACATGGGCGGCGCGGCAATGCTGGCCAATGTCATCGTCGGCGAAGAACTCGGGCTGTACCGGGCGATGGCCGACAGTCAGCCGATCAGCCCCGAAGCCCTCGCAGCAAAAACCACCTGTAACCCGCGCCTGGTGCGCGAATGGCTCAGCGCTCACGCCGCCTCCGGCTACATGGAGCACCGCGACGGGCAGTTTCGCCTGCCAGAAGAACAGGCCATGGCGCTGGCCGTCGAGGACTCGCCGGTTTACGTCGCCGGCGGTCTGGGGGTGGTGGCGTCGTTTTTCCACGACAAGGACAAACTGGTCAAAGCCATGCGCGGCAACGGCGCCCTGCCCTGGGGCGATCACCATCCGTGCATGTTCAGTGGTACCGAACGGTTTTTCCGCCCTGGCTACAAAGGCCACCTGATCGCCGAATGGTTGCCGGCGCTGGAAGGTGTCGTGGCCAAACTCGAGAAAGGCGCGAAAGTCGCCGACATCGGCTGCGGCCACGGCGCCTCGACCGTGTTGATGGCCCAGGCGTATCCCAACTCGCGTTTTGTCGGCTACGACTTCCACGCACCGTCGATCACCGTCGCCAACCAGCGCGCCGAAGAAGGCGGGGTCAGCAGTCGGGCGACGTTCCTTCAGGGCTCAGCGAAAAACTACCCCGGCAATGACTATGACCTGATCTGCTATTTCGATTGCCTGCACGATATGGGCGACCCGGTGGGCGCCGCGCGTCATGCCTACGACTCGCTCAAGGACGACGGCACGGTGTTGCTGGTCGAGCCCTTCGCCAACGATGCGCTGGATGACAACATCAACCCGGTGGGACGGCTTTTCTACGCAGCATCGACGTTCATTTGCACGCCGAACTCGCTGTCCCAGGAAGTCGGCCTGGGCCTCGGTGCGCAGGCCGGTGAAAAACGCCTGCGCAAAGTGTTTACCGAAGCCGGATTCAAGCAGTTCCGGCGCGCCACGCAGACGCCGTTCAACCTGATTTTGGAGGCTCGCAAATAACCGCGAATCTGTGGCGAGGGAGCTCTCTCCCTCATCACGGAGGTCAGTGCTAACCTGCATGGCACTCATCGCTAATGGAATGCCAGCCATGCTCGACAGCCCGATCCGCGAACACCTCGACACGCTGCAACAGGCGATGATTGATGGCGACTTCCTGGTGCTCACCGGCGCCGGCATCAGCACCCCCTCGGGCATCCCCGACTACCGCGACAGCGACGGCGTGCGACGTGGCCGGCAACCGATGATGTATCAGGAGTTCCTCGCCGCCCCCGAGTCACGCCGCCGCTACTGGGCGCGGGCGATGCTGGGCTGGCCTCGGGTGCGTCAAGCGCAACCGAATGCAGCGCATGAGGCGTTGGCCAGTTTGCAGCGGCATGGCAGGATCAGCGGCTTGATCACGCAGAACGTCGATACTTTGCACGATCAGGCCGGCAGTCATGATGTGATCGAACTGCACGGCAGCCTGCACCGCGTGCTGTGTCTGGATTGTGGCCAGCGCAGCGATCGCGATTCGATTCAGCAACTGATGGAACAGCAGAATCCGTATCTGGCCGGCGTCGATGCAGTGCAGGCGCCAGACGGTGACACGCTGCTTGACCCGGCATTCGAAGCACGCTTTCAGGTGCCACACTGCCCGTTTTGCGCGGGCGAGCGGATGAAGCCGGACGTGGTTTTTTTCGGCGAAAACGTCGCGCAACCTACCGCCGCTCGGGCCATGGATGCAGCGCAGACGGCGGCGGGAATGCTGGTGGTGGGGTCTTCGTTGATGGCCTATTCGGCGTTTCGCCTGTGCCGGGTGATCGCAGATCGCGGCAAGCCGTTGATTGCAATCAATATGGGCAAGACACGGGCGGATGATTTGCTGGATTTGAAGATTGAGGGGGCTTGCGAACAACTGCTGCCCTTGCTGACACAACACCTGACGACTGAATCGATGTAGGCGTTGAAGCACATTGCGACAAGCCTTCAGCAGCCCAGGCAACCCTTGAAAGTCGGCGCTGGCTACTGTTTCAGATCATCGACCAGTTTGTTCATGACCCAGTCAGACACATGGGTAAATGCCTTGCGCAATGTCTCGGGATCGGTGACGTATTGCTCTGGCGAACAATTGATCATGCAATGATTCGCCTGGCAGGCCACTGCCTCAATACCACTTTAGAAGCTGGCGTTATCGCGGAAATGTTTGCAGGTACGCCAGCAAATTCTCAAGCTTCTCCTCATCACTCAGTCCCCAGAAAATCATCCGAGTACCCGGCACCACGCCTTTCGGATCTTTCAGGTAAGCCTTCAGCGTTTCGTGGTCCCAGGTCACGCCTGAGTTTTTCATCGCATCGGAATACACATAGTTCGCCGACGTCCCGGCCGGGCGGCCGATGATGCCGTTGAGTTCCGGACCGAAACCCGAGCGGGCGGATTCGCCGACTTGATGGCAGCCGCCGCACAGGCGCGGGAAGATTTTTGCGCCGGCCTCGGGATCGCCTGCTGCGTGGGCGGTTGTGCCGAGCAGGCCAGCGGTGAGTATCAGGGCGAGGGACAGTGAAGCGGTGTTTTTCATCAGGCGATCCAAAGCGATTTGATGCGAATGCGCCAAGGCTAACATTTTGTGGCCAGGGAGCTTGTTTCCTCGCCAACGGTTCTACAGATAAGCGCCGACGACGTTTCTGACGGTGATCAACGCTTGGCGCAACACGTTCATATCCACCGAACCCAATGCCAACCGAATCGCATGCGGTGTATGCGTCGCCACCGAAAACGGCTCGGCGCTGGTGACCGAAATCTGTTCGTGCATCAATTCCATGACAATCCGATCGGCGCGCACATCTTCCGGCAGCGGCAACCACAAGAAATACGAGGATGGATGTGCGAAATAGGGCAACCCTTTGAGCAACTCGGCGGCCAGTGCCTGACGAGCCTTGGCGTCGCTGCGCTTTTGTTCTTCAAGCAAGGTGACAGTGCCGTCGTCGAGCCAGGCGCAAGCAATGGCGGTCATCACGCCGGGAGTGTTCCAGGTGGTGGCGCGGATGATTCGCTCCAGCGCCGGCACCTTGGCCTCCGGCGCAGCGATGAAACCGACGCGCAAACCGGTGGCGATATTCTTGGAAAGTCCCGACACATAAACCGTGCGCTCGGGCGCCATGTCGACCAGCGCTGGCGGTGGGTTTTCCACCAGAAAGGCGTATGCCGCGTCTTCAATGATCGTCAGATCATGCTGACGGGCAATCGATATCAGCTGCTCGCGTTGCTCAGTCGGCATCACCCAGCCCAGCGGATTGTGCAGGGTCGGCATGCTGTACACGGCGCGCACCGAGCGGCTGCGACAGAGTTTATCCAGCGCCGCCAGATCCGGCCCGTGGTCACCGATCGGAATCGCCACCACTTCCAGATGCAGCGCTTCGGCCAGCACCTTGAACCCGGAATAAGTCAGCGCATCTGCCGCAATCACATCGCCCGGTTTGAGCAGTGCCATCAGCGTCACTGCCAGCCCTTGCTGGGCGCCGTTGACGATCAGCACTTGCCCGGCCTCAACGCTCACCCCGCGACTCAGCAGATGCCGCGCAACCGAGGCGCGCTCGTGCTGGCGGCCGGCGTGTGGTTGATAACGCAGCAGCGCTTCGAGGTCACCGGACAGCGCCAATTGGCGTAACGCCGTGCGTAACAGCTCAGCCTGACCGGGCAATGACGGGTAGTTGAAATTGAGGTCGATCATGCCGACCGCGACATCCTTTTGATCAATGCCCTGTCCCGCCGACAACGAGGTTTCCCGCACAAAGGTGCCGCGACCGGTTTCGCCACTTACCAAGCCCATCGCCTCCAGCTCGGCGTACACCCGCGAGGCCGTGACCAGCGCCAGCCCTTCGCTCACGGCCAGTTGCCGGTGGGTCGGCAGTCGCGTGCCCGGCGCGAGACGGCCCGAGCGGATATCTGCCGCATAGGTATCAACGAGGGTCTTGTAGCGAGAACGTGGCATGTGGAGATGTATCCATGACAATTTTTTGATTGTCCTGATTCTCGCCCCTAGGATTAAACCCACGCAACCCCACCTTTGAGCGCGACCTCGTATGGAACGGACTTCGAACCTGGGTAACCCGGCACTGGAAAAAACCAGCGGCTGGATCAACGGTTTTATCGGCGTGGTGATCTTCAGCGGCTCGCTGCCGGCCACGCGCCTAGCGGTGCTGGAATTCGACCCGGTGTTTCTTACCGTGGTGCGCGCGGCCATCGCCGGGGTATTGGCGTTGGGATTGTTGTGGTTGTTTCGCGAGCGGCGTCCGGCGCGCAGTCAGTGGCTCTCGCTGTTCATTGTCGCGATGGGCGTGGTGCTGGGTTTTCCGCTGCTGACCGCGTTGGCGTTGCAGCACGTGACGTCAGCGCATTCGATTGTTTTCGTAGGATTGCTGCCATTGGCCACGGCGATTTTCGGCGTGCTGCGCGGTGGTGAGCGTCCGCGACCGGTGTTTTGGTTCTTCTCGATTCTGGGCAGCGCTCTGGTGGTTGGATTCGCGCTGTCCCAGGGACTGACTGCTTCGCCCACCGGCGACTTGTTGATGCTCGCAGCGATTCTGGTCTGCGGCCTCGGTTACGCTGAAGGCGCCAAGCTTTCGCGCGCCCTTGGGGGCTGGCAGGTGATCTGCTGGGCGCTGGTTTTGTCCCTGCCGCTGATGGCGTTGCTGAGTCTGTGGCTGGCGCCCGCCTCGTTCAGCAACATCAGCCTGTCGGCGTGGCTGTGTCTGGCCTATGTGTCGCTGTTCAGCATGTTGATCGGATTCGTGTTCTGGTATCGCGGACTGGCGCAGGGCGGCATCGCGGCGGTCGGGCAATTGCAGCTGCTGCAACCGTTTTTCGGCCTGGCGCTGGCGGCGACGTTGCTGCATGAACAGGTCAGCATCGGCATGCTTGCGGTGACATTGGGAGTGATTTTGTGTGTCGCCGGGGCGAAGAAATTCGCCAAATAACCCTCAAATCCCAGCCTTCCACTCCCGAGGACTGAGCCCGGTCTTGCGGCGAAAAGCGCGAGCCAGCGCCGAAGGACTTTCGTAGCCGACCTCTTCGGCGATCAACGCAATCGGCCGTCCTTCGCGCAGACGTTTCTGCGCCAGACTGACCCGCCAGCTCAGCAGATAATCGCCCGGTGTCTGCCCGACAACACGGTGAAACTGCTCGGCAAATCCTGCGCGAGACAGGTTGGCAGCCGTCGCCAGATCGGCCACGCTCCAGGGCTTTTCGGGCTGTTCATGCATCAGGTTCAAGGCGCGGGACAGGCGCGGATCGGCCAGCCCGGCCATCATCCCGGGGGCTTGATCACGATTACTGATGAGGTGGCGCAACAGCAGGATCACCAACAACTCGAACAACCGATCCATCACCGCCACACGTCCGCAATGACCTTCGAAGGCTTCCTTGAACAGCCACTCCAGGGTGCTGCTCAACTCTGGAATATCGGTGAGTTCGAGCACCAGATAATCCGGCAGCGCCGCCGCCAATGCATTACCCGAACCGCCGTCAAACGTCAGCGTTGCGCAGACCAGTCTGGTCTCCATGGACGCGTCGGCAATCATGCGATGGGCGAAGGGTCGAGGGAAGAAAATCAGCGACGGCTGATCGAGGCGGATCTCGCGTTCATTGCCAGGCTTGAGCAGCAACTCACCCGCCTGCAACAGATGCACGTGCCCACTCGGCTCACCCTCATGAACACTGACGCCGCAAAAGTCGCCGCTGTGAAACGTACCGGCATGCACAGCGAAATGGCTGAGCAACGTGGAAAGGCGATCCATGGGCAACTCCCGAGCGAATATCTGGACGATCTGCCGCATATCCTCGACGATTTGACGCCAAAGCACCAATAGCGCTGATTAACATCACCTCCATCGCCGGTGCACTTCGCACAGGATCTTCGGAGAATCACCATGAGCCGCATCAACGCCATCAGCCTCGAATCCGCCACCGACACCACCCGCCCGGTACTGGAAGGCGTGAAAAAGAAAATCGGCTTCCTGCCCAATCTTTTCACCACCCTGGCCAAGGCGCCCGTAGCGCTTGAGACCTACGTACAAGCCTCGGCCATCCTCGGTAAAACCTCATTGAGCGCCAAGGAGAAAGAAGCCGTCTACCTCGCCACGTCACAGGTCAACGGTTGCGATTATTGCCTGGCGGCGCACACCCTGTTTGCCGGCAAGGCCGGACTGTCGGCGCAGGACATCGTCGCGGCACGTGAAGGCGAACTCAACGCCTACGCCGCCCTCGCCCATCAACTCACGCAAAGCCGCGGCCACTTGAGCGACGAACAAATCGCCGCCGCCCGCGCTGCCGGTATCGACGACGTGAAAATCATTGAAGTGATCGCACTGGTCGCCGTGCAAACGCTGACCAACTACCTGAACAACGTGGCGCTGACCGATATCGATTTCCCGACGATCTAAACCTGGCCACACACGAAAACCCTGTGAGAGCTGGCTTGCCAGCGATGGCGGTGGGTCAATCAACATCAATATTGACTGTGCCGGCCTCATCGCTGGCAAGCCAGCTCCCACAAGGTATCGCGGCTGGGCCGCGAGTTTGAGTCGATGAAAAGCAAATCAAAGCAACACACCGACCCGAGTCGCTCTTCACCACTCAACACAATGAGCGTTAGCTCGAGTGCAGCTCTTGATCTCGAAGGCCCGTCGGGCCGGACGTCAGGGCAAAGCCTTTTTGGTTATTTTTTCGCTGGGCCGGCACTCCGGCGTCTGGAAAAAGTGACCCGCCGTAAGGGCGGAACCGCAAAAAGCCGTTACCGCAGTAATGGATATGCACCGTTAATCGTGATCAACACCAGCGCGCTTAAGCAACTTCTTACAGCGCTCCGACAAATGAAACACCTGCAAATGCTTACCCGCCTTGGCGTAACGCTCGCGCAGGGTTTTCAGCGCGGCGATGGCCGAGTAATCGACAAAACTCAAATGCTGACAATCGAGCGTAACCCGCGCCGGGTCATTGGCCGGATCAAAGCGGTTGAGGAACGGCGTGGTCGAGGCGAAGAACAGTGTGCCGTGCAGTCGATAAAGTTTGCTGCCGTCAGCTTCCAGATGCTCATCGGCATACAACTCACGAGCCTGCTGCCAGGCAAAATTCAGCGCAGCGATGATGATGCCGCACAGCACGGCCGTGGCCAGATCGGTGAACACGGTGATAGTGGTCACGGCGATGATCACCAACACATCGTTGAGCGGCACTTTGTTCACCACCCGTAACGACGCCCAGGCGAAGGTCTGCTGCGACACCACAAACATCACGCCGACCAGTGCCGCCAGCGGAATACGCTCGATCAGGGGCGACAGAAACAGGATAAACAGCAGAATCAACACGCCCGCGACGATGCCCGACAAACGCCCGCGACCACCGGAGCTGAGGTTGATCACGGTCTGGCCAATCATCGCGCAACCGCCCATGCCGCCAAACGCGCCGGAGACCATGTTCGCCGCGCCGAGCGCCACGCACTCGCGATCCGGGTAACCACGGGTTTCGGTGATTTCGTCGGTAAGGTTCAGCGTCAGCAGGGTTTCCAGCAAACCGACCAGCGCCATCAGAATCGCGTACGGCGCGATGATGCCCAGGGTTTGCATATTCCACGGGATGTCCGGCAAGGCGAAGGTCGGCAAGCCACCGGCAATGTGCGCCATGTCGCCGAGAGTGCGGGTCGGCAGGCCGAACAGATAAACCAGCAGGCCCACGCCGAGAATCGCCACCAGCGCCGGCGGCACTGCGCGGGTCAGGCGCGGCAGGATGTAGACGATGGCCATGGTCAGCGCCACCAGCCCGGTCATCAGGTACAGCGGCGTACCGCTGAGCCAGTCTTCACCGTTTTTGAAATGCTCCAGTTGCGCCATCGCAATGATGATCGCCAGGCCGTTGACGAAGCCGAGCATCACCGGATGCGGCACCATGCGCACCAGTTTGCCCAGGCGTAGCAGCCCGAACACCATCATGATCAACCCGCCCAGCAACACGGTCGCCAGTAGATATTGCACGCCGTGCTGCACCACCAGCGCCACAATCACCACCGCCATCGACCCCGCCGCACCGGAGACCATCCCCGGGCGACCGCCGAACAATGCCGTCAGCGTACAAATGATGAAAGCGCCATAAAGGCCCATCAGCGGATTGAGGTGGGCCACCAGCGCGAACGCAATGCATTCGGGCAACAGGGCAAACGAGGTGGTGAGTCCGGCCAGGACATCGGCGCGCAGACGTATCGGTTTCATGGCATACCTGACTGAGCGGCCGCCGTGCACGGCCGCGGAGTTGCTGAAAAGAGTGCAGCGAATAAAGAGGGTTGCGGATATTACGGAATTGTCCGACATCGATCCAGCAATACGCTGACACATTGCAACTCACGCCTTATGCTGGCGCGCTCCTGTACGCATCGAGTCCAAACATGTCTGCATTTCTGAGCGCCCGTGAGGTTTGCCAGCGACTGCGCGAGGCTGCGCTGGGCGTACTGACGTTCAGCTGCGAGGCACGCACCGAGGCCGGACTGGTCACGGTGGATATCGACGGCTGGCGCCTTGTGCTGGATTTTGAAGGCGAACGGTTGCATCACTGTGAATACGCCCGCAACTGCGATGGCGATGAAGGTGCGCTCGATAGCTGGCAGCGCTTCGGCACCGATCCGGTGAGTCTGCTCAGTACCTGGGAATTGGCGCAGATCGAGAAATTGCTTATGGCGCGAGGCTGATACGAAGGCACGAACGGTGTTTCAGCCGCTCTCACGAACCGGTTGCTCAATGATGGCACTCTGCCCATAATTCGCGCCCTCATATTTCCACGCAAGGAACTGCCGTGAAGAAGTCGCTGTTGTTGATCCCGATGTTGGCGCTGTTACTGCAAGGCTGTGGCATGACCATGCTGCGTTACGAGCCGAGCTATGAAAACGTCCAGAAGCTCAAGCAAACCCCGCCGTTGCACGCGATCAGCAATCCTCAAGTCACTGCCGAAACCGGTGAAGGCTCGCTGATGGTACGCGCCAACCCGATCCGCTCGCCGTCCGGCAGCATCCCGGCGCACATCCAGGACGCGATCACCGAAGAACTGCGCAAGGCCGGCCTGCTCGATCCGCAGGCCCAGCGTCAGTTGAAAGTGCTGGTGGTGAAGAACCAGATGACCGCCGGCATGGGGAGTGGCGATGGTGATCTTGCTGCGCGCTTCACCCTGCTCAACGGCAACGACGTGGTGTACGACGCGACCAAGACTGTCAGCAGCCAGTGGGCCAGCAGCTTCTTCGGTTTCATTGCGATCCCGAACGCGGTTAATGCTTACAACCCAATGTTGCGTGACTTGCTGAAGGAACTGTATAGCGATCCGCAGTTCATCCAGGCGCTGAAGTAACCGTTAAAAAAAAGAGCCGCAATTGCGGCTCTTTTTTTGGCTTCAGGCCCGCGGGATGCGGGTTTCAAGTGCCGAGTACTTCAGGCTGTTGCTCTCGACCACTTGCTTGAGCAGCGCGTTGACCTGACGAGTGAACGTATCGGTCACCGCCTTATTCGTCGTGTTGCCCATCAGCGGGATAAACCAGATGCCAATCCAGGTGCCGACCGCATCGTGATTGCTCGCGGTCGTCAGTGCCTGACCTTGTCCATCCACGGCCTCCAGGCTCATGGTGTACTGATCGGTGCCGTAAGCCGGGATCACCATCATGCTGAAACCGCTGATGAACGCCAGCACCATCGAGCCTGCATTAGGCGGATGGTTGTAGACCTTCAGGCGCAGATTGTAGTCGCCCGGCTGCTTCTGGAATTCGTCCAGGGTGACACGGCCAAACAAGCCTGAATCGGTGAGGATTTTCTGCAGTTGCGGCTTGAGTTGATCGCGCCCCTGCGGCACTTCTACGGCAGAAGCGCTTTTTGGCTCGCCCATGTAAAAGTCGAAATCGACATAAACGTTTGGCTTGTTGGCGTAGTTGGCCATCGACGGCATTGTCACCGGCGCCACTTCGTCTTTGGTGAAACTGGCACAACCGCCCAGCGTAAGCACCAGGCCCAGCGCCAGAATTTTCCCGAATTGCATGATGTCCGTCCCTTTGTGAACAGTGCCAGATGATGGCAATGCGCCTCCATCACGGAAGCCGGGCGGATTCTAGAGAGAGTGCTCGTCGGAGGAAAGACTGAAATGGGCAATTCGTGAAAAATATTCCGCTCAGCAGTGCCGCAAATCGAAGAGGCTGGATGCTGCCGCTCAGGCCGTTGGGGTCAGGGCATAAAATCCACGGGGCGATCATGGTGGTTTTTCATGCGTTCATTCCAGGCACTGCAATAGACACCGGCCCCGACTTGCGAGATCTCCAGCACGCCGTTGATGGGCGTGAAGCTGAGGCCAGGTTGCGTCCCAACTGAAGGGCTGAGCGGCGTCAGCACACTGATTTATTTGCTGACACTCTGTCATCGCTGGCAAGCCAGCTCCCACATTGATTACGGCTGGAAATGGATTTGTGCGGCGGGTTTTACATCGATCCGCGCCACCGACCCGGTCAGGTGCGCCAGATCCTTGTTGTGCTCGCCAATAATGTCTTCGGCGCTCATGTTGCCGTTGTCGACGGTGGAATGGGCGTCGGCCGCCAGCACCACGTCGTAACCCAATTGATGGGCCTGGCGCACGGTGGCATTGACGCAGTAATCGGTTTGCAGACCGCAGATCACCAAACGCTCGAAATCTTCGCTCGGCAGCAGTTTGCGCAGATCGGTCTGGTAAAACGAATCCCGGGTGGTTTTGCGAACGCGCAGATCTTTCGGGGCCGTCTCAAGCCCTTCCGCCAATTGCCAGCCTTCGGCACCGTGGGCCAGTGGACTGTCCTTTTCTTCATGCTGAATCAACACAACCGGCACCCCAGCCTTGCGCGCGCGGTTGCTGAGGTTGTTGATGGTGTCGATCACGCGGTGGATGTCGTGGCATTGGTATTCGCCCGAGCACAGAGCGCGCTGGACGTCGATGATCAGTAATGCGGTGGTCATGATGAGCCTTCCTTGATCAGTCCTTGAGACAGGGGCGGACGTGAGTCCGCCCCCTTTTTACGCCTCTCAGTAACCCAATGACAACCCTGTATTGCGCCGTGGATCATTGGCGCCGTAGAAGCGGTTTTTGCCGACCGGTTTACCGCCCAGCGACGGTGCGCCAACCAGAATCGCGGCGATATGGTTGGCGTCCTGCGGCCCGGCGAACTTGTGGCCCCAGCTCTCGAGAATCTTCTTCGTGTCGGGGCTGGCGGCGAAGTCTTCGAGGTTGGTTTCTTCCGGCATCCATTGCTGATGGAAACGCGGCGCATCGACCGCCTCCTGCAAGCCCATGCCGTAGTCGATGACGTTGAGCATGGTCAGCAAAGTCGCGGTGATGATGCGGCTGCCGCCCGGCGTCCCGACCACCATGACCACTTTGCCATCCTTGGTGACGATGGTCGGGCTCATCGATGACAGCGGCGCCTTGCCCGGAGCGATGGCATTGGCTTCGCCCTGCACCAGGCCGTACATGTTCGGCACGCCGACTTTCGAGGTGAAGTCGTCCATCTCGTCATTGAGGATCACCCCGGTCTTGCTCGCCATCACACCGGCACCGAACCAGTCGTTGAGCGTGTAGGTGACCGAGACCGCGTTGCCCCACTTGTCGACGATCGAATAGTGAGTGGTGTTGCTGCCCTCATGGGGTGCTGTGCCGGGTTTCAGTTCAGCGGAGACACCGGCCTTTTGCGGCTGGATGGCATCACGCAGTTTGGTTGCGTAGTTCTTGTCCAGCAGGTGCTCGATCGGGTTCTTGACGAAATCCGGATCGCCCAGATAGCTGTTGCGATCAACATACGCGTGACGCATCGCTTCGATCTGATAGTGCATACCCTGGGCCGAATGGAAGCCCAGGTCCTTCATCGGATAACCTTCGAGAATATTCATGATCTGGCAGATCACCACGCCACCAGAGCTTGGCGGCGGCGCCGAGACCACGTGATAGCCACGGTAATCGCACTCCACCGGGGCCAGTTCGCGGGTCTTGTATTTGTCGAGGTCGGCCTGGGTGATGATGCCCTTGTTCGCCTGGCTGGAGGTCACGATGGCGTCGGCCACCCAGCCTTTATAGAAGCCGTCAGCGCCCTTTTCGGAAATGGTTCGCAGGGTTTTGCCGAGGTCTTTCTGCACCAGTTTCTGGCCGACCTGCATCGGCTCGCCGTTGCTGAGGAAGATCGAGCCGGAATCGCGCATGTCCTTCTTGAACACGTCGGTGGCGTACTCCAGCAACTCGACGTCGCCTTGCTCCAGCTCAAAACCGTCTTCAGCCAGTTTGATTGCGGGGGCAATCATTTCCTTGCGCTGCTTGGTACCGTACTTGCTCAGCGCCAGCTCCATACCAGACACAGTGCCCGGCACGCCGACGGCCAAATGGCCGCGTGTACTCAGTTCAGGGATGACGTTGCCTTCCTTGTCGAGGTACATATCGGCGGTCGCCGCCAGCGGCGCTTTTTCGCGGAAGTCGAGGAAGGTCTTGCGTCCGTCCGCCAATTGAATGGTCATGAAACCGCCGCCACCGAGGTTGCCCGCAGCGGGATAGACCACCGCCAGCGCATAACCTACCGCGACCGCCGCATCCACGGCGTTACCACCGCTTTTCAACACGTCGACACCGACATGCGTGGCCAGATGTTGCGCGGTGACCACCATGCCGTTTTCCGCGGCAACCGGTGCCACCGAGGCGGCGTGAGCCATGAGACAGCTGAGTGCCAGCGTGGTCGCTATCAGCGATTTGGCCAAAGGTTCGTACTTCATGAGTCGATCTCTTTTTTGTTTTCAGGGTCTGTGCAAAACAGAGGGGAACGCGTCAAGAGCAAGAAGCAGTATGGTCGGGTTTGCGTTTTGTGCCTCCCTGTTCAACCAGTATGCTGGGCGCTGTCGCCGCACCGAATCGGAGTTTGCTCGCATGTCGTTTACCTTCATCACCCTGCCCTCGCTGGTTGGCGAGCTGAAGCTGGTCGCGAACGGCTCGCGACTGGCGGCCATCCTCTGGGAAAACGACCGACCGAACCGCGTGCGTCTTGGACCGATGACTGAAGCACCGGACAATCCGGCCCTGCTGAAAACCGCTCGGCAACTGGAAGAGTATTTTGCCGGGACACGCAATTGCTTCGAGCTGGAGCTGGATTTTGTCGGCACGGATTTTCAGAAACAGGTCTGGGCGGCGTTGCTGACCATTCCGTTCGGAGAGACCCGCACCTATAGCCAGATTGCCCAACAGATCGGCAAACCCACCGCCGTACGGGCAGTGGGCGCAGCGAATGGGCGCAACCCGATTTCGATTGTTGCGCCGTGTCACCGAGTGATTGGCGCGTCCGGGAAATTGACCGGGTTTGCCGGGGGGCTTGAGGCGAAGGAGCGGTTGTTGAGGCTCGAGGGTGGTGATTGGTCGGGAGCGGGTCAAACGGGAGATTTATTTTAGTACGCGCAGAAAGATCAAAAGATCGCAGCCTGCGGCAGCTCCTACAGGGAACACCGAAGGCTGCGGCCGTTGCTTTACAGGTTGAACAGGTTATTCATCGCCGCGTATTGCAGCAGCATGATGGTCTTGGCATCGCAGATCTCACCTCGATGGAAGGCTGCCAGCGCTTCATCGAATGACCACTCCAGCACTTCGAGCTCTTCGGTTTCTTCTTCCAGACCGCCACCGTCGCTGACCTTCGATGCCGAGTCGTACTCGGCAATAAAGAAGTGCAGTTTCTCGGTCACCGAACCGGGGCTCATGTAGGCCTCGAATACCTTCTTCACGTCATGTACGCGATAGCCGGTTTCTTCCTCGGCCTCATCGCGAATCCGCTGTTCCGGTGCGGCCCCCTCCAGCAAGCCTGCCGCCACTTCGATCAGCAGACCGTCATGGCCGTTGACGAACACCGGCAAGCGGAACTGCCGGGTCAGCACCACAGAGCGCTTCTGTCGGTTGAACAGCAAAATGGCAGCGCCATTACCGCGGTCATACACCTCGCGCGTCTGACGCTGCCACTCACCATTATTGCGTTGGTAGTCGAAGGTGATTTTCTTCAGCAGATACCAATCGTGGGACAACACCTGAGTGTCGACAATGTTGACCCGCTCGGCTGTGTCGGTCATGACGTCTGATCCTTTCCATCGTAAGGCTGCCATGGTCGAATAATCGCGCCAACAAAAAAAGCCCGGCAGCGCTACCGGGCTTGTTTATTTGCAGCTAAAGAGCGGAATACGCAACCGTCTCTTCGATCTCCTGCCCGGTCAATCGGGCGCCGTGAATCAACGGCCCGTAACGCTGACAGAACTCCCAGTCATACGGCACGCGATCCTTATTGGTGCCGTTGTCCCAGTTCACCGACCAGGTCATCAACCCCTTGATAGGATGCCCCTTGATTGCCAGCCGCTTGAGCACATTGCCCACCACGGTCTTGTCGATAACGTAACCGGTGGCGGCGGCATCGACGTTGGCCGGTAGACCGATGACGAATTTATCCGCGGCAATCCTGGTAAAACCTCGAGTGCCCGTCACCAGACTTTCAGTCAGGTAATAGAGGAAGTCCTCTTTCAGCACATCGTTGTTCTGCGCGATCCACGCGCCGGCACCGCTATTGGCCTCCGGCACCCAGACCCCGTCGCCGCCCTGGTTGTAAAACTGCGGTGCGATGAAGTCGTAGTAGCCTTCCAGTGCCTGCAAATAGCCGACGTACTTGCCGTTGGTGGTCAGGTACGGAAACTCAGGGGCCATGCTGATGATGAAATGCTTGCCCTGGCCTGCGTAGTGATCCTTGACCAGTTTGAGCGCGGCCGGCAGGACGGTCTTGTTGGCGGCGAAATCAATCGCGCTCTGTTCAAGATCGATGTCCAGCCCGTCAAAGCCATAAGTTTCCACCAAGCGGATAATTTCATTGGCCAGCGGTTGCTCCTGACCGCTATGCAGTTCGATGTGTGCATCGGCGCCACCGAGAGAAATCAGCACCGCCCGCCCCTCACTGTTAAGCACGCCGACCTGACGGCGGAACTCGGCATCGGAGACGTTGAACGGCTTGAAGGTCGGAATACCGCTGCCCTTCATGAAGGCCACCGCGACCACGTTGTATTCCCTGGGTACATCCTCCAGAGCGATGCTGGCAAACCGGCCTTGCCGATAACCGTCGCTCAGGCCCGCTGGCCAGTTGTGCCAAAAGCCCATGAGGATTTTTTTGCCGGCAATGCCCGGCATCAGCGAAGCCGCATCACTCGCTGCGTTTTGCATCAATGAGAAATCGATATCTGACATGTTCTAATCCTTCAGAACCTGTGAATTTGACGACACTGCGCCGTTATTTGAAATCGACGTCGAACGCCTGATAGAAGGCGTTACCGGTGTTGGCAACGATCCACATCAGTACGATGACGTGATGGCCTTTCTTGCTCGCCGGCAGTTTCACCGAGTGGTTGACCTTGGCTTTGAGCTCTGCCGAATGACTGTAGTAAGGCACCTGAGTGTAGAAGTCCTCAAAGAACGGTTGTGCTTCGAGTTGCGCGCGGGTGATGCGTTGCTTCGGGTCCCAGCCGTCCTTGGTGATCAGCCAGCGATAGCCACGAGTGGTGTGCGGCGCGGTGTATGCCCATTTGATCTCGAGGATCTGACCCGGGGTGACATTGAGCAGCGGCCACGTGAATGGACGATTGAGTTTCTTGCTCATTTCCTCCTGGGTGAAGTTCACGCAATCACGCGCATCAGTCTTGCCGCCGCTGAGAATGTAGCCGTCTGCGGGCGGGGCGACACTGGCGGTGTCGGTTTCGTAGGGTGGCGGAAACGGTCCGGCAACCAGCGCCGGAAAGTTCTTGCCGCCTTCCATTTCATTGACCTGCCAGTCGCCCAGCAGCCCTAGATCAATGACGACCGAGCCACGGCTTGCTGGAGAGGTGACACGACCATGTCGCAGTGGGGTTTCAGGGTTTGCTTGATTCATGTTTTTCACTCCGTTGATTAAAGAACTCTCCTTCCCGAGGAGAGGCCTTCAAGCTAACGGAGGTGATTTTTTTGTCCATCGGCGGTTTTGTCGCACTCATCGTCAGCCGCGCTCAAAACACCAGCAAATACTGTATGGATATACAGCACCCTAAGAAAAAGCCCACCTCGCTTATGGCAAAAGGACTACACGCCGACGCGGCAAAAGTCGCCATGCTCAACTCAGCCTAACTGAGCGTTGAACTCCTTTTCGTATTCCCCGGCCAACTGTTCTTTCTGCTTTTCGCTGAGTAACTTGCCGGCCATCTGGAAGAACTTCTGCTCCTCTTCCTTGAGGTGGTGATGGACCTTGTCCGAAAGCTTTTTAGCGGTCGCCAGCCATGCCGGGCTGGACATCTCGGTCTCGTCCAGCTCTTCCATCATTTCGTCCATTTCATGGTGCTCGGCGATGGCGTGCCGGCTAAGGTCAACACCGTTGTCGAACGCCATCAGCGGGATATAGAAGTGGCGTTCCTCGGCAGTTTCGTGGGCTTGCAACTCGGCCTTGAGCTGCTTGTAGGCCTCTGCTCTTTCAGGGGTATCGCCACTGGTTTTGATCAGGTTTTCGGCGTAGCTGCGCTGGCGATCATGGCTTTCACGAAGGGCTTCGAAAATATTCATGGGGGGTCCTCATCAACCGCGTTCTGAAATGACGCTGTCAAAGCTAGACCGCAACGCGGGAGCGACGGTTCCACGGGGTTGAACAGGGACTTGGAAGACACCCCTCGCGCAGGATAGGCTGGGGGCTCACACCACAAGGAAGTCCTGCATGAACTTGCGCATCGAGTTGTCGCACAACCCTACGGAAGAACAACGTCAGGCCATTCTCCAACCCTTGATCGCCTACAACGACGCCCAGACAGGTGGCTCGAAATCGGAGCCCTTCGCCCTGATGGTGCGCGATGAGCACGACGCGATTCTCGGCGGATTGTATGGTCGGGTGATTTTTCAGTGGATGTACATTGAATTGCTGTCAGTCCCGGAGCAGGGTCGGGGGCAGGGAGTCGGCTCGGAGCTGATGACCATGGCCGAATCGATGGCGAAGGAAAAGAACTGCCTGGGCATCTGGCTGGACACTTTCAGTTTTCAGGCGCCGGAGTTCTACAAGAAACTTGGGTTCAGCCAGTTCGGGGAGATCGTTGACTATCCGCCGGGGCATAGACGGCATTATTTCCAGAAGCGCTTGATGGGTTGAGTCGACTGGCCCCATCGCGGGCAAGCTCGCTGCCACAGTGAATGTGTCGCTCACAAAGCCTGTGGGAGCGGGCCTGCCCGCGATGGAGCCATTGACGTCACCGCATAGGGCAACTGACTGACCTTAAAGACAAGTCGCCAACGCCGCCAACCGTCGCGTGGCGACAAAATCATCCTTCTGCGCGAAGTAATTCAACACCGTACCGGAGGCATCCGTACTCACATCGACAAACGACTCCGCCGAACGTGTGTACACCGTCGAACCGCCCTTCTTGCCCGGCTGCAGATAAGCCCCGGCATCGACGCCGAACACGGCTTCGTCCTGCCAGGCGAACTGCACGCACTGGGCCACGATTTTTTCGGGTTTGTTCGAGGTCAGAACCTTGTTTGGGGTTTGGGTGCGGGCATTGTCCATCACCGAACCCGCGCAACCGGCCAGCATCGTTGCGGCCAGCGCCACCATCAGAATTCGCATTGCATTCGCTCATTCACAAAAAAGCGGACTGTATCACCGCAGCAGCGGGAATCGTTCTGCTTTACTGCATTTATAGCGCGACACGCGCGGGCAGCTGCGGCAACCTAAGGTCATCAGCCTCACAAGGAAAACACATGGCGCCTACCGACCAGCGACATGAATACGCTCTGAAACTGTTTCTCGACGCGCACCCCGACTTGCGCGAAACCCTCGACCATCTCAATCCATTGCTGGCCCAGGCCAAAGGTGAAACCCAGGCGCAGTATCGCGAGGAACGCTTGCATGAGGCGTTTGAGGCCGAGGCGGAAAGTCGAGGCTTGTTTGCCTGGGAACTGACCTTGCAACTGACGGCCGAAACGCCTGAAGAGTATCAGGCGCAACGTCTGGAAGTGCATCGCGAAGTCGCGGAAATGGCCGGGATGGAGTGGCTGGAATACTGCGATCTGTATGGCATAGAACCGTAATCATTGCTCAAGGATATCCGCACCGATGCTGCCCTCAACCTCGACCCACCGTGCCAGTCCCGGCCATCTGCACAAGCAGAAATGGCGCGGTCGTGTGGGTCTCGCGCTGGTCGCCAGCCTGTCGGTGCTGGCCGGGATGACGGATGCAATCGGCTTTATGGCCAGCGGCGATTTCGTCTCGTTCATGAGCGGCAATACCACACGCTTGGCCGTGGCGATCAGTGATGGCGACATGGGGCTGACGTTACGCCTGGTCATCCTGGTGGCCACGTTTGTCATCGGTAATGCCCTGGGCGTGGTGGTCGCACGGCTTGGCGGGCGGCGCACGCTACCCTTGCTGCTGTGCATCGCCACCCTGCTCTGCATGGCGGCAGCGTTACCAATTGATGCACAACTGCCGGCGCTGCTGGCGGCAATCATCGCGATGGGCATGCTTAACGCCGCGGTCGAGGAGGTGAACGGCCTTCCAGTCGGGCTGACCTACGTGACCGGCGCGCTGTCGCGATTCGGACGAGGACTGGGCCGCTGGATGCTCGGCGAACGCCGCGGCGGTTGGCGGGTGCAGTTGGTGCCGTGGAGCGGGATGTTTATCGGCGCGATTCTTGGGGCGGTACTGGAACACCATTTGGGACTCAGGGCGATGTTCGTCAGCGGTTTGCTGGCGGCAGTGGTGGGGTTGCTATCCCTGACAATTCCCCGACGCTGGCAATTAGGCTACATGCCCCGTTGACTGATGCCTGACACCTATCCCTGTGGGAGCGAGCTTGCTCGCGAAGGGTCCTTCACATTCAACATCTCGGCGCCTGACAAGACGCTTTCGCGAGCAAGCTCGCTCCCACAGGGTTATATGCATAACCTGGATTTCGCGGATACCCCGATAAAGCTTTATCATGCCCGCAGTTTTGCTGATCGAGTCCGTCATGAAGTTCGCCATTGCGCTGTTTTCCGCCGCCCATGCGCCCTCCTCGCGCCGAGCCCTGCTGTTTGCGCAGGCTGCATTGGCCGGCGGGCATGAGATTGTCCGGCTGTTTTTCTACCAGGACGGCGTCTACAACGCCTCCGACGCGGTGGTCACGCCGCAGGACGAACTGGACCTGCCCAAACAATGGCGTGCATTCATCAGCGAGCGACAACTCGATGGCGTGGTGTGCATCGCCGCAGCCCTGCGCCGCGGGGTGCTGAATGGCGAAGAGGCCCAGCGCTATCAGCGAGATGCCGTATCCGTCAGCACACCTTGGGAATTGTCCGGCCTCGGTCAGTTGCATGACGCGGTGCAAGACGCCGACCGCTTGATCTGCTTCGGAGGTGCGTGAGGTGGCCAAATCCTTGTTGATCATCAGCCGCCAGTCGCCGTGGTCCGGCCCTGCTGCCCGCGAAGCGCTGGACATCGTGCTGGCCGGCGGCGCTTTCGATCTGCCGATCGGCCTGCTGTTTCTCGATGACGGCGTGCTGCAACTGGCCGCGGGGCAAAACGCCAGGGCTGTGCAACAGAAAGACCTGAGTGCCAACCTGCAAGCGTTGCCGATGTTTGGCGTCGAAGAACTGTTCTATTGCGCCGACAGTGCCAGCGCTCGCGGCCTTGGCGAATTCTCGCTGGACGAAGCAGCACCGCTCGCCGCCGAGCAAATCACCGCCCTTATTGACCGTTACGACCAAGTGATCACCCTCTGATGTCGACTTTGCATGTGTTGTCTCATTCTCCGTTCGGCGATGATCGTCTGACGAGTTGCCTGCGTGTCATCGGCAGTGCCGACGCTTTGCTGTTGTCCGGTGATGCGGTCTATGGGTTGCAACCGGGTACCGCGCCGTTTACCGAACTGCAAAGCCGCCAAATCAAATTATTCGTTCTGGCCGAAGATATGGAGGCTCGCGCCATCGAAGCGCCGGACTGGGCCAAAGCCATCGATTATCCGGCCTTCGTCGAGCTGTCGATCCACCACGACAAGGTCAACAGTTGGCTATGAATTCCATGACCGTCGGCGCCCGCGCCATCGAACTGGACAAGGACGGCTTCCTCGTTGACCTCAGCGACTGGTCACACGACGTCGCCGGTGCCCTCGCCGCCGCCGAAGACATCGAGTTGACCCCCGAACACTGGGAAGTCCTCGAGCTGCTGCGCAGCTTCTATGAAGAATTCCAGCTGTCCCCGGCCACGCGGCCGCTGATCAAGTACACCGCGCTGAAGCTCGGCGTGGACAAAGGCAACAGCCTGCACCTGAACCGACTGTTCAAAGGCACCCCTGCCAAACTCGCCGCAAAACTGGCGGGCCTGCCCAAACCGACGAATTGCCTATGACCGATTATCCAGCGCTGACCCTCGAAACGCCTGCCGAGCATCCATTCGCCCAGTTCGTGCGAATCCTTGGCAAGGGCAAGCGCGGCGCTCGCGACCTCACTCGCGTCGAGGCCCGGGAAGCAATGGGCATGGTGCTCGACGACAAGGTCGAAGACACCCAACTCGGCGCTTTTCTGATGTTGCTGCGGCACAAGGAAGAAAGCGCCGAGGAAATGGCCGGTTTTACCGAAGCACTGCGTGAGCGTCTGCAGGCACCAGCCTTGAACGTCGATCTGGACTGGCCAACCTACGCGGGCAAGAAGCGGCATCTGCCGTGGTATCTGCTGGCGGCCAAGTGCCTGGCGCAGAACGGCGTGCGCATCTTCATGCATGGTGGTGGCGCGCACACTGCCGGGCGTCTGTACAGCGAGCAACTGCTGGGCGAACTGGGTATTGCGTTGTGCCGCAACTGGCAGCAAGTCGGTACAGCGCTGGACAACGGCGGTCTGGCGTTCATGCCGCTGGTGGACTGGGCGCCGCAATTGCAGAAGATGATCGATTTGCGCAACACCCTGGGCCTGCGCTCGCCGATCCACTCGCTGGCGCGGATTCTCAATCCGCTGGGCGCGCGCTGCGGTCTGCAAAGTATCTTCCACCCCGGTTATCAAGCCGTGCACCGCGACGCCAGCGGCCTGCTCGGCGACACGGCGATTGTGGTCAAGGGTGATGGCGGTGAGATAGAAATCAACCCGGATGCCGACAGCCATCTCTACGGCACCACGGGTGGCGAGAGCTGGGACGAGGAATGGCCGCAATTGTCGGCGCAACGCCACGTCAAACCGGCCTCGCTGGACGTTGAGCATCTGAAAGCCGTATGGCGCGGCGATGTGGTGGACAGCTATCCGCAAATGGCCCTGATTTCGACCATGGCGTTGGCGTTACGCGGTCTCGGCCAGCCCCGTGAGCAGGCATTCGAAACAGCCGAGCAATTCTGGGCGGCGCGGGACAAATCGATTTAACCGATCATTCGCGCCCGATCTTTGCGCTTTTTGTTCGAACTCATCGGAATAGACTCGACTCCAACGTTTATTGGTTTACGGAGTCTTGATCATGGGTTTACTCGTTGATGGCCGCTGGCAGGACAAGTGGTACGAAAGCAGCAAGGACGGCGCGTTCCAGCGCGAACAAGCGCAACGGCGCAACTGGGTCACTGCTGACGGCCAGCCAGGCCCGAGCGGTGAAGGCGGCTTTGCGGCCGAGGCCGGGCGCTATCATCTCTACGTTTCGCTCGCCTGTCCGTGGGCACATCGCACGCTGATCCTGCGCAAACTCAAAGGCCTGGAAAACCTGATCGACGTTTCCGTGGTCAGTTGGTTGATGCTGGAGAACGGCTGGACCTTCGACACCGCGCTCGGCTCGACCGGCGACAAGCTCGATCACTTCGACTTCATGCACCAACGCTACACCGCCGATACGCCGGACTACACCGGGCGCGTCACCGTGCCGGTGCTGTGGGACAAAAAACTCAAACGCATCGTCAGCAATGAATCGGCAGAGATCATCCGCATGTTCAACAGCGCGTTCGATGATCTGACCGGCAATGATCTGGACTTCTACCCGGCCCCGCTGCGTAGCGAGATCGATGCCTTGAACGAGCGGATTTATCCGGCAGTCAACAACGGCGTGTATCGCGCCGGGTTCGCCACCTCGCAACAGGCTTATGAAGAGGCGTTCGATGAGGTGTTTGCCGAACTGGATCACCTGGAACAGGTACTGGATGCCAATCGTTATCTGTCGGGTGAATACCTGACTGAAGCGGACGTTCGTCTGTTCACCACGATGATCCGCTTCGATGCGGTGTATCACGGCCACTTCAAGTGCAACCTGCGACGGATCGCCGATTACCCGAATCTGTCGAACTGGCTGCGTGAGCTGTATCAGTGGCCGGGGATCGCCGAGACGGTGGATTTTCAGCACATCAAGAATCACTACTACGGCAGCCACAAGACGATTAACCCGACAGGGGTTGTGCCAAAGGGGCCGGAGCAGGATTTCACTGTGGCCCATGACCGGGCGCGGTTGGGTGGGAAAGAGGTTTGGCGCCGGGGCTGACATTTGTAGAGGCTTGGAGGGCCCCATCGCTGGCAAGCCAGCTCCCACAGGGATTTTCGTGATGCAGGAGACTGAGCATCACTCCAAAACCTGAGGTCAGGGGTGATGCTGGAGAATGCAGCTTCAACACAAGACCTGTGGGAGCTGGCTTGCCAGCGATTGGGGCGACTCGGTGTTCAGACCTGCGCCTGAGCCCCCTCAAACCACGCCAGTTTCTCGCGCAGCTGCACCACTTCGCCGACAATCACCAATGTCGGCGCATGCACTTCATGCTCCGCCACCAAACGCGGCAAATCGGCCAGCGTGCCGGTAAAGACCCGCTGATTGACCGTAGTGCCCTGCTGAATCAACGCCGCCGGGGTATCCGCCGAGCGACCATGCTTGATCAGCTGCTCGCAGATCACCGGCAAACCCACCAGGCCCATGTAGAACACGAGCGTCTGCGCTGGCGCGACAAGGTCGACCCAAGGCAGATCGGTGGAACCGTCCTTCAAATGGCCAGTGACAAATCGCACCGACTGCGCGTGATCGCGGTGAGTCAGCGGAATCCCGGCATACGCAGCGCAACCGCTGGCCGCGGTAATCCCCGGCACCACCTGAAATGGAATGCCATGGGCCGCCAGCTCTTCGATCTCTTCGCCACCTCGGCCGAAGATAAACGGATCGCCGCCCTTCAACCGCACCACACGCTTGCCGGCCTTGGCCAGATCGACCAGTTGCTGATTGATCTGATCTTGCGGCACAGCATGATCGGCGCGACGCTTGCCGACATATACCCGCTCGGCGTCGCGACGGCACAGATCAAGAATCGCGGGAGCGACCAAACGGTCGTACAACACCACATCGGCTTGCTGCATCAGACGCAAAGCCTTGAAGGTCAGCAAATCCGGATCACCCGGCCCTGCGCCGACCAGATACACCTCACCGGTAGTGATGGTCGCTTCGCCGTCGATCTTGGCTTGCAGCAGACGTTCGGCTTCAGTGCCTTGGCCGGCCAGTTGCCGATCGGCAATCGGGCCTTGAAAGACGTCCTCCCAGAACCCGCGACGCTGCTGCACATCCGGAAACAGGTTTTTCACCTGATTGCGGAAACGCGCCGCCAGACCGGCCAATTGGCCGTAGGTGGACGGAATCCAGGTTTCGATCTTGGCGCGGATCAAACGGGCCAGCACCGGCGCATCGCCGCCGCTGGAGATCGCGACGATCAGCGGCGAACGATCAACGATGGCCGGGAAGATCACGCTGCACAAGGCAGGCGCATCGACCACGTTGACCGGCACGCAACGCCGATGAGCATCGGTGGAGACCTGTGCGTTCAGCGTTTCGTCGTCGGTGGCGGCGATGATCAGCACGCAGCCGTCCAGATCCGCTTCGGCGTAACCGCGCAACAGGCACTCGCCGCCGCTGGCAACGACCAGTTCACGCAGTTGCGTTTCGATTTCAGGTGCGACCACCCGCAGCAGCGCACCGGCGTCGGCCAGCAGGCGGGATTTGCGCAAGGCAATTTCCCCCCCACCGACGACCAACACACGACTGCCGCGCAGGTTGTGAAACAGCGGCAGATATTTCATTTAACCGATGACCTCAAGGCCACCCATGTACGGCTTCAGTACGTCCGGCACGCGGATCGAACCGTCGGCCTGCTGGTAGTTTTCCAGCACGGCAACGAGAGTACGACCAACCGCCAGGCCGGAGCCGTTCAGGGTGTGTACCAGCTCAGGCTTGCCGGTTTCAGGGTTACGGAAACGCGCCTGCATGCGGCGGGCCTGGAAGTCGCCGCAGTTGGAGCACGACGAAATTTCGCGGTACTTGTCCTGGCTCGGAATCCACACTTCGAGGTCGTAAGTCTTGACCGCGCTGAAGCCCATGTCGCCAGTGCACAGCGCCAGGGTGCGGTAAGGCAGACCCAGCAACTGCAGGACTTTCTCGGCGTTGGCGGTCAGGCCTTCCAGCGCATCCATCGACGTGGACGGCTCAACGATCTGGACCATTTCAACCTTGTCGAACTGGTGCTGACGGATCATGCCGCGGGTATCACGACCCGACGCGCCGGCTTCGCTACGGAAGCACGGCGTGTGCGCAACGAACTTGATCGGCAGCAGTTTCGAATCGACGATTTCGCCAGCAACGATGTTGGTCAGCGACACTTCGGCGGTCGGGATCAGGTACAGATCGGCTTCGCCTTCGCGGGCGATCTTGAACAGATCTTCTTCGAACTTCGGCAGTTGACCGGTGCCTTGCAGCGCCGGAGCCTGGACCAGATAAGGCGTGTAGGCCTCTTCATAGCCGTGCTCGTTGACGTGCAGGTTGATCATGAACTGCGCCAGTGCGCGGTGCAGACGGGCGATCGGGCCACGCAACAGGGCGAAACGTGCGCCGGACAGCTTGGCGGCGGTTTCGAAATCCAGCCAGCCGAACTTCTCGCCCAGGGCTACGTGGTCTTTGACTTCAAAATCAAACGCCGTCGGCGTGCCCCAGCGGCGCACTTCAACGTTGTCGTCTTCGTCTTTGCCGACTGGAACGGATTCGTGCGGCAGGTTCGGGATGCCGAGCAGGATCGAGTCCAGTTCGGTCTGGATCGCGTCCAGTTCCACTTTACCGGCACTCAATTCGCCTGCCATGCGCTCGACGTCCGCCATCAACGGCGCGATGTCTTCGCCGCGCTGCTTTGCCTGACCGATGGATTTGGAACGCGCGTTACGCTCAGCCTGCAGTGCTTCGGTGCGGGTCTGGACGGTCTTGCGCTGTTCTTCCAGCGCTTCGATGCGCGCGGTATCCAGGGCATAGCCACGGGAAGCCAGGCGGTCCGCTACGTCCTGAAGGTTGCTACGTAACAGTTTGGAATCGAGCATGTCGGTTTCTCGTTATCAAAGTTTGGTCAAAGACAGGCCAGCCCACGTTGCGAGCAGCCCGCCGAATACGCTGAGTGCCGCATAGCCCAGGGCCAGCGGTACTTGCCCGCTTTCCAGCAGGCGCACCGTATCCAGTGAAAAGGATGAAAAAGTCGTCAGCCCCCCGAGGAAGCCAACCATCAACCCGGCGCGTACCTCGATCGGCACTTCCGGGCGTATCAAAAACAGGCCGTACAACACGCCAATCAGCAGACAGCCCACGATATTAACGGCCAGCGTCGCGGTATAGAAGTGCCGCGGCCAATTGGCGGTGACCCAATTGCCGGTAGCGAAGCGCAACAACGTGCCGGCGACCCCGCCAGCGGACACCGCAATAATCAATGGAATCACTATTTTCTCCGCTGTCTTGGGCTTAAACGATCGAGTTGCGCGAGGTGATTGAGCTTTTCGCCGATCTTCAACTCAAGGCCTCGGGGCACCGGCTGATAAAACGGGATCGGCTCAAGCTCTTCCGGAAAATAGTCTTCGCCCGCAGCGTAAGCGTCCGGCTCGTCGTGGGCATAACGGTATTCGTCACCGTAGCCCAGTTGTTTCATCAGTTTGGTCGGCGCGTTGCGCAGGTGCAGCGGCACCTCAAGCGAGCCGTTTTCGGCGGCAGCACGCAACGCGGTCTTGAAGCCCATGTACACCGCGTTGCTTTTTGGCGCGCAAGCCAGATATGTGATGGCCTGGGCCACCGCCAACTCGCCTTCCGGGCTGCCGAGGCGCTCCTGCACTTCCCATGCAGCCAGACACAGGCTGAGGGCGCGTGGGTCGGCGTTACCGATGTCTTCGCTGGCCATACGCACCACGCGCCGGGCCAGGTACAGCGGATCGCAACCGCCGTCGATCATCCGCGCGAACCAGTACAGCGCACCGTCGGGATTGGAGCCGCGCACTGATTTGTGCAGCGCGGAAATCTGGTCGTAGAACGCCTCGCCCCCCTTGTCGAAACGCCGACGGGTGTCGCCGAGCAGGCTTTGCAGCAGCTCGGTACCGATCTCGCTGTCGTCTTCGGCAAGGTCGGAGGCGTTTTCCAGCAAATTGAGCAAACGCCGGCCATCGCCATCGGCGGCGGACAACAACATCTGGAAGCCTTCGTCGTTCAACGTCAGGTTACGTTTGCCCAAGCCGCGCTCTTCAGTCAGCGCGCGATGCACGAGCTTGCGCAGCGCCGCCTCGTCGAGACTTTTCAGGACGTAAACGCGGGCCCGCGACAACAGCGCGTTGTTCAGTTCAAACGAAGGGTTTTCAGTGGTGGCGCCGATGAAGATCAGCGTGCCGTCTTCAACGTACGGCAGGAACGCGTCCTGCTGGGACTTGTTGAAGCGGTGCACTTCATCGACGAACAGAATCGTGCGCTTGCCGTACTGGCCGGCCTGCTGCTTGGCGATTTCAACGGCTTGACGGATCTCCTTGACCCCGGCGAGCACCGCCGACACCGTTTCGAAGTGTGCATCCGAGACTTCCGCGAGCAAACGCGCCAGCGTGGTTTTACCCACGCCCGGCGGGCCCCAGAAAATCATCGAATGCAGAGCACCCTGCTCCAGCGCCTCACGCAGAGGCTTGCCGCGAGCCAGCAAATGCTCCTGACCGACGTACTCATCCAGATTGGTCGCACGCAAACGCGCGGCCAGTGGCTGGGCAATCGGTGCACTGCGAAACAGATCCATCACTACCTATGAAACCTCAGTGAGAACAGCAACTCCTGTGGGAGCGTTTATTCCTGGATAACGTCAGCGCCCTTCGGGATATCGAACTTGAACTTCGACGCTGGCACCGGCTCGTTGGCCTTCACCCCGGTGAACAGGATGTTGGTGCGCTGACCAACGCTGTCGATCAGTTGCATGTCGTTGAGCAGACCGTTGCGGAACGACAGGCGCAGGTTGTCGAACAGCGTGTCCTTGGTTTTCGGCTTGAGGGTGAAGTCGATCACGCCGCCCGCTTCTTTCGCGCTGATGTCGAAGCTCTGGCTGATCTTCGACACGTCACCGGACAGCAGCAGCGCCGGGGTCTGGGTCAGACGCTCATCGAGTTTCTTGATGGTTGCCTGCTCAAGATCCGGGTCCCACAGGGTGACTTTCTTGCCGTCAGAAACCATGGTCTGCTCGGCCGGCGCATTGGTGTGCCAGTAGAACAGGCCCGGACGCTGCAAGGTCATGTTGCCAGTGGTTTCCTGCAACTGCGTGCCGCCGCCATCAAGGGTCAGCTGCGAGAAGTTTGCGCTCAGGGTCTTGGATGTTTCCAGCAATTGGGTCAGACGCGCCACGTCCTTGTCATCGGCGTGGGCCGTGAGTGTGGTCAGAGCCAGTACTGGCAGCAGCATGCGGATAAGACGCATGGGAGTCCTCTTGAATACTCGTTAGGAGAGCGGCGGCACATCATTGTCCCGCCTCTTGCTTTTGCAATCAGTCGCGTACCGGGCCAGGCGCCAGGACTTCACGCGAACCGTTGGTGTTCATTGATGTGACGACGCCGGCCATTTCCATGGCTTCGATCATCCGTGCCGCGCGGTTGTAGCCGATTTTCAGCTTGCGCTGTACAGCGGAGATCGATGCGCGACGGCTTTCCAGCACGAACTGTACGGCTTCATCATACAGTGCGTCTGCCTCAGGATCGTCGCCGTCGCCACCACCGCTGCTGCCTTCAAAGCCGCTGCCCGCCTCTTCGACACCGTTGAGGATGTCGTCGTTGTATTCCGGGGCGCCGCGCAGTTTCCACGCCTCGACCACACGGTGGACTTCTTCGTCGGACACAAACGCACCGTGAACCCGGATCGGCAGACTGGTACCCGGTGGCATGTAGAGCATGTCACCGTGACCGAGCAGTTGTTCGGCGCCGCCCTGATCGATGATGGTCCGGGAGTCGATCTTGCTCGACACCTGGAACGCCATACGGGTCGGAATGTTGGCCTTGATCAGACCGGTGATCACGTCCACCGACGGCCGCTGTGTCGCAAGAATCAAGTGAATACCCGCCGCACGCGCCTTCTGGGCGATACGGGCGATGAGCTCTTCAACCTTCTTGCCGACGATCATCATCATGTCGGCGAATTCGTCGACAACCACGACGATGGTCGGCAGCTTCTGCAGCAACGGTGCTTCGTCGTGAATGCTTTCGCGCTTGTACAGCGGATCGCTCAGTGGCTCGCCAGCGTCCTGGGCTTCCTTGACCTTGGCGTTGAAGCCGGACAGGTTTCGCACCCCCATCTTCGCCATCAGCTTGTAGCGACGCTCCATCTCGGCGACGCTCCAGCGCAGGGCGTTGGCGGCGTCCTTCATGTCGGTCACTACCGGGCACAGCAGGTGCGGAATGCCTTCGTAGATCGACAGCTCGAGCATCTTCGGGTCGATCATGATCAGCTTGGCGTCTTCCGGGCCGGACTTGAACAGGATCGACAGGATCATCGCGTTCACACCCACGGACTTACCGGAACCGGTCGTACCGGCCACCAGCAAGTGCGGCATCTTCGCCAGGTCAGTGATGACCGGTTTGCCACCAATGTCGTGACCCAGCGCCAGGGTGACCGGCGATTTGAAGTTGTCGTACTCGGGCGTCGACAGCACTTCGGAGAAGCGCACGATCTGCCGGTCTTCGTTGGGAATCTCGATACCGACGGTAGTCTTGCCCGGAATGACCTCAACCACCCGCACACTGGTCACTGCCAGGGAGCGCGCCAGGTCTTTTGCCAGGTTGGAGATACGGCTGACCTTGACGCCCGCAGCCGGCTGGATTTCGTACCGGGTGATCACCGGCCCCGGATGGATCGAGTCTACGGTGACTTCGACGCCGAATTCCTTGAGCTTGATCTCCAGCAAGTGGCCGACCGCTGCCAGCGACTCCGGGGAGTAATTGAGTTGTTTCTTTTCCGCAGGATCGAGGATCGAGATTGGCGGCAAGGTGCCTTCCACCGCGCTGTCGACAAACAACGGTGCCTGTTTCTCTTTCTGCACGCGCTTGCTCGGCTCGGGCGCTTTGGTCGGCGCCGGAGCGATGACCGGTGGCACCTGTTTTTCGCGATCGGACATGTGCTTGCTCAACGCCTGCTCACGCTCGATCAGGCGTTCCTTGACCTTGGCCTGTTCACGCTTATCGGTGACGGTCGGCGCGACCACATCATGTACGCGGTCATCGACTTCACGCAGTTGCGCAACCAGTTGCTTGCGCTCGGTGCGGGCCGACCACCAGCGGTTTAGCGCGCCCTGGAACAGTTCGAACAGGTCCAGGGTGATCTTGCCGGTGATGTCCATCACCTTGAACCACGACAGGTCAGTGAACACCGTCAGACCGAACAGAAACAGCGCGATGAACAGCAACGTGCTGCCCTGAATATTGAATGCGTTTTTCGCCAGGTCGCCGAGGCTCTCGCCCAGCGCACCACCGGCACCGGCCGGCAGACCGGTTGCAGCGTGAAAATGGATATGCGCCAGCGCCGCACCGGAAAGAATAAGAAATACCAGGCCGATCAGGCGCCAGGAGAACAGCCAGCCGCTCCACTGCCATGGCTCGTGGCGCTGACGGAAGATCTGATAGGCCTTGACCGCCAGCAGCAACGGGAAGATGTAGGCGAAGTAACCGAGCACCATGAACAGGATGTCGGCGCTGTAGGAGCCCGCCGGGCCGCCGAAGTTCTGCACGTCGTCGATCTTGCTGTTGTGGCTCCAGCCCGGATCGTCCTTGCCGTAGGTCAGCAAAGCCATCATCAGGAACAGGCACAGCGCGCCGATGGCGATCAATGCACCTTCCTTGAGCCGGTAGTGCAACTGTTGGCGCCAGAGCGGAACGACTGTTTTTGGTGCTTCGGTGGATTTCTTCAAAACGCTACTTTTCCTGCGCCCGAGGCGCGTCCATCTATTGAATGACGATAAAAAACTGCCCAATCCAGGCAGGTAAAAAAGTTGACGGGCACAACTGGGACTACTTTTAACACTGAGCGGCAGCTTTTACATACACAGCTATAAACACTCTAACCGGCAAATATTGTGTAACAGCCCGGCATTGTACGGGTTTGTACGTCCGATGCCATGGTTCAGACCCGCAGCATTGAGCATAGCCAAGCGCGCAAAACCCGCGATCCAATTTGACCATGCATTGTCTTTTGTGACAAAGGCTTATGAGGTGTATTTGATGAACGTAGCGAAGCATTGACACCTGCCCCCTGCGAACGGTCGCAGACTGCCTGCAAGGCCCAATGCAGAGATGTCGCGGGCCGGCGCGCAGTGCTCGCTTACGACCGCATCCAGCGCGCCAAGTTGCAACACCGCGAACGTCGAGCAGGATCGGCACGACATTCGCAGCATTTCGCGGCACAATTTATCGCGGGCCGAGTAGCCCGCACCGCCCTCCCCTTCTGCAAGCCTGGATGCCATGCTGACTTGGTTACAACGTAATTCCCTGACTTTTCCACCGCTGGAAAAGGCCATGCGCGAACCCAACGGATTGCTCGCCGCCGGCGGCGACCTCTCCGCCGACCGCCTGATTCAGGCGTATCGCCATGGCTGCTTTCCGTGGTTTTCCGAAGGTCAGCCGATTCTTTGGTGGTCGCCTGACCCTCGCACCGTGCTGTTTCCCGACGAACTGCATGTTTCACGCAGTCTGGGCAAATTGCTGCGCAAGGAGCGCTATGAGGTGACTTTCGATCAGGACTTCGAAGCCGTGATCCGCGCCTGCGCCGCGCCAAGGGATTACGCCGACGGCACCTGGATCACTGAGGCCATGCAAGACGCCTATGTTGAACTGCACCGGCGCGGCTTCGCTCATTCGGTGGAAGTGTGGGATCAGGGCGAACTGGTCGGCGGCCTTTACGGGCTAGCGATGGGGCAGCTGTTTTTTGGCGAATCGATGTTCAGCCGCGCCGACAATGCTTCCAAGTACGGCTTTGCCACGCTGGTCCGGCACCTGCAAGCATCAGGATTCGTGCTGATCGACTGCCAGATGCCCACCGACCACCTGCACAGCCTCGGCGCCCGGGCGATTCCCCGCCACGAATTCTCAGGCTATCTGGCAAGGCATCTGGATCAGCCCAATCACGCCACCTGGGTTTGCTGAGCGACTTTTGCGCGCGTGGCTTACACTTAATTCACCAGCTTATCCCGAGGGTTGATCATGACCGAGTTGGCGCGTTTGAAGTTCTATGCCACTCAGCCCCACTCTTGCAGCTATCTGCCCGAGGAACAGGCCACAACCCTGTTTCTCGACCCTAGTCAGCCCATGGATGTGCACGTCTACGCAGACCTGTCGGAAATGGGCTTTCGTCGCAGCGGCGATCATCTGTACCGCCCCCATTGCCAGAATTGCAATGCGTGTGTGCCTGCACGCATTCCGGTGGCGCAGTTCACCCCCAATCGTCAGCAGAAGCGGATTTTCAAGCGCAACGCCGACTTGCAGGTACAGCCGGCGAAACCGGGGTTCAGTGAAGAATACTTCGAACTGTACCAGCGCTACATCGAACAGCGTCACGCCGACGGCGACATGTACCCGCCAAGCCGTGATCAATTCTCGACTTTTCTGGTGCGCGATCTGCCCTTCTCACGCTTTTACGAGTTCCGACTCGACGGACGGTTGCTGGCGGTAGCCGTGACCGATTTGCTGCCGAACGGCTTGTCGGCGGTCTACACCTTTTACGAACCGGCCGAAGAACGGCGCAGCCTTGGACGTTTCGCAATTCTGTGGCAAATCGCCGAGAGTCAGCGCCGAGGACTTGAAGCGGTCTACCTTGGTTACTGGATCAAGAATTGCAAAAAGATGAACTACAAGACCCAATATCGCCCCATCGAACTGCTGATTAATCAGCGCTGGGTGATCCTGAACTAACGACAAGCCGTAAACCCCTTGGCGTAAACACCATTTTTCGGGCACAATGCACGCCGCTTTTGCCTGGCGCAGTTGCACCGGGCCATTCATTGGATACCGAGGGCTTTACTGCATGTCGAAAGAAGACAGCTTCGAAATGGAAGGCACTGTCGTCGACACCCTGCCCAACACCATGTTTCGTGTGGAGTTGGAAAATGGGCACGTCGTAACCGCGCATATTTCCGGCAAGATGCGCAAGAACTACATTCGTATTCTTACCGGTGACAAAGTGCGCGTCGAGCTGACGCCCTATGACTTGAGCAAAGGGCGCATCACTTACCGCGCTCGCTAATCAAGTCAATACAAGACGCCCGGCTTTATGCCGGGCGTTTTTGTGTCTGGGGTTTGGGATTTGGGTTCTTTGGGGCTTTGGATTTTAGGTGTACATCCGTTGCTGCGGGTGTTGCCGCTGGCGGTTTCGCTCTTACAGCGAGTCCCTTTTTCAAACGCCAAAAAGGAACCAAAAGGCTTTGCCCCGGCGTACGGCACTTCGCTGAGGCTCAGCGTTCCCTCGCTACGGCGTCCATCCGGGGGCATCACCTACGGTTTGCTGCGCTGCACCTCCTCTCGATGTATGCGGCTTCGCCGCACGGCGCTGCGCGCCTAACCCCGGATGAACACCTTCGCTCGGCCTGCCGATGGGGCAAAAGATCAAAAGCCGAAGCAAGATCAAAAGCCCCTCACCCTAGCCCTCTCCCGGAGGGAGAGGGGACTAACCGGGGTGCTTGGGCGAACTACGCCGACGTGCGATACCGAGTCGAACTCAGGCTTTGAAAAGCACACAAATCGGCCCCCTCTCCCCCGGGAGAGGGCTTGGCGGGCGGCGTTCCGATGAGGGGCAAATCCACCACAAATCCAAAGCCGACCACGCTGTGCTCCTCACCACTCAACAGGATGAGCGTTAGCTCGGCTGCAGCTCTTGATCTTGATCCACAGGCGACGTCGGCAGGCTTCGTTCCGGGATTGATCCGGGGGTGGGAGCGCAGCGACCGTTTGGCGAAGCCAAACACAGCGAGAGGAGGTGCAGCGCTCGCACACGCAACTGGAAGCTGGCAAATGCCGTTTATTTAAATCCTGAGCGCCCTGAAATAAAGGACGCAATGGGCTAGCAACCGTAAGACCAAGGCGACAGGTACCTTGACATGTACCGCGCTTGAAAAAAGTGAATCGCCGTAAGGGCGAAACCGTAATAAGCCATCACAGCAGCAACGGATATACACCCAAAAACGCCTGACAACAAAAAGGCGCCCGAAGGCGCCTTTCGCTTACAACAGGCCGTCAGGCCATCTCAGCCGTGGTTTCGAAGTCAAAGGTCATCTCACCATCCTTGATGTCGATGTGAACCACGCCACCATGCTCGGCCAACTCGCCAAACAGAATCTCCTCCGCAAGCGGACGCTTGATCTTGTCCTGGATCAGACGCGCCATCGGACGTGCGCCCATTGCCGAGTCGTAACCACCGGCCGCCAGCCAACTGCGCGCCGCGTCGGTAACTTCCAACAGCACCCGCTTGTCTTCCAGCTGCGCCTGAAGCTCGGTAAGGAACTTGTCCACCACACTCTTGATGACCTCATGACTGAGGCGACCAAACTGGATAATGGTGTCCAAACGGTTACGGAATTCCGGCGTGAAGCTCTTCTTGATCACTTCCATCGCATCAGACGAGTGATCCTGATGAGTGAAACCAATCGAAGCACGCGCGGCCGTTTCGGCACCGGCGTTGGTGGTCATGATCACGATCACGTTGCGGAAATCCGCCTTGCGCCCGTTGTTATCGGTCAGCGTGCCGTGATCCATCACCTGCAGCAGCAGGTTGAAGACTTCCGGGTGCGCCTTCTCGATTTCATCGAGCAGCAATACGCAATGCGGCTGCTTGGTAATCGCTTCGGTCAACAGACCGCCCTGATCAAAGCCGACATAGCCTGGAGGCGCACCGATCAGACGCGATACGGTGTGGCGCTCCATGTACTCGGACATGTCGAAGCGAACCAGTTCGATACCCAGCGCCTTGGCCAATTGCCGTGCGGCCTCGGTTTTACCAACACCGGTTGGCCCTGCGAACAGGAACGAACCGACTGGCTTGTCTGGCGACTTGAGGCCTGCACGGGAGAGCTTGATCGCAGTCGACAGCGAATCGATCGCCGCATCCTGACCAAATACCGTCAGCTTCAAATCGCGCTCGAGGTTACGCAGCAGTTCCTTGTCGGAACTGGTGACGTGCTTCGGCGGAATCCGCGCAATCTTCGCCACGATGTCTTCGACGTGCGGCACTTCGATACGCTTGGCGCGCTTCTCGACCGGCTGCAGGCGCTGGTAAGCGCCGGCTTCGTCAATGACGTCGATGGCTTTGTCCGGCATGTGCCGGTCGTTGATGTAGCGCGAAGCCAGTTCGGCAGCGGCGCGCAACGCCTCATCGCTGTACTCGATGTTGTGATGCGCTTCGAAACGCCCTTTCAGGCCGCGCAGGATGCCGATGGTGTCTTCCACCGACGGTTCGACGACATCGACCTTCTGGAAGCGTCGTGCGAGCGCACGATCCTTCTCGAAGATGCCGCGAAATTCCTGGAACGTAGTCGAACCGATGCAACGAATGTCGCCAGACGATAGCAAAGGCTTGAGCAGGTTCGAGGCATCCATCACGCCACCCGACGCCGCACCGGCACCAATAATGGTGTGGATTTCGTCGATGAACAGAATGGCTTGCGGACGTTTCTTCAGTTCATTGAGCAGCGCCTTGAAGCGCTTCTCGAAATCACCGCGATACTTGGTGCCCGCGAGCAGAGCACCGAGATCAAGGGAATAAACAACGCTGCCAGCCAACAGGTCTGGCACCTGGTTATCGACAATACGCTTGGCCAGGCCTTCGGCAATCGCGGTTTTACCCACGCCAGCCTCGCCTACCAGCAGCGGATTGTTCTTGCGCCGACGCGCGAGAATCTGTGCGACGCGCTCGACTTCCAGTTCGCGTCCGACCAACGGGTCGATACGACCCTGACGCGCCAGTTCGTTGAGGTTGCTGGCATAAGCATCCAGAGGATTGCCTGAAGAAGAAGACTCACCGCCCTCGTCGTCCTGCATATCTTGTTCACCTTCAGAGTGATCGCCATGCCCCGGCACTTTGGAAATGCCGTGCGCGATGTAATTGACGACATCGATGCGCGCAACGCTCTGCTGTTTCAGCAGAAACACTGCCTGACTCTCTTGCTCACTGAAGATTGCAACCAGCACGTTGGCGCCAGTCACTTCGCGTTTGCCCGAGCTCTGCACGTGGAAAACAGCACGTTGCAGCACACGCTGAAAGCCCAGGGTTGGCTGGGTTTCGCGATCCTCGTCATGGACGGGGATCAATGGCGTGGTGGAGTCGATGAACTCCTGCAGATCGTGCTTGAGTTTGTCGAGGTTCGCGCCGCAGGCACGCAAAACGGTGGCGGCAGCCTCATTGTCCAATAGGGCCAGCAGCAGGTGTTCGACGGTCATGAATTCATGACGTTTCGAACGAGCCTCCTTAAAGGCAAGATTGAGGGTGACTTCGAGCTCGCGGTTTAACATAGCTTCACCTCATACCCAAGTGGTCGGCGATTAACCGTCCTTCTCGATTTCACAGAGTAGCGGATGCTGGCTTTCCCTGGCGTACTGGTTGACCTGCATGGCCTTTGTCTCGGCGATGTCGCGGGTAAACACTCCACATACTGCCCGCCCTTCTGTATGGACGGCCAGCATGACCTTGGTCGCCAGCTCGCGATTCAGGTTAAAAAACACCTCGAGCACTTCGACGACGAAATCCATCGGTGTGTAGTCATCATTGAACAAAACCACCTTGTACATCGGCGGCGCCTGTAACGCAGGCTTTGCCTCCTGAACAGCAACGCCCGCCGAATCGTCGTCGCGCTCCTCCGGGTGATCCTTTTGGAGAGTCGGGCGATCCTGATTGAATGTTAGTCGAATCTGGCTGATTGCATGCATGGAAAGAAAGGTTCGTCAGTTGTGCAAATACAGTGGTGGGGGCGGTTGTCCACGTTTTCAACTCCGACTGCCCGGTCACCTTGACTATCGGGAAAACGGTGTTACAACCAATAGAGCCCACAGTGGGTAAAAAAGATCCGCGGAGTCAATTCTTTTAACGAATTAGATTGCGGATGACTTGGATGATACTCCAGCGATGGAGTCTGTTGCAGAGGGATTTGAGCATGGCTGTCGGCAAGGTGAAATGGTTCAACAATGTCAAGGGGTTCGGCTTCATTAATACTGACTCCCGCGAAGGTCGCGATGACGATGGCGAAGAAATTGATTTCTTTGCGCATTATTCCGCTATCGAGATGGAGGGTTACAAAACCCTCAAGGCAGGGCAGGTGGTGAAATTCGACATCGTGCAGGGCCCGAAAGGCTTGCATGCCTTGAAGATTGAAGCCGTTGACGCCAAAAAAGAAACGACCCCCGTCGTCGCCAGAGAACAAAAGGTTACCAGTTGACGCCCTGATACCTTCAGCCATAAAAAACCGCCCGGCTCGATCATCTCGAGCGGGGCGGTTCTTGTTGCAGGGTGTTGCTGTTACATGTGCGAGATCAGCGCATCACCGAAGCCCGAAGACGAAACCAGCTTGGCGCCGTCCATCAGACGCTCGAAGTCATAGGTCACAGTCTTGGCGCTGATGGCGCCGTTGGTGCCCTTGATGATCAGATCCGCCGCCTCGGTCCAGCCCATGTGCCGCAGCATCATTTCTGCCGAAAGAATCAACGAACCCGGGTTGACCTGATCCTTGCCGGCATACTTCGGTGCTGTACCGTGGGTGGCTTCGAACATCGCCACGGTGTCGGACAGGTTGGCGCCCGGCGCAATACCGATACCGCCCACTTCCGCCGCGAGGGCGTCGGAGAGGTAATCACCGTTGAGGTTCAGGGTCGCGATCACATCGTATTCGGCCGGGCGCAGCAGGATCTGCTGGAGCATGGCGTCGGCGATGGCGTCTTTGACCACAACGTTTTTGCCGGTTTTCGGGTTTTTGAACTGCATCCACGGGCCGCCGTCGAGCAGCGTCGCACCGAACTCTTCAGCCGCCACCTCATAGGCCCACTCTTTGAAGGCACCTTCGGTGAACTTCATGATGTTGCCTTTGTGCACGATGGTCAGCGAATCGCGGTCGTTGTCGACCACGTATTGCAGAGCCTTGCGCGCCAGACGCTTGGTACCCTCCAGGGAAACCGGCTTGACGCCGATGCCGCAGTTTTCGTCAAAACGGATCTTGGTGACGCCCATTTCTTCTTTAAGGAATTTGATGACCTTGGTCGCTTCCGGCGAACCGGCCTTCCACTCGATACCGGCGTAGATGTCTTCGGAGTTCTCGCGGAAAATCGTCATGTCGACGTCGCCAGGCTTTTTCACCGGGCTTGGCACGCCTTCGAACCAGCGCACCGGGCGCAGGCAGACGTAGAGGTCGAGTTGCTGACGCAGGGCCACGTTCAGCGAGCGGATGCCGCCACCGACCGGGGTGGTCAGCGGACCCTTGATGGAAACCACGTAATCCTTGACTGCGTCCAGGGTTTCCTGAGGCAGCCAGGTGTCCTGATCGTAAACCTGAGTGGCTTTTTCCCCGGCGTAGACTTCCATCCAGGAAATCTTGCGCTTGCCGCCGTATGCCTTTTGAACTGCAGCATCGACAACCTTGATCATCACCGGACTGATGTCGACACCAATGCCGTCACCTTCGATGAAGGGGATGATCGGGTTATCAGGAACATTGAGAGAATGGTCTGCATTGACGGAGATTTTGTCGCCGACGGCTGGAACCTGAATCTTCTTGTAACCCATGCTGAACTCCATTGTTTGGATTGAACATCTGGCTTGGTTCGAGCGTAACCCAGTTAAATCAACACGCAAACCCTCTGTTCGCGGCGCAGGCACATCTGGTTTCGTACAAGCCTGAAAGCAAAGGGAAAAGCGCCAAACTCAAGCATTCGCGACGACTCTACGCCCCACCCTGCCCTGCGACCTTTAGACCAATGGACGAGAATCGTTGCATATGAACCATCGGCAGATTGCCAGCTACCTATGTATAATGCCGCCCGCTGACCAAAGGGTCACGACGGCTGGCCTCTCTAGAACGAGACTTTCCGCCTGATTGGTCGGGTTGTTACCGCGGCCCGACTGCTTGACGCTCTACTGATGCACCCAACATCACCGCGAAGAATCTCGACATTCGGTTCATGGATGACTTTGAACGAACGCGCTTACCCGGCGCCCCTCGAGTTTCTGCGCACGCTTTAGCAAAGAAGAGAGAGTTAATCCGAATATGCCCACCCGCTCGAAGATCATCTATACCTTCACCGACGAAGCCCCAGCCCTCGCCACCTATTCCCTGCTGCCGATCATCGAGGCTTACACTGCCTCGGCCGATATCGCCGTGGAAACCCGCGATATCTCTCTTGCAGCGCGCATCCTGGCCAGCTTCCCCGAGCAACTGGGTGACAAAGCCGTAGCCGACCACCTCGCCGAACTGGGCGACCTGGCCGTTACGCCTGAAGCCAACATCATCAAGCTGCCGAACATCAGTGCTTCGGTTCCACAGCTGCAAGCCGCGATCAAAGAGCTGCAAGCTCAGGGTTACAACCTGCCGGACTACCCGGAAACCGTGACCAGCGACGCCGACAAAGACGCCAAGGCGCGTTACGACAAGATCAAGGGCAGCGCCGTAAACCCGGTTCTGCGCGAAGGCAACTCCGATCGTCGTGCACCGCTGTCGGTCAAGAACTATGCGCGCAAGCACCCGCACAAAATGGGCGCCTGGGCCAAAGACTCCAAATCCCACGTCGCTCACATGAGCACCGGCGATTTCTACGGCAGCGAAAAAGCTGCCCTGATCGACGCCGCTGACGCTGTGAAAATCGAGCTGATCGCCAAAGACGGTACCGCTACCGTCCTGAAAGAAAAAACCACCGTTCAGGCTGGCGAGATTCTCGACTGCGCCGTGATGAGCAAAAACGCCCTGCGTGCGTTCATCGCTGCTGAAATCGAAAGCGCCAAGGCTCAAGGCGTGCTGCTGTCGGTGCACCTGAAAGCGACCATGATGAAGGTCTCTGACCCGATCATGTTCGGCCAGATCGTTGCCGAGTTCTATAAAGACGCACTGACCAAGCACGCTGACGTGCTGGCCCAGATCGGCTTCAACCTGAACAACGGCATCGGCGATCTGTACGCTCGCATCAAAGCCCTGCCGGCCGAGCAACAAGCGCAGATCGAAGCCGACATGGCGGCGGTCTACGCTGCTCGTCCGTCGCTGGCGATGGTCAACTCCGACAAAGGCATCACCAACCTGCACGTGCCGAGCGACGTTATCGTCGACGCCTCGATGCCAGCGATGATCCGTGACTCCGGCAAGATGTGGGGCACTGACGGTCAGTTGCACGACACCAAGGCTGTGATCCCGGATCGCTGCTACGCGACCATCTACCAGGCCGTGATCGAAGATTGCAAAGCCAATGGTGCTTTCGATCCGACCACCATGGGCAGCGTGCCAAACGTTGGCCTGATGGCTAAAAAAGCCGAAGAATACGGCTCCCACGACAAGACCTTCCAGATCAAGGCTGACGGCGTGGTTCGCGTGACCGACAGCAAAGGCACCCTGCTGATGGAACAGGCTGTTGAAGCCGGCGACATCTTCCGCATGTGCCAGACCAAAGACGCGCCGATCCAGGACTGGGTCAAACTGGCCGTCAACCGTGCTCGCGCCAGCAGCACTCCGGCTATTTTCTGGCTGGACCCAATGCGCGCTCACGATGGCGTAGTGATCGAGAAAGTTCAGGCTTACCTGAAGGATCACGACACCGCAGGTCTGGACATCCAGATCATGGCGCCGGTTGATGCCATGAAGTACACCCTGCAGCGCACCCGCGAAGGCAAGGACACCATTTCGGTGACCGGCAACGTACTGCGCGACTACCTGACCGACTTGTTCCCGATCATGGAACTGGGCACCAGCGCCAAGATGCTGTCGATCGTGCCGCTGATGAACGGCGGTGGCCTGTTCGAAACCGGCGCCGGCGGCTCGGCTCCAAAGCACGTGCAGCAACTGGTTGAAGAAAACTTCCTGCGCTGGGATTCGCTGGGTGAGTTCCTTGCCCTGGCAGCCTCGCTTGAGCATTTGGGTGTGAACTACAACAACCCGAAAGCACTGGTGCTGTCCAAGACCCTGGATCAGGCCACTGGCCAGTTCCTCGACAACAACAAGTCGCCATCGCGCAAAGTCGGCAACATCGACAACCGCGGCAGCCACTTCTATCTGGCGATGTACTGGGCTCAGGCTCTGGCAGCCCAGACCGAAGACGCTGCACTGCAAGCGCAGTTCGCGACTCTGGCCAAGACTCTGACCGAGAACGAAGCAACCATCGTTGCCGAGCTCAACGCCGTTCAGGGCAAGCCAGTCGACATCGGCGGTTACTACCACGCCAATGCCGAGCTGATCAGCAAGGCCATGCGCCCAAGCGCAACCCTCAACGCGGCGATTGCTGCGCTGGTTTAAGGTTGTAGTGCTGTAAACAAACCCCGGCCTTGTGCCGGGGTTTGTGTTTCCGGGTTTTATGATCACCATAAACCCCTGTGGGAGCTGGCTTGCCAGCGGTGACGGCTTATCATCCAACATGAAGGGTGACTGACCCACCGCTATCGCCAGCAAGCCAGCTCCCTCAGGGACTGGGTTTCAACCAATAGATTGAGGAAGATTTATGGAATGGCTCCCCCACATCACCGTCGCCACCATCGTCGAGGACAACGGTCGCTTTCTGATGGTTGAAGAGCACAAGGCCGGCCGCAAAGTGCTCAACCAGCCCGCCGGTCATCTCGACCCTGACGAAACCCTGATCGATGCCGCCATTCGTGAAACCCTCGAAGAAACCGGCTGGGACGTCAAACCCACCGGCGTGGTCGGCATTTATCTGTACACCGCACCCAGCAACGGCGTGACCTACCAACGCATCTGCTTCGTCGCCAAAGCACTGAAACATCACCCGGATTATCAGCTCGACGACGGCATTGTCGGCGCCAAGTGGCTGACCCGCGACGAATTAATCGAGCAGCGCGAGCATTGGCGCAGCGAGCTGATCATCCGTTGCATCGATGATTATCTGGCCGGCCATCACTTCGGCCTCGAATTGATCCGCCCTTCTCTTTAGCCTTGAGGCCGCGAGCCTGATAGAATCGCGTCCTTTTTAAAGACACTCATTGAATCCCTATGCGTGATCCAGCCCCTTCTGACACATCCAAGAAGCGCGTCATTGTCGGCATGTCCGGCGGCGTGGACTCTTCCGTTTCCGCTCTCCTGCTGATCGAGCAGGGTTACGCGGTGGAAGGCCTGTTCATGAAGAACTGGGAAGAAGACGACGGAACGGAATACTGCACCGCCATGGACGACCTGGCGGATGCCCAGGCTGTCTGCGACAAGATCGGCATCAAGCTGCACACCGCCAACTTCGCTGCCGAGTACTGGGACAACGTGTTCGAGCACTTCCTGGCCGAATACAAGGCCGGGCGCACGCCGAACCCGGACATCCTGTGCAACCGCGAGATCAAGTTCAAGGCGTTCCTCGACTACGCCATGATGCTCGGTGCCGACCTGATCGCCACCGGCCACTACGTGCGCCGCCGCGACGTCGATGGCCGCACCGAGCTGCTCAAAGGCCTCGACGCCAACAAGGATCAAAGCTACTTCCTGCACGCCGTCGGCGGCGAACAGATCGCCAAGACCCTGTTCCCGGTCGGCGAACTGGAAAAACCTGAAGTCCGCGCAATTGCCGAGAAATACGAACTGGCGACCGCCAAGAAGAAGGATTCCACCGGGATCTGCTTCATCGGCGAACGGCGCTTCAGCGACTTCCTCAAGCAGTACCTGCCGGCACAGCCGGGCGAGATCAAGACCACCGAAGGCGAAGTCATCGGCCGTCACCACGGCTTGATGTACCACACCATCGGTCAGCGTCAGGGCCTGGGCATCGGCGGCCTGAAAGATGCCGGCGATGAGCCGTGGTACGTGCTGCGCAAAGATCTGGACAACAACGAACTGATCGTCGGCCAGGGCAACAACCATCCGTGGTTGTTCTCCGGCGCCCTGCTCGCCTCGGAAATCTACTGGGTCAACCCGGTCGACCTGAGCCAGCCACGTCGCCTGACCGCCAAAGTGCGTTATCGCCAGAGCGATCAGGCCTGCACGCTGGAGCAGACTGCAACCGGCTACCGCGCCGTGTTCGATGAGCCGCAACGCGCGGTAACACCGGGCCAATCCGTGGTGTTCTATGACGGTGAAATCTGCCTCGGCGGCGGCGTGATCGAAGTCGCCGAGCCATGGAGTGGTCAGGCATGAGCCCGACTCAGGAGCAACTGACGGCCCTGGGTGGCGTATTTCTCGCCGCCGTGCTGGTCGACCGGATCGCCAAAAGCGGCCAGACCAGCGAAGCCGGCCTGACCTGCATGCTCGGCAGTCTGTTGGTACGCGACCCGAAAGACACGCTGGACGTATACGGCGGCGACGACCTCAATCTGCGCGAAGGCTATCGCGCACTGATCGGCGCCCTTGAACGCGATCCGAGCACGTTGCAGCGCGAACCGTTGCGCTATGCCTTGTCGATGCTTGGTCTCGAGCGGCAACTGGCCAAGCGCGACGACATGCTCGATGCGATCGGCAAGCGTCTGCCGCAGATCCAGTCCCAGGTCGAGCATTTCGGCCCGGCGCACGAAAACGTCATTGCCGCATGCGGCGCGCTGTATCAGGACACCCTGAGCACGCTGCGCCAACGCATTCAGGTGCACGGCGACATGCGCAACCTGCAACAGCCGAGCAATGCCTCGAAGATTCGTGCCCTGCTGCTCGCCGGGATTCGCTCGGCGCGCCTGTGGCGTCAGCTCGGCGGCCATCGCTGGCAGCTGGTGATCAGCCGACGCAAGCTGCTCAAAGAGCTGTATCCGCTGATGCGCAGCGAGTAAATCGCCCGCAACAAACGCTTTGAAGTCTGTAACGCGTAATACGCCGGTCAGTTGGCAACGGACCGGCGGATTTTTTCATGTATGATACGCGCCCCATTTCGTTGCCCGACTGTCCGAGAACACCCCATGCAGCTTTCTTCGCTCACTGCGGTTTCCCCTGTTGACGGCCGCTACGCCGGCAAAACCCAGGCCCTGCGCCCGATTTTCAGCGAGTACGGTCTGATCCGTGCCCGTGTTCTGGTTGAAGTGCGCTGGCTCCAGCGCCTGGCCGCCCACGCCGGTATCCCTGAAGTGCCAGCGTTCTCCGCCGAGGCCAACGCCGTTCTCAATGAACTGGCTGAAAACTTCTCGCTGGAGCACGCCGAGCGCGTCAAAGAGATCGAGCGCACCACCAACCACGACGTCAAGGCGATCGAATACCTGCTCAAAGAGCAAGCCGCCAAACTGCCCGAGCTGGCCGCCGTCAGCGAATTCATCCACTTTGCCTGCACCAGCGAGGACATCAACAACCTGTCCCACGCCCTGATGCTGCGCGAAGGCCGTGACGATGTAATGCTGCCGCTGATGCGTCAGACCTGCGACGCCATCCGCGAGCTGGCAATCCGTTTCGCCGACGTGCCGATGCTGTCGCGCACCCACGGCCAACCAGCCTCCCCGACCACTCTGGGTAAAGAACTGGCGAACGTGGTTTACCGCCTCGAGCGTCAAATCGCTCAAGTCGCTGCCGTTCCGCTGCTGGGCAAGATCAACGGCGCTGTCGGCAACTACAACGCTCACCTGTCGGCTTACCCGCAGATCGACTGGGAAGCCAACGCCCGCGCCTTCATCGAAGACGAGCTGGGTCTGGGTTTCAACCCGTACACCACGCAGATCGAACCGCACGACTACATCGCCGAGCTGTTCGACGCCATTGCGCGCTTCAACACTATTCTGATCGACTTCGACCGTGACATCTGGGGCTACATCTCCCTGGGTTACTTCAAGCAGCGCACCATCGCTGGCGAAATCGGTTCGTCGACCATGCCGCACAAGGTCAACCCGATCGACTTCGAAAACTCCGAAGGCAACCTGGGCATCGCCAACGCGCTGTTCCAGCACCTGGCGAGCAAACTGCCGATCTCCCGCTGGCAGCGCGACCTGACCGACTCCACCGTACTGCGTAACCTCGGTGTCGGCTTCGCCCACAGCGTGATCGCGTACGAAGCCAGCCTCAAAGGCATCAGCAAGCTTGAGCTGAATGCGCAGAAGATCGCCGCTGATCTGGACGCTTGCTGGGAAGTTCTGGCTGAGCCAATCCAGACCGTGATGCGTCGCTACAACATCGAAAACCCGTACGAGAAGCTGAAAGAATTGACCCGCGGCAAGGGCATCAGCCCTGAAGCGTTGCAGACTTTCATTGATGGTCTGGACATGCCAGCCGAAGCGAAAGCCGAGCTGAAACTGCTGACCCCGGCCAACTACATCGGTAACGCTGTAGCGCAAGCCAAACGCATCTGATTGACCGCTTGACCCGTTTGAGACGCCCGGCCGCGCCGGGCGTTTTTATTCCCGTCTGAAAAGTGCTTTTTTTCAATAGGTTACATATGAATTCCGATATTCCTCTTCAACTTCTGGGCGGCCTCACGGCGCGCGAATTCCTGCGCGACTACTGGCAGAAAAAGCCACTGCTGATCCGTCAGGCGATTCCTGACTTCGAAAGCCCGATCGACGCCGACGAACTGGCCGGCCTGGCCCTGGAAGAAGAAGTTGAATCGCGCCTGGTTATCGAGCACGGCGAGCGCCCATGGGAGCTGCGTCGCGGTCCGTTCGCTGAAGACGAATTCAGCAAATTGCCGGAAAAAGAGTGGACCCTGCTCGTTCAGGCAGTCGACCAGTTCGTGCCGGAAGTCAGCGAGCTGCTGGAAAGCTTCCGCTTTCTGCCGAGCTGGCGCGTCGACGACGTGATGATCAGTTACGCCGCACCAGGTGGCAGCGTTGGTCCGCACTTCGACAACTACGACGTGTTCCTGCTGCAAGGTCACGGCAAGCGCAACTGGAAAATCGGCCAGATGTGCGATTCCGAGAGCCCGCTGCTGCAACACGCAGACCTGCGCATCCTCGCTGAATTCGAACAGACTGAAGAGTGGGTTCTGGAACCGGGCGACATGCTTTACCTGCCGCCGCGCCTGGCTCACTGCGGCGTCGCCGTGGATAACTGCATGACCTACTCGGTCGGTTTCCGCGCACCAAGCGCATCCGAAGTGCTGACCCACTTCACCGATTTTCTCAGCCAGTTCCTGACTGACGAAGAGCGCTACACCGATGCCGACGCGCAGCCAGCGGTCGATCCGCATCAGATTCAACACGACGCACTGGATCGCCTGAAGAGCCTGCTCGCCGAGCACATGAGCGACGAGCGCCTGTTGCTGACCTGGTTCGGCCAGTACATGACCGAGCCGCGCTACCCGGAACTGGTCGTCGGCCCGGAAGAAGTCGAAGAAGAAGACTTCCTCAGCGCCCTGCAGGATGGCGCCGTGCTGATCCGCAACCCAAGCGCACGTCTGGCGTGGTCGGAAGTCGATGACGATCTGCTGCTGTTCGCCAGCGGCCAGAGCCGTTACCTGCCGGGCAAACTGCGTGAGCTGCTGAAACTGATCTGCGCCGCCGATGCCTTGCATGTCGACAACCTTGGCGAGTGGCTGAACGACGAAGACGGTCGTGGCCTGTTGTGCGAACTGGTCAAGCAAGGGAGCCTGGGGTTCGCCGATGAATAAGATTCGCGTACGTGTCGCAGATTGGCAAAAGGACATCGCCGAGATCCGCCGCATTCGTGAGACGGTATTTATCGCTGAGCAATCGGTGCCACCTGAGCTGGAGTGGGACGCGGATGACGCAAGCGCGGTGCATTTTCTGGCCTTTGAAGGCGACTTTCCGATCGGCACTGCGCGCCTGCTGCCCGACGGGCACATCGGCCGGGTGTCGGTGCTCAAAGACTGGCGCGGCATGAAGGTCGGTGATGCGCTGATGCAAGCGGTCATCGCTGAAGCTGAAGCGCGCGGTCTGAAGCAGCAGATGCTCAGCGCTCAGGTGCAGGCTACGGCGTTTTATGAGCGCCTGGGTTTCAGCCTGGTCAGTGAAGAGTTCCTGGAAGCAGGGATTCCGCACGTCGATATGGTTCGCCATTCGGCTTAAAACCGAGGCGTGGCCTTCGCGAGCAGGCTCGCTCCCACAGGGAACCTCAGTGGACACAGATTTGTGTCAAACAGAAAACCACTGTGGGAGCGAGCATTAGCTCGCGAAGAGGCCATGAAGCACACTGTAAAACGCCCCGACATCCCACGATGCCGGGGCGTTTTGCTGTCTACGATTCAACTTGCCCCACCCCAGGCCGACAAACTGGCAATATCAAGCCTTTCGAAAGCGGAGATAACGGACATGTCCCTACGCACCCTGCTCACCACCCTGCTGCTCGGCTGCAGTTTTTCGGTGATGGCAGCCACAGAAGTCGTCCCCCTCAAGTACCGCACCAGCGCCGACATGCTGCCGATGGCGCAAGACTTCATCGGCAAGGACGGCCAGGTCAGCGCCTATGGCAACCAGTTGATCGTCAAAGCCGAGCAGGACAAGATCGAGGAACTAAAGGCGCTGATCACTCAGCTCGACACGGCGCCAAAACGCCTGCTGATCACCGTCGACACCAATGAAAACAACGGCCGTGGCGATGAAGGTTATTCGGTCAATGGTGCGCAGACCCGCATCATCAGCCGCAGCACCTCCAGCCGTGACGGCGGCGTCCAGCAAGTCCAGGCCACCGACGGCATGCCGGCGCTGATCCAGGTCGGCCAGAGCGTGCCGATCACCAGCAGCCAGAGCAACTCCTACGGCGATTACAGCAGCCAGACCGAGTACCGCAACGTCACCCAGGGTTTCTACGTCACCGCCAGCGTCACCGGCGACATCGTTCACGTGGCAATCACGACCAATCGCGACCGTATGAGCCAGGAACGTCCCGATGTAGTGAACGTGCAAAGTACCGACACAACCGTCAGCGGACGTCTCGGCGAGTGGATCACTCTGGCCGGCGTGAATCGCCAGACTCAGGCCGACAAACAGGGCCTGGCCCGCAGCTACTCGACTCAAGGCCGGGATGACATGACCTTGAAGGTAAAAGTCGAAGCCTTGGACTAAACCACCGAAAACTGACTGATTAGTCGTATTAGACGAAAGATGTAGTGCTTGAAAAAAAGCACTACAAAACGTTTGACGAGGCAAAAAAGCGAAGGCATGATGGCCTCGCTCCCGCTAATCAGAGGCCCTGGCAAGGGTCTTCGAAGCGATGTTCGCATCTACCCCGCGAACCGCTTCGTGTCTGTACCGCCCACAAGGTGTGTTTGACGAGGTTGCCGACTGGAACGAAGTTGTCCCGAGGGACGGAAGCGTAATTAGGTAACCCGGCTTCACGCTGTAGTTCGTACAAAGGCCCACGACGCCCGAATGCGCCCGCAGTCCGCCCTTACCTGCTCACTTCCCCTCGAGCCCATCGTTCATCCCGTCGCCTACCCCGCCGAATCCGACTTGACCGCCTAAGCTTCTGGTCAGCGAGCGCAGGAATTTTCCACCGCAGAACAACTTTTCATAAAAGACGCGACGAGGTTTATCTCCATGGCACTGACACGCGAACAGCAAATTGCAGCCCTCGAAAAAGACTGGGCTGAAAACCCGCGCTGGAAAGGCGTGACCCGCGCTTACTCCGCTGCTGACGTCGTCCGCCTGCGTGGCTCGGTTCAACCTGAGCACACTTTTGCAAAACTCGGCGCCGAGAAGCTGTGGAACCTGGTCACCCAGGGTGCCAAGCCGTCCTTCCGTCCAGACAAAGATTTCGTCAACTGCATGGGCGCCCTGACCGGCGGCCAGGCTGTTCAGCAGGTCAAGGCCGGTATCCAGGCCATTTACCTGTCCGGCTGGCAAGTCGCTGCGGACAACAACTCCGCAGAATCGATGTACCCGGACCAGTCGCTGTACCCGGTGGACTCGGTTCCAACCGTGGTCAAGCGCATCAACAACTCGTTCCGTCGTGCTGACCAGATCCAGTGGAAAGCCGGCAAAGGCCCGGGCGACGAAGGCTACATCGACTACTTCGCGCCGATCGTGGCTGACGCCGAAGCCGGTTTCGGCGGCGTGCTGAACGCTTACGAGCTGATGAAGAGCATGATCGAAGCAGGCGCCGCCGGCGTTCACTTCGAAGACCAACTGGCTTCCGTGAAAAAATGCGGCCACATGGGCGGCAAAGTACTGGTTCCTACTCAGGAAGCCGTACAGAAGCTGACCGCTGCACGTCTGGCTGCTGACGTTGCCGGTACACCGACCATCATTCTGGCGCGTACCGATGCGAACGCTGCTGACCTGCTGACTTCCGATTGCGACCCGTACGACCAGCCGTTCGTGACTGGCGAGCGTACTCAGGAAGGTTTCTACAAGGTTCGTGCCGGTCTGGACCAAGCAATCGCCCGTGGCCTGGCTTACGCACCGTACGCCGACCTGATCTGGTGCGAAACCGCCAAGCCGGATCTGGACGAAGCCCGTCGCTTTGCTGAAGCGATCAAAAAGGAATACCCGGACCAACTGCTGTCGTACAACTGCTCGCCTTCCTTCAACTGGAAGAAAAACCTGGACGACGCGACCATCGCCAAGTTCCAGCGCGAACTGTCCGCCATGGGCTACAAGCACCAGTTCATCACCCTGGCCGGCATTCACAACATGTGGCACAGCATGTTCAACCTGGCGCACGACTACGCCCGCAACGACATGACTGCCTACGTGAAGCTGCAAGAGCAGGAATTCGCTGACGCCTCCAAGGGTTACACCTTCGTGGCGCACCAGCAGGAAGTGGGCACCGGCTACTTCGACGACATGACCACCGTGATTCAAGGTGGCACGTCTTCGGTAACCGCGCTGACCGGTTCGACCGAAGAAGAACAGTTCCACTGATCGACTTCACTGAGTAAACGGCCGTTGCGCAACGATTAAAAGCTAACCGCAGCGCTGCACATCTGACGCCCCGACTGGTTCGGGGCGTTTTTTTTCGCCTGCGATTCCTCAAACGCCACAGACCTCTTGTGGGAGCGAGCCTGCTCGCTCCCACAGGTGTCGTCTTCAGCCTGCAAGACAAAACATTGATCCAGATCGGCATTCGCGCCAGGAAAATCAGCTAAAACGGACGCCGCCGCTACTTGCAGTAATGGGTATATAAGACAACTTCCCAACGACTGCGCCGCTAAATAGTTACAAAACCATCCCAAACGATATTAATTATCATTCAGTCACAACTATGTTCGTTACATCCACGACAAAACATTATTCATTGAAACCCGGCTAATGCCCGCAACGCATGGGCCTCAGGGCATTCGAGGTGCGCTATGTCCTTATTCCAATAAATAATTTCGCTATAGGAATTTTACTTGCTGGGTGTTTAGCCATAAAATCAGCGCGATTGATTGCTGCGACATATCGTCACTGCCTATTTCTTTATCAAGCTCAGAGACCTTTGCTCTCTGTTAAGGATTACCAGCATGCCCGAAGCGACAGGACTCATGGCCCACAACTGGGGCTTTGCCATTTTCCTTTTGGGTGTCGTCGGCCTGTGTGCCTTCATGCTTGGTGTCTCCAGCCTCCTCGGGTCAAAAGCCTGGGGCCGCAGCAAAAACGAGCCGTTCGAGTCTGGCATGCTACCTACCGGTGGCGCCCGCTTGCGGCTCTCAGCCAAATTCTATCTGGTCGCGATGCTCTTCGTGATCTTCGATATCGAAGCCCTCTTTCTCTTTGCATGGTCTGTGTCCGTCCGCGAAAGCGGCTGGACCGGATTCGTCGAAGCTCTCGTTTTCATAGCAATTCTGTTGGCAGGTCTTGTCTACCTGTTCCGAGTGGGCGCCCTTGACTGGGCTCCGGAAGCTCGTCGCAAGCGGCAGGCGAAGCTGAAACAATGAGGCTTTGGCAATGCAATACAATCTCACCAGGATCGACCCCGATGCTCCTAACGATCAGTACCCGATCGGCGAACGGGAAACCGTTTCCGATCCGTTAGAGGATCAAGTTCACAAAAACATTTTCATGGGCAAGCTCGAAGACGTGCTGAGTGGCGCGGTCAACTGGGGACGTAAAAACTCCCTGTGGCCGTACAACTTCGGCCTGTCGTGCTGCTACGTGGAAATGACCACCGCCTTCACGGCACCCCACGACATCGCGCGCTTTGGCGCCGAAGTTATCCGGGCATCGCCGCGTCAGGCCGACTTCATGGTTATCGCCGGTACCTGCTTCATCAAGATGGCGCCGATCATTCAGCGTCTCTATGAGCAAATGCTCGAACCGAAATGGGTTATCTCCATGGGTTCGTGCGCCAACTCCGGCGGCATGTACGACATCTACTCTGTGGTTCAAGGGGTGGACAAGTTCCTGCCGGTGGACGTCTACGTACCTGGCTGCCCGCCCCGTCCAGAAGCATTTCTGCAAGGCTTGATGCTGTTGCAGGAATCGATTGGCAAGGAGCGTCGCCCGCTTTCCTGGGTCGTTGGTGATCAAGGCGTTTATCGCGCCGACATGCCTTCGCAGAAGGAACAGCGCCGCGAACAGCGAATCGCAGTGACTAACCTGCGCAGCCCTGACGAAGTCTGATCCAGATCTGTTCTTACCAAGAAACGAGAAGCTGGCTTCATTCTTTACGTTGACCGAAAGCGAAAAAATAACCATGACTACAGGCAGCGCTCTGTACATCCCGCCTTATAAGGCAGACGACCAGGATGTGGTCGTTGAATTGAACAACCGTTTTGGCCCAGAGGCGTTCACCGCCCAGCCAACCCGCACCGGCATGCCGGTGCTGTGGGTGGCGCGTGCCAGACTCGTCGAAGTCCTGACTTTCCTGCGCAACCTGCCCAAGCCGTACGTCATGCTCTATGACCTGCACGGCGTGGACGAGCGTCTGCGCACCAAGCGTCAAGGGCTGCCATCGGACGCCGAGTTCACCGTGTTCTATCACCTCATGTCGCTTGAGCGTAATAGTGACGTGATGATCAAGGTCGCCTTGTCCGAGAGCGACCTGAGCTTGCCGACCGTCACCAGCATCTGGCCGAACGCCAACTGGTACGAGCGTGAAGTCTGGGACATGTACGGCATCGACTTCAAAGGCCACCCGCACCTGTCGCGCATCATGATGCCGCCGACCTGGGAAGGTCACCCGCTGCGCAAGGACTTCCCGGCGCGCGCCACCGAATTCGATCCGTACAGCCTCAACCTCGCCAAGCAACAGCTTGAGGAAGAAGCCGCGCGCTTCCGTCCTGAAGACTGGGGCATGAAGCGTTCCGGCGTGAACGAGGACTACATGTTCCTCAACCTGGGCCCGAACCACCCTTCGGCTCACGGTGCATTCCGTATCATTCTGCAACTGGACGGTGAAGAAATCGTCGACTGCGTTCCGGACATCGGCTACCACCACCGTGGCGCCGAGAAGATGGCCGAGCGTCAGTCCTGGCACAGCTTCATCCCGTACACCGACCGTATCGACTACCTCGGCGGCGTGATGAACAACCTGCCGTACGTGCTCTCGGTCGAGAAGCTGGCCGGCATCAAGGTGCCCGAGAAGGTCGACGTCATCCGCATCATGATGGCCGAGTTCTTCCGGATCACCAGCCACCTGCTGTTCCTGGGTACTTACATCCAGGACGTTGGCGCAATGACGCCGGTGTTCTTCACCTTCACCGACCGCCAGAAGGCGTACACGGTGATCGAAGCCATTACCGGTTTCCGTCTGCACCCGGCCTGGTACCGCATCGGTGGCGTTGCCCACGACCTGCCACGCGGTTGGGAAAAACTGGTGAAAGACTTCGTTGAATGGCTGCCAAAACGCCTCGACGAATACACCAAGGCTGCCCTGCAGAACAGCATCCTCAAGGGTCGTACCATCGGCGTTGCCGCCTACAACACCAAAGAGGCCCTGGAATGGGGCGTCACCGGTGCCGGCCTGCGTTCGACCGGTTGCGATTTCGACCTGCGTAAAGCGCGTCCGTACTCGGGCTACGAGAACTTCGAGTTCGAAGTGCCGCTGGCCGCCAACGGCGATGCCTACGACCGCTGCATGGTGCGCGTTGAAGAAATGCGCCAGAGCATCAAGATCATCGACCAGTGCATGCGCAACATGCCGGAGGGCCCGTACAAGGCGGATCACCCGCTGACCACGCCGCCGCCCAAAGAGCGCACGCTGCAGCACATCGAAACCTTGATCACGCACTTCCTGCAAGTTTCGTGGGGCCCGGTCATGCCGGCCAACGAATCCTTCCAGATGATCGAAGCGACCAAGGGCATCAACAGTTATTACCTGACGAGCGACGGCGGCACCATGAGCTACCGTACCCGGATCCGCACTCCAAGCTTCCCGCATCTGCAACAGATCCCTTCGGTGATCAAAGGCAGCATGGTCGCGGACTTGATTGCGTACCTGGGTAGTATCGACTTCGTTATGGCCGACGTGGACCGCTAAGCATGAACAGCACGCTTATCCAGACAGACCGTTTCACCTTGAGTGAAACCGAGCGCTCGGCCATCGAGCACGAGCTGCATCACTACGAAGACCCGCGCGCGGCGTCGATCGAAGCCCTGAAGATCGTTCAGAAAGAACGTGGCTGGGTGCCGGATGGCGCCCTGTACGCCATCGGCGAGATGCTCGGCATCCCGGCCAGCGACGTTGAAGGTGTGGCGACGTTCTATAGCCAGATCTTCCGTCAGCCTGTCGGCCGTCACATCATTCGCGTCTGCGACAGCATGGTCTGCTACATCGGTGGCCACGAGTCGGTGGTCAGCGAAATCCAGAACAATCTGGGCATCGGCCTGGGTCAGACCACCACCGACGGTCGTTTCACCCTGCTTCCTGTCTGCTGCCTCGGCAACTGCGACAAGGCACCGGCGCTGATGATCGACGACGACACCTTTGGTGATGTGCAGCCTGCCGGCGTCGCCAAACTGCTCGAGGGCTACGTATGACCCTGACATCTTTCGGTCCTGCCAACCGCATTCAGCGGTCGGCCGAGACCCACCCCCTGACCTGGCGTCTGCGTGACGACGGCGAAGCCGTGTGGCTCGACGAGTACCAGGCCAAGAACGGTTACGCCGCAGCGCGCAAAGCCTTCGCCGACATGAGCCAGGACGACATCGTCCAGACCGTGAAAGACGCAGGCCTCAAAGGTCGCGGCGGTGCAGGCTTCCCCACGGGCGTCAAGTGGGGCCTGATGCCCAAGGACGAATCCATCAACATCCGCTACCTGCTGTGCAACGCGGATGAAATGGAGCCGAACACCTGGAAAGACCGCATGCTGATGGAGCAACTGCCCCATCTGCTGATCGAAGGCATGCTGATCAGCGCGCGCGCGCTGAAAACCTACCGTGGCTATATCTTCCTGCGTGGCGAGTACACCACCGCCGCCAAGCACCTCAACCGTGCCGTGGAAGAAGCCAAGGCTGCTGGCCTGCTGGGCAAGAACATTCTGGGCTCAGGCTTCGATTTCGAGCTGTTCGTCCACACCGGCGCCGGGCGTTACATCTGCGGTGAAGAAACCGCACTGATCAACTCCCTCGAAGGCCGCCGCGCCAACCCGCGCTCCAAGCCGCCCTTCCCTGCCGCCGTCGGCGTGTGGGGCAAGCCGACTTGCGTGAACAACGTCGAAACCCTGTGCAACGTGCCGGCGATCATTGCCGACGGCGTTGACTGGTACAAATCGTTGGCTCGCGAAGGCTCTGAAGACATGGGCACCAAGCTCATGGGCTTCTCCGGCAAGGTCAAGAATCCGGGTCTGTGGGAATTGCCATTCGGCGTCACCGGTCGCGAGTTGTTCGAAGACTACGCCGGCGGCATGCGCGACGGTTTCAAACTCAAGGCCTGGCAGCCAGGCGGGGCCGGTACCGGTTTCCTCCTGCCAGAACACCTCGACGCACAAATGTACGCCGGCGGCATTGCCAAAGTAGGCACCCGTATGGGTACCGGTCTGGCCATGGCGGTGGATGACAGCGTCAACATGGTCTCGCTGCTGCGCAACATGGAGCAGTTCTTCGCCCGCGAATCCTGCGGTTTCTGCACCCCGTGCCGCGATGGCTTGCCATGGAGCGTCAAGCTCTTGATGGCCATCGAACAGGGCAAGGGTCAGCCAGGCGACATCGAGACCCTGCTGGGTCTGGTCGGTTTCCTCGGCCCGGGCAAAACCTTCTGTGCTCACGCACCGGGTGCCGTGGAGCCGTTGGGCAGTGCCATCAAATACTTCCGTCCAGAGTTCGAAGCCGGTATCGCGCCTGCAAGCGCCGCCGTCCCGCCTCTGGCAAGGCCGATCGTAATCGGCGCGTAAACGCTTAAAAGGCGAAGGGTCCGTGCCCTTCGCCTTTCGTCCGATGACGCCTTTCGGGGCTGACTGGATTCGGACGGATAACAAGATTCCATTAGCCACGCCCGCTGACACCGGGCCAACGAAGACCTTTGAACCATGGCCACTATCCACGTAGACGGCAAAGCGCTCGAAGTCGACGGGGCAGACAACCTGTTACAGGCATGTCTGTCGCTGGGCCTCGACATTCCATATTTCTGCTGGCACCCCGCGCTAGGTAGCGTCGGGGCCTGCCGCCAGTGCGCGGTCAAGCAGTACACCGACGAGAACGACACCCGTGGTCGCATCGTCATGTCCTGCATGACGCCCGCCACCGACAACACCTGGATCTCCATCGACGATGATGAGTCCAAGGCATTCCGCGCCAGTGTTGTCGAATGGCTGATGACCAACCACCCGCACGACTGCCCTGTGTGCGAAGAAGGCGGTCACTGCCACCTGCAAGACATGACAGTGATGACCGGCCACAACGAGCGCCGTTATCGCTTCACCAAACGTACTCACCAGAATCAGCAACTGGGCCCGTTCATTTCCCACGAAATGAACCGCTGCATCGCTTGCTACCGCTGCGTGCGTTTCTATAAAGACTACGCTGGCGGCACCGACCTCGGTGTGTTCGGCGCCCACGACAACGTGTACTTCGGTCGCGTCGAAGATGGCACCCTCGAAAGCGAGTTCTCCGGCAACCTCACCGAGGTCTGCCCGACCGGTGTGTTCACCGACAAGACTCACTCCGAGCGCTACAACCGCAAGTGGGACATGCAGTTCTCGCCGAGCATCTGCCATGGCTGCTCGAGCGGTTGCAACATCTCCCCGGGCGAGCGTTACGGCGAACTGCGTCGCATCGAAAACCGTTTCAACGGTTCGGTGAACCAATACTTCCTGTGCGACCGTGGCCGTTTCGGTTATGGCTACGTCAACCGCACCGACCGTCCACGTCAGCCGCTGCTGGCCGACGGCACCAAGCTGAGCCTCGACGCTGCGCTGGATAAAGCCGCCGATCTGCTGCGCGGTCGCAACATCGTCGGTATCGGTTCGCCGCGTGCCAGCCTCGAAAGCAACTACGCGTTGCGTGAACTGGTAGGCGCCGAACACTTCTACTCGGGTATCGAAGCGTCCGAACTGGAGCGCATCCGTCTGGTTCTGCAAGTGCTGAATGACAGCCCGCTGCCAGTACCGAACATGCGTGACATCGAAGACCACGACGCCATCTTCGTGCTCGGTGAAGACCTGACCCAGACCGCCGCCCGTATGGCGTTGTCGCTGCGTCAGTCGGTCAAGGGCAAAGCCGAAGAAATGGCCGACGCCATGCGCGTCCAGCCATGGCTCGATGCCGCGGTGAAGAACATCGGTCAGCACGCGCTGAACCCGCTGTTCATTGCCAGCCTGGCTGAAACCAAGCTCGACGACATCGCCGAAGAATGCGTTCACGCAGCTCCGGACGATCTGGCGCGCATCGGTTTTGCTGTGGCTCACGCACTGGATGCCAGCGCACCGGCTGTTGAAGGCCTGGACGCTGAAGCACTGGAACTGGCCAAGCGCATCGCTGATGCCCTGCTCGCCGCCAAGCGTCCGCTGATCATCGCCGGTACTTCGCTGGGTTCCAAAGCGCTGATCGAGGCTGCTGCCAATATCGCGAAGGCTCTGAAGCTGCGTGAGAAGAACGGTTCCATCAGCCTGATCGTGCCGGAAGCCAACAGCCTCGGCTTGGCGATGCTCGGTGGCGAATCGGTTGATGCTGCGCTGCAAGCAGTGATTGATGGCAAGGCCGACGCTATCGTCGTGCTGGAAAACGATCTCTACACCCGCACCGCCAAAGACAAGGTCGATGCAGCCCTGAACGCCGCGAAAGTGGTGATCGTCGCTGACCATCAGAAAACCGCTACCAGTGATCGCGCGCATCTGGTTCTGCCAGCCGCGAGCTTTGCTGAAGGCGACGGTACGCTGGTCAGCCAGGAAGGTCGCGCCCAGCGTTTCTTCCAGGTTTTCGATCCGCAATACCTGGACGCGAGCATTCTGGTGCACGAAGGCTGGCGCTGGCTGCACGCCCTGCGCGCCACCCTGCTGAATCAGCCAATCGACTGGACGCAACTCGACCACGTGACCGCTGCCGTTGCTTCGAGCACCGCGCAACTGGCGCGTATTGTCGACGCTGCACCGTCCGCGGCGTTCCGTATCAAGGGTCTGAAACTGGCGCGTGAGCCGCTGCGTTATTCCGGTCGCACCGCGATGCGCGCCGACATCAGCGTTCACGAACCTCGCACCCCGCAAGACAAAGACACCGCGTTCGCCTTCTCCATGGAAGGTTACTCGGGCTCTGCCGAACCGCGTCAGCAAGTGCCGTTTGCCTGGTCGCCGGGCTGGAACTCGCCGCAAGCCTGGAACAAGTTCCAGGACGAAGTCGGTGGTCACCTGCGCGCTGGCGATCCGGGCACCCGCCTGATCGAAAGCACTGGCGATTCGCTGAACTGGTTCGCTGCCGCGCCGCGTGCGTTCAACCCGATGCCGGGTACCTGGCAAGCCGTGCCGTTCTTCCACCTGTTCGGCAGCGAAGAAACCTCTTCGAAAGCCGCTCCGGTTCAGGAACGCATTCCGGCGGCTTACGTTGCACTGGCCAAGTCCGAAGCGGATCGCCTGGGCGTCAACGAAGGTGCGCTGCTGAGCCTGAACGTGGCCGGTCAGACCCTGCGTCTGCCGCTGCGCATCAATGAAGAACTGGGCGCAGGTCTGGTGGCATTGCCTGCGGGCATCGCCGGCATTCCACCGGCATTCGCCGGCGTATCCGTCGACGGTCTGCAGGAGGCAGCGCAATGACCTGGTTCACCCCTGAAGTGATCGATGTGATCCTGACGGTCGTCAAAGCCATCGTGATTCTGCTGGCCGTTGTGGTCGCGGGCGCGTTGCTCAGCTTTGTCGAACGTCGCCTGCTGGGCTGGTGGCAGGACCGTTACGGTCCGAACCGCGTTGGTCCGTTTGGTATGTTCCAGATCGCCGCCGACATGTTGAAGATGTTCTTCAAGGAAGACTGGACGCCACCGTTTGCCGACAAGGTGATTTTCACCCTGGCACCGGTTGTGGCCATGTCGGCCTTGCTGATTGCGTTCGCGATCATCCCGATCACCCCGACCTGGGGTGTCGCGGACCTGAACATCGGCCTGCTGTTCTTCTTCGCCATGGCCGGCCTGTCGGTCTACGCGGTGCTGTTCGCCGGCTGGTCGAGTAACAACAAGTTCGCCCTGCTGGGTGCCTTGCGTGCCTCGGCGCAGACCGTGTCCTACGAAGTGTTCATGGGCCTGGCCCTGATGGGCATCGTGGTGCAGGTCGGCTCGTTCAACATGCGCGACATCGTCGAGTACCAGGCGCAGAACCTGTGGTTCATCATTCCGCAGTTCTTCGGCTTCTGTACCTTCTTCATCGCTGGCGTCGCCGTGACTCACCGTCACCCGTTCGACCAGCCGGAAGCGGAACAGGAACTGGCTGACGGTTACCACATTGAATACGCCGGCATGAAATGGGGCATGTTCTTCGTTGGCGAATACATCGGCATCATCTTGATCTCGGCGCTGCTGGTCACCCTGTTCTTCGGTGGCTGGCACGGTCCGTTCGGCATCCTGCCGCAACTGTCGTTCCTGTGGTTCGCCCTGAAGACCGCGTTCTTCATCATGCTGTTCATCCTGCTGCGCGCCTCTATCCCGCGTCCGCGTTATGACCAGGTGATGGACTTCAGCTGGAAGTTCTGCCTGCCACTGACCCTGATCAATTTGCTGGTGACCGCTGCGGTTGTGTTGTTGAACACGCCCGCGGTTGCGGTTCAGTGAGGATTTGACCCATGTTCAAATATATTGGCGACATCGTTAAGGGTACCGGTACCCAGTTGCGCAGCCTGGTCATGGTCTTCGGCCATGGTTTTCGCAAGCGCGATACCCTGCAATACCCGGAAGAAGCGGTCTACCTGCCACCACGGTACCGTGGTCGCATCGTCCTGACCCGCGATCCCGATGGCGAAGAACGCTGCGTAGCCTGCAACCTGTGCGCCGTGGCGTGCCCGGTGGGTTGCATCTCGCTGCAGAAAGCTGAAACCGAAGACGGTCGCTGGTACCCGGACTTCTTCCGTATCAACTTCTCGCGCTGCATTTTCTGCGGCCTCTGCGAGGAAGCCTGTCCGACCACCGCAATCCAGTTGACTCCGGATTTCGAGATGGCCGAGTTCAAACGTCAGGACCTGGTGTACGAGAAAGAAGATCTGCTGATCTCCGGCCCCGGCAAAAACCCTGATTACAACTTCTATCGTGTTGCAGGTATGGCAATCGCTGGCAAGCCGAAAGGCTCCGCACAGAACGAAGCCGAACCGATCAACGTGAAGAGCTTGCTGCCTTAAGGAAGAACGATGGAATTCGCTTTCTATTTCGCATCGGGTATCGCTGTCGTGGCCACGCTACGTGTGGTCACCAACACCAACCCTGTGCACGCCCTGCTCTACCTGATCATCTCGTTGATCGCCGTGGCCATGACCTTCTTCGCCCTCGGCGCACCGTTCGCCGGTGTGCTGGAAGTGATCGCCTACGCTGGCGCCATCATGGTGCTGTTCGTGTTCGTGGTGATGATGCTCAACCTCGGCCCCGCCGCGGTTCAGCAGGAACGCGTCTGGCTCAAGCCCGGCATCTGGGCCGGGCCGGTGATTCTCGCCGGCCTGCTGCTGGCCGAATTGCTGTATGTGCTGTTCGCTCACCAGAGCGGCCAGGCCATCGGCCACACCACCGTCGATGCAAAAGCCGTGGGCATCAGCCTGTTCGGCCCGTATCTGCTGGTGGTCGAACTCGCCTCGATGCTGCTGCTTGCCGCAGCCGTCACGGCGTTCCATTTGGGCCGCAACGAGGCGACGGAGTAACTTATGCCTGCTATCCCTCTTGAGCATGGTCTGGCGGTTGCCGGCATCCTGTTCTGCCTCGGCCTCGTCGGCCTGATGGTTCGTCGCAACATTTTGTTCGTGTTGATGAGTCTGGAAGTGATGATGAACGCCTCTGCACTGGCCTTCATCGTTGCAGGCGCCCGTTGGGGCCAGCCGGATGGACAGATCATGTTCATCCTGGTGATCAGCCTTGCAGCTGCCGAGGCCAGTATTGGTCTGGCGATCCTGCTGCAACTGTATCGCCGCTTCCACACGCTCGATATCGACGCTGCCAGTGAGATGCGCGGATGAACCTAATCTTTCTGACTTTCGTATTCCCCCTGATCGGGTTCCTGCTGCTGTCGTTCTCTCGTGGACGCTGGTCGGAAAACCTCTCGGCGCTGATCGGCGTGGGTTCCATTGGCTTGTCGGCGATTGTCACCGCCTACGTCATCTGGCAATTCAACGTCGCGCCTCCCGAAGGCGGTCACTACACCCTGGTGCTGTGGCAGTGGATGGCAGTGGAAGGCTTCAAGCCTGACTTCGCCCTCTACATCGACGGCCTGTCGATCACCATGCTCGGCGTGGTGGTGGGCGTAGGTTTCCTGATCCACCTGTTCGCCTCCTGGTACATGCGCGGTGAAGCGGGTTACTCGCGCTTCTTCTCGTACACCAACCTGTTTATCGCCAGCATGCTGTTCCTGGTCCTGGGCGATAACCTGTTGTTCCTGTACTTCGGCTGGGAAGGCGTGGGCCTGTGCTCGTACCTGTTGATCGGTTTCTACTACAGCAACCGCAACAACGGTAACGCCGCACTCAAGGCCTTCATCGTGACCCGGATCGGCGACGTGTTCATGGCCATCGGCCTGTTCATCCTGTTCCAGCAAGTGGGCACGCTGAACATCCAGGAACTGCTGGTGCTGGCACCGCAGAAATTCCAGGTCGGCGACTTCTGGATCACCCTGGCGACCCTGATGCTGCTGGGCGGCGCTGTCGGTAAATCGGCACAACTGCCATTGCAAACCTGGCTCGCGGACGCGATGGCCGGCCCGACCCCGGTTTCGGCACTGATCCACGCCGCAACCATGGTTACCGCTGGTGTTTACCTGATTGCGCGTACCCACGGTCTGTTCACCCTGGCGCCGGACATCCTGCACCTGGTCGGCATCGTTGGTGGTGTGACGCTGGTACTCGCCGGTTTCGCCGCTCTGGTTCAAACCGACATCAAACGTATCCTCGCCTACTCGACCATGAGCCAGATCGGCTACATGTTCCTGGCGCTGGGTGTGGGTGCCTGGGATGGCGCGATCTTCCACCTGATGACCCACGCCTTCTTCAAGGCGCTGCTGTTCCTTGCCTCCGGTGCGGTGATCGTTGCCTGCCACCACGAGCAGAACATCTTCAAGATGGGCGGCCTGTGGAAGAAACTGCCACTGGCCTACGCCAGCTTCATCGTCGGCGGCGCGGCTCTGTCTGCCCTGCCACTGGTGACCGCGGGCTTCTACTCCAAGGACGAAATCCTCTGGGAAGCGTTCGCCAGCGGCAACCAGGGTCTGCTTTACGCAGGTCTGGTCGGCGCGTTCATGACTTCGCTGTACACCTTCCGCCTGATCTTCATCGCGTTCCACGGTGAAGCCAAGACTGAAGCCCACGCCGGTCACGGCATCGCTCACTGGCTGCCATTGTCGGTGCTGATCGTGCTGTCGACGTTCGTCGGCGCCATGATCGTGCCGCCGCTGCACGGCGTACTGCCGCAAAGCGTTGGCCATGCCGGTGGCGAAGCCAAGCACAGTCTGGAAATCGCCTCGGGCGCCATCGCTCTGGCCGGTATCCTGCTGGCGGCCCTGCTGTTCCTCGGCAAGCGTCGCTTCGTGACGGCGATTGCCAACAGCGGCGTCGGGCGTTTCCTGTCGGCCTGGTGGTTCGCTGCCTGGGGCTTCGACTGGATCTACGACAAACTGTTCGTCAAGCCGTACCTTGCGATCAGCCACATCCTGCGCAAAGACCCGCTCGACCAGACCATCGGTCTGATCCCGCGTATGGCCAAGGGTGGTCACACTGCCCTGAGCCGCACCGAGACCGGTCAACTGCGTTGGTACGCTGCTTCGATGGCTGCTGGTGCCGTGCTGGTTATTGGCGCCATCGTGCTGGTAGCGGTCTGATATGAACCTTGCGAATTTGCGAAAGGAAACGAGCCCGTCATGATTCTGCCTTGGCTAATCCTGATCCCCTTCATCGGCGGCCTGCTGTGCTGGATGGGTGAGCGCTTCGGCGCTACCCTGCCCCGCTGGATTGCGCTGATCACCATGTCCCTGTTGCTCGCGATCGGCCTCTGGCTGTGGGCAACCGGCAACTATTCATTTGCCCCGGCGCCTGGCGCCGATCCGACCTGGGCGCTTGAGTTCAAGCACATCTGGATCGCGCGTTTCGGCATCAGCGTGCACCTGGCCCTCGACGGCCTGTCGCTGTTGATGATCCTGCTGACCGGTTTGCTGGGTATCCTCTCGGTACTCTGCTCGTGGAAAGAGATTCAACGTCACGTTGGCTTCTTCCACCTGAACCTGATGTGGATCCTGGGCGGTGTTGTCGGCGTGTTCCTCGCCCTCGACCTGTTCATGTTTTTCTTCTTCTGGGAAATGATGCTGGTGCCGATGTACTTCCTCATCGCGCTCTGGGGTCACAGTTCTTCGGACGGCAAGAAAACCCGGATCTACGCAGCAACCAAGTTCTTCATCTTCACTCAGGCTTCCGGCCTGATCATGCTGGTGGCGATCCTCGGTCTGGTACTGGTCAACTTCAACAACACTGGCGTGATTACCTTCAACTACGCCGACCTGTTGAAAACCAAGATGTCGATGACCACCGAGTACATCCTGATGCTCGGCTTCTTCATCGCCTTCGCGGTCAAGCTGCCGGTTGTACCGTTCCACTCCTGGTTGCCTGATGCGCACGCCCAGGCACCGACCGCAGGTTCCGTCGACCTCGCCGGTATCCTGCTGAAAACCGCTGCCTACGGCCTGCTGCGTTTCGCCCTGCCGCTGTTCCCGAATGCTTCGGCCGAGTTCGCGCCGATCGCCATGACCCTCGGTCTGATCGGGATCTTCTACGGTGCGTTCCTGGCGTTCGCGCAAACCGACATCAAGCGTCTGATCGCCTTCTCTTCCGTTTCCCATATGGGCTTCGTGTTGATCGGCATCTACTCCGGCAGCCAACTGGCCCTGCAAGGTGCAGTGATTCAGATGCTGGCGCACGGTGTGTCTGCCGCGGCACTGTTTATCCTCAGCGGTCAGTTGTACGAGCGTCTGCACACTCGTGACATGCGTGAGATGGGCGGTCTGTGGTCGCGTATTGCTTACCTGCCGGCGATCAGCCTGTTCTTTGCAGCCGCGTCGCTGGGCTTGCCGGGCACGGGTAACTTTGTCGGCGAGTTCCTGATCCTGATCGGCTCTTTTGCAAGCTGGCCATGGATCACTGCGATTGCCACGTCCGGTCTGGTGTTCGGTTCGGTCTACTCGCTGATCATGATCCACCGTGCGTACTTCGGCCCGTCCAAATCGGATGCGGTCCTGCACGGTATGGACGCTCGCGAACTGATCATGGTGCTAGGCCTTGCGGTGCTGCTGATTTACCTCGGCGTCTACCCGCAACCGTTCCTCGACACTTCTGCCGCCACGATGCATGGCGTACAGCAGTGGCTCGGCACCGCCTTCACTCAACTCGCTTCGGCCCGGTAAGAGCGCTATGGAATTCACGATTCAACACTTTATTGCGCTTGCGCCACTGTTGATCACCAGCCTCACCATTATCGTGGTGATGCTGGCAATCGCCTGGCGCCGCAACCACTCGCAGACCTTCCTGATTTCGGTGGCGGGTCTGAACCTGGCCTTGCTGTCGATCCTGCCTGCCTTGAAAGTCGCGCCTCTGGCCGTCACCCCATTGCTGCAGATCGATGCGTTCGCATGCCTGTACATGGCGCTGATCCTGGTCGCCACCCTCGCTTGCGTCACCCTCGCCCACGCCTATCTGGGCGACGGCGGTTCGGGTTACCCGGGCAACCGTGAAGAACTGTACCTGCTGATCCTGATGGCCGCCGCCGGTGGTCTGGTTCTGGTCAGCGCGCAGCACCTGGCCGGGTTGTTCATCGGTCTGGAACTGCTGTCGGTGCCGGTCTACGGTCTGGTGGCTTACGCCTTCTTCAACAAGCGTTCACTGGAAGCCGGCATCAAGTACATGGTGCTGTCGGCCGCCGGTTCCGCGTTCCTGCTGTTCGGTATGGCGCTGCTGTACGCAGACGCCGGTTCGCTGAGCTTCACCGGTATCGGTCAGGCACTGGCTGCCACTGGCCTGCCTAGCCCGCTGGCACAACTGGGCCTGGGCATGATGCTGATCGGTCTGGCGTTCAAGTTGTCGCTGGTACCGTTCCACCTGTGGACGCCGGACGTGTACGAAGGTGCTCCGGCACCGGTCGCCGCGTTCCTCGCGACCGCTTCCAAAGTCGCCGTGTTCGCGGTGATGGTGCGTCTGTTCCAGATCTCCCCTGCTGCCAGCAGTGGCGTACTGAGCGACGTGCTGAGCGTAATTGCTGTCGCCTCGATCCTGTTCGGTAACCTGCTGGCCCTGACCCAGAGCAACCTCAAGCGTCTGCTCGGTTACTCGTCCATCGCGCACTTCGGCTACCTGCTGATCGCCCTGGTGGCGAGCAAGGGTCTGGCGGTGGAAGCCATCGGCGTCTACCTGGTCACCTACGTGATCACCAGCCTCGGCGCTTTCGGCGTGATCACCCTGATGTCCTCGCCGTACAACGGCCGTGACGCGGATGCCCTGTACGAATACCGCGGCCTGTTCTGGCGCCGTCCGTACCTGACCGCCGTACTCACCGTGATGATGCTGTCCCTGGCCGGTATCCCGCTGACCGCGGGCTTCATCGGCAAGTTCTACATCATCGCTACCGGTGTCGAATCGCACCAATGGTGGCTGGTAGGTTCGCTGGTGCTGGGCAGCGCCATTGGCGTCTTCTACTACCTGCGCGTGATGGTCACCCTGTACCTGATCGAGCCTAACCTGCGTCGCCACGATGCCGAGTTGCACTGGGAACAAAAGGCGGGCGGCGTCATGCTGCTGGCCATCGCCCTGGTTGCGTTCTTCCTCGGCGTTTACCCGCAGCCGTTGCTGACACTGGTTCAGCAGGCGGGTCTGGCGGGCTGATTGCCCGGCTGGATTTAAGCTACAAATGAAAACGGCACCTTCGGGTGCCGTTTTTTTTGGATATATGTGCAGCGCCTGTCCCCTCTCCGCCGGATACCTGCCCTTGCTGTGGTTGTAGGAACGCATTCAATCAACGCAGGGAAAACTCATCTCATGCGATGGAAAATTCCCAGGAGATGATTGCCAGATTTGTGTCTCTCACAAGACTCGCTGAAATATCCCACACCCTCCGCGCAAGAAACCCTGGCAAGCACACCACATCCCTCAGACACATCACAAGAACTCCCCCGGACAAAAGCGGCTGGCTCCTGACGTCCCGCGGTTCAATCACAAGATGATGTGTACGTATTTCAACCTCCCATCACTCCCGGAACTGAAACTTCCGGACATTTTTGACCGTTCACAGCCCGCCTAATAGATTCGATCCGTGCAATCAAAAGCACCTTCATCCACAAAAAAAGGAATTGATCCATGGGCTACATGAGCAGCTGGAACGCCAACAAAATCGTTGAACTGGACGAGGAGCAAGCTCGCGATCCGGAGCACATCGAAGCACTGCAACTGAGTGAGGAAGAGCTAGCCGAACTCGATGCGCAGTGAGTGAACGGACGGGGGTGAAAGCCCCCGTTCTTTTGGAGGATGGAAATCATGGACAGTAACTGGATGATCGAGCGAGAACTGACAGCGGACCAGGCCTGCCAGCGCATTCAAACTGAATTGAGTCGGCTGGGAATGACGCCCGCTACGCTCACCTTGGGTCAGGACGTTGTTGCGGTACAGGCGACCTTTACTGACAGCAATGGTCTGCCTGTCGCGCGCGGCGCCGGCAAAGGTTATGCAGTTCAGGCAGCCATCGGTGCGCTCTACGAAACGCTTGAACACTATTGGACAGACTCGCTCTCGGTGCAGAATGCCCACGCTATTCCCGTGGACTACTTCGCAGACAACGCGATCTTCAACCAAGACCCGGTGCGACTCCTTTCCAGCCAGCAGAACCGCCGAATCGCCTGCCGACGCTACACCTGTCCTCAAGGACACGACCCTTTTTATTACCCGCTCGCGCTGACGTCGCCCAACACACAGCAGTTTTTTGATCAGCAGACCGCGGACTGCCGCGCCTTGCGCCGATACTCGAGCAATAGCGGCACCGCCATCGGCGCCAGTTACGACGAGGCCCTGCTGCATGCCATCAATGAATGCATCGAACGGGACGCAGTTTCGTTGTTTTTGCTGGATCATTTTTATTATCGGAATCAACCGCCACTGCGCCGGATCGCCCGCCCCGGCAATGGCGATACCCTGGGCCAACTGTGGACGGATGTCGAAAGGGAAATCGGCGCGGAGGTCGTGCTGGTGGATATCAGTACCGAATTCGCTGCGCACACTTTCCTGGCGTTTTGCGCCGCATCCGGTGACCGGATTCATGTTTTCGGTTCAGGTTGCTCCCTGGACCCACGCCATGGTGCCTGGCGCGCGCTGACGGAACTGGCGCAGTTGCATCACGTCGCAGAGGGGCCTGAATACACGCAGCATTTGCTAAACGCGAAGCGTCACTTAAGTCCCTTCCCCCGACTATTGCGCTGCCTGCTATTCAATCCTGAGGATCTGCTGCATCGCTGCGCTCAGTCCACGGTGACCCTGCCCCAGGCCAGCGCGCAAAGACCGTTGCCACTGCAGATTGAACAGTTGACCACGAACCTTCAACGACACGGGCGCCGCCTCGGCGTATCCACGGTGCATCAAACCAGCCTTGGCACCAGCCTGGTCAATGTGGTGATACCCGGGCTGGAACGGTTTTTTGTCGTGTCCAGCGGCAACGTGGTGATTCCCCACGCACGAGGTCGAAGGCTGGGCAAACAGCATCACGGAGTGAGCCCATGAATAACCCAGCCATTGTCTGCTCAAAGGAACGTGAACTGGAACTGGAACTGGCAGAAAACCTGTCCGACCACATCACAAGCGCAGGCCCGATCAGTTGTTTCGTCAAATCGACTCGCAACGGCCTGCATCAGGTATTTATTCTGCGAGTCCGCGACCAGGACTGGGTCGGCCGCAAAGTCTTGCAGCGAGACCCTTGCAATCGCTGGGGCCTGAGCAGCCTGTTGAACCCCACCATGCTGCTCGGCCCCCACAGGCAGTCGCAATGGGGCAACGACGGCGTGTCGATCTACTTTCAAACCTCAACGTTGAAAGAAAGAACTGAAGCCTTTGACGCCGCGCTGAACTGTCCAGATAGCGAGATTCATTTTCCCTACGCGGTCATCGATGAACGCGGTGACGAGGCTGTTTGCCCCTCCGATTACTGGCAAGGTAACCCATCGCTGGCTGCGCAACTGAACGCCGACGAGTTCCACTTTCGCGAACACTGCGTGAGCGTACTGCGGCCATTGCTCAAACCGGACGACCTGATTTACGACCCGGCCTGCTCGACGGGTGACTTCATCGCCCATCTGGCTGCCGAACTCACCGACGGCCGCTATCTGGGCACAGACCGTTCGGTCTCGATGATTGAATATGCGCAACAACGTCACGCTACGTCCACTGCGCAGTTTCGCGTGATGGAGGCGACAGCCTGCGTCGACGCCTCTATTCGCTGCGACGTGCTGATTGTTCGTTTCCTCAATGCCGAAGTCATGACCCGCCGCGAAGCACACGGCGCGTTTGATAGCCTGGTGCGCTGCGTGAACCCCGGCGGCACAATCCTCGTGTTTGGTCATACCCCGGTGTTGCTTGCCATGCGCTGGCTGGCTCACACCTTTGGTCTGGCGATTATTTCCAGTGTGGCGGCGCGTAGCGGGCGGCAAGAGTTGTTCCAGTTCTACCGCCTGACGCTTCCCACCGCATGACCCGCCTCAACGGATACCTTCTCACCGCTGACGGCCACCAACTGTACTGGGAGCGCCACGGAACACGCGGTGGTGAGCCCGTGTTCTTCTTGCACGGGGGCCCGGGTGGGCGCTGCAGCCGTCATCATCTGGAATTCTTGGACCTGCGTTGCTTCGACGTGATTTTGATTGACCAGCGCGGATGTGGTCGATCGCGCCCTTACGGGCAGACGCGAGACAACAACACGACCCTGAACGTCGAAGACATCAACGCCTTGCGCCTGCACCTTGGTTTGCAGCGCATCAGTCTGCTGGGTGTCTCCTGGGGCACCTGGCTGGCCATTCAATACCAGCAGCGGTACCCCGCCACTTTGCTGAAAACCACATTGGTGTCTGTGTTCGTTCCGTTTGCAGCGAACACTTACGCCTATGAAGAAGCAATCAACGCAGCCTTGCGCCATACCGGTGGCGGTACCACGCGCGACATCCACCAAATATTGAATGATGGCTGTCATGAGCAACAGCACCAGGCCGCCATCAACTGGTTGCAGGCTTCGTTACGACTCAACGGGCAGACAATGCCAATGGACGCTCTCGGCAGGTTTGCCGATGAAGAAGCCATTCTCGCCATCCGCCTGGAATTGCATTACCACGTCAATCGCTACTTCTTCAGTGCCGATAGCGAAGACGTTTCGCTCAATTCCGACACCCTGATAATCCAGGGCGTCAAAGACACATTCGGCATGTCCAGCCTGCGTTGGTTACGGCAGCGCCAGCCCGTGCAAAGCCGCCTGCTGCGCGCCGGGCACAACGCTTTCGAATGGCCTATATTGAAAACCGTACGCGAGTCGTTGAAACGTGAATGCGCGTCAGACGCTTTTCCCCCAACCGTAGTCCCCCTTGCAACCTTGAACCGAACCGATCTGGCAAAGCCGCCCAGATGACGAAATTGCAATTCCCAATCACCCTCACGCGCATTAACTAAACCAAGGCTGGGGCGCCGTGTCCCCGATCAACCAGCGCGGTTGATACGAATTTACTTGTAGAAGCTCCTTGCGCCTTTGAAAAGAAGTGGAGTGAGCCTGCTCGCGATGGTGTCAGGTCAGCCAATATCGCTGAGCTTGATCCCGGTGATTTCAGTGAAGATCTTGGCCAGCGCCTTGGACTCGGAAGCGGGCCCTGCTGCGCAGTCCAGCGGGAGCAAGCTCCCTCGCCACAATCGCATCACAGTTTCTTCACCATTGGCACGCACGCCAGTTGCAGACCCGAAGACGATTGGTAAATCGCACTCCCCTCCCCGATGTAACCGCAGCGCCGGTAAAAATCGGCAGCGTTCAACGTCGCGTCCAGACAGACCTCTGTCAGCCCCAGCACCCTCGCCAGATCTTCGAGAAAGTGCAAAACGTGTTTGCCCAATCCCCGTTGCATGAAATCCGGATGAATGAAGATTGCACCGATTTCACGGTGCTCCACATCAAGCATTCCAGTTGCCACTGGCTCGCCCTCAACCCAGCCCAGATAGAAATGCTTTTCCATGAGCGTGTCGTAACCGTCCTCAGCCGAGCCCTGGGTCCAGTGATGCATTTGCTGCTCGGTGTAAGCACCGATGCATTGATGCCTGATCGCCAAGCGTCGTATGTCGAATGCGGTTTGGGCGTCATTCGCGCCAGCTTTTCTGATTTCTAACATTTCTCTCTCCATGAGCCATGTGCTGACAGGAAATAAAAAAGCCCCGTCCATTTCTGGCGGGGCTTCGGGTACACGTCAAATGACAAACACGTATGACCTTATGGCCCGCCGGAAGCGGTCATGCAGGAGCACATCATGGTCATTCGATATTGGGTGTTCATGGGGCGATAGTGCTGTGAGTTGTTCCGATACGTCAATCGCGAAGTCTCTTGGTGGGAGCGAGCCTGCTCGCGAAGGCCTCGGCACTTCCACCATCCTCAGTGCCTGACACTCCGCTACCGCGAACAGGCGCGCTCCCACAGGTTTGTGTGGAATTCACAAACTCCAGGTACGCCCACATGACGAAATTGTAATTGCGCCATCACCTCGGCGTTATCCGCAGCTTGTAACGATGTTACCCGGCGACGATGCCGGCGGGCGCTTGCCCGTCGAACAATAAAACCCACGCCGAAGCACGTTCCCGTTCTGCCGAACCCAAGGAGTGTTTGATGGTTAACAATACAAAAATGTCGATGGCCGCTTTAGCGGTGGTGGTTGGCTCCGGGCCGTCCATGGTGTTTGCAGAAGAAAAAGCCGAAGGCTTTATCGAAGGCAGCAGCCTGACGGTGCTCAACCGTAATTTCTATTTCAATCGTGAGCACCGCAACGGCCAGTCCAGCCCGACCGGCAACGGTTACTCCGAAGCCTGGTCGCATGCGGTGATCAGCAAGTTCGAATCCGGCTTTACCCAAGGCACCGTCGGGGTCGGGGTCGATGCGTTTGCCATGATCGGTTTGAAACTAGACACCGGTGACGGGCGCAACGGTGGCCGCAGTTCGTTTGATGTACTGCGGGTCAACAGTGACGGCGAGGCGCGGGACGAATACACCAAGGTCGGTGGCGCCGCGAAAGTGCGGGCGTTCGATACGGAGGTCAGGGTCGGTGATGTATTCCCGGCCAACCCGGTAGTGGCGGCGGGTGACTCGCGTTTGCTGCCGGAAAGCTTTCGCGGCGTGACAGCGACCAACACCAGTATTGAAGGTCTGTCAGTTCAGGGTGGTCGACTGCACGCGATGAGCCAACCGGTGTCCAGCGACATGCGCGAGAACTTCGCGACCTTCTATGCCGGCCCGGTCAATTCACCGTGGATCGCTTATGGCGGCGGCGATTATGTGCTGAACAAAAATCTCAGTTTCAGCCTGTACTCCAGTCGTCTCAAGGACGCCTGGAACCAGTACTACGCTGGCACCGCGTGGACGTATCCGCTGTCGGATGACTTGTCGCTGTTTGGTGGTTTGAATTACTACAAGGCTGTCGACGAAGGCAAACAACTGCTCGGCGAGTTCGACAACAACATCTGGAGCGGCCGTGTCGGGGTGAAACTCGGCGCGCATTCCGTCGCCCTCTCCCACCAGCGCAACAACGGCAACGACGATTTCGATTACCTGCGCCAGTCCGACTCGATCTTCCTCGACAACTCCATCCAGTACAGCGACTTCAACTCGCCCAAGGAACGTTCATGGATGGTGCGTTACGACCTCGACATGACCACCTATGGCGTGCCCGGTCTGTCGTTCATGACCCGTTATGCGCGCGGCACTGACGCCGATTATTCCAACGCCAACGCCGTGTACATGCGCCGCGATGCTGAAGGCAATCCGCTGACCGATCAGAAGCGCTGGGAGCGGGATATCGAAGTCAAATACGTGGTGCAGAGCGGTTCGTTGAAGGACTTGTCACTGCGCTTGCGCCAGGCCACCACTCGCGCCACGGCGTTCGAGTCGGACCTTGATGAAGTGCGGGTGATTGTCGAGTATCCGTTGGCGATTCTCTGAGTTCACGAGCAATGCACATTCACCTTTAGAAGCTCCTTGCTCCTTTGGAAAGAGGTGAATTTTTTGGCGTCCTTTGGGGCGCCTTTTTTATGTCCGGACTTCAACGCAACGCCAAAACCTGTGGGAGCGAGCCTGCTCGCGAAGACGTCGGCACAGCCAACGCCATCGTCGGTTGACTCACCGCTTTCGCGAGCAGGCTCGCTCCCACACGATTATGCGGTGGGCTCGACGTTATCCAGCGCCCTGTTCACCGCGAGTTCGCCAAGCATCACCACTTGTGCGATACCGAGCAGGGTCTTGCGATGCGTGCCTTGCAGCAGCGCCGCGAAGTCGCCGAGCATGACGCTGGCCGAGCCCAGGGATTCGCTGGCGTTGGCCAGCAGGGATTCGGTGTCGGCCTTCGGATTGACCTGGAACATCTGGTTCTGGACGTAGGGCGTGGCCATGATGGCGGCCGTGGGTTTGAGGTAGAAGTCGAGGGCGCGGTCGGCGGCTTCGTGGAGTTTGCGAGTGTCTTCGCAAACGTAGGGGGACGTTGTATTGGCGTCTGCAGGGACGGTTGTTTCGGGCGGATTGGGTGTTGGCTTTTTCATGTTGTTTCTCCTTCTGAACGTTGGAGCTGACCCATTCGGTTCCACGCGAAGGGGTGGCAGCTGTACGCAGGTTGGAACCCGGGGAACGGAGAAACCCGGCAGACTCGAAGTCTCCCGCGCACAGCCGCCATAACAGCGTGCACACCATGAAGGTGCGCAAGCATACGTCATGAAAGACGCTTTGGCGCTGATACGTTCTCCGGGGTTCCAATCCCGATCGCTGATTGGGCAGCGACGTTCACAGCCTAGAGAGCCGACGTCCGACGGACAACCTGAAAACATTGTGGGAAGGTTCTGCGATTGACCTACACCGTTAAACATCCCGAATCGAAATACACATCGTGATATTCAAAGCCCCCCCGTGTAGGAGCTGCCGCAGGCTGCGATCTTTTGATTTTGATTTTAAAGACCAAGATCAAAAGATCGCAGCCTGCGGCAGCTCCTACAGGGGACCGCGTTTTGATCATTACGGGGCGGTCGCGTTTTGATTGGGGCAGATCAGCCGCGCTGGCGACAATCGCCGGCCACGGTGTATTTAACGGTGTTGAGCTGACCCTTCGAGTCTTCGTAGGTCATGGCGGTGGGGACGACGGCGCAAGTCGCCGGCGGCTTGACGACGCTTACGACTTTGACCACATCCAGCTTCATCCCGTACTCGTATTCCTTCACCACTGGCGGCGCTTTGCCCTGGTTGGCGGCGTATTGCTCCATGGCTTTGGCGTTGGCACTGAATGCGCGCTCAAACGTGCGGTCACCACCGCCCTCGGCCAGCACATTCAAGGACATCGCCATCACCCCGGTGAACACCATCCACTTGATCAATTTCATGTTCAATTCCTCCATAAAAAAGCCCGGCATCGATGCGCGATGACAGGCTTGTTCCAGCACGGCTGCGTTTACAGGTCTTGAGTCTTGTCGTCTTTCTTGTCATTGACGACGACCGGATCGCGGGCCTGTTCGCGGGCAACGTACAGCTCTACGGAGCGGTCGTTGGCGGTCATCATTTTTTTGAAAGTGCGGTCGCCGCCACCTTCGGCCATGGCCAGGGAAGACAGCGCCAGGGCTGCGGTGAAGGCACTGATTTGGGCAAATTTCATCTTTGATTCCTCGTTTAAGTAGCTGACGGGATCAAGGTAACAATCCGAACCTATCGGGACGGTGGCGGGGAAATTACATATCCGTTATCTCCCGGATCAGCGCACGGAAACCCTGTGGGAGCGAGCCTGTTCGCGAAAGCGGTGGTTCAGTCACATCGTTGTTGACTGACAGATCGCCTCCGCGAGCAGGCTCGCTCCCACAGGGGGATTACCTATTTAGTTGGAACAGCCTCCTCATCCCGGCGATGGGCCAGTTGGTACAGCGCCGGCAATATCAGCAACGTGAGAATCGTCGAAGACAGGATCCCGCCGATCACCACTGTCGCCAATGGCCGCTGCACCTCAGCCCCCGTGCCGGTCGCCAGCGCCATCGGAATGAAGCCCAGCGACGCCACCAGTGCCGTCATCAACACTGGCCGCAATCGCGTCAGCGCACCGATGTTGATCGCCTCAGTGAGCGACCGCCCCTCCTCCCGCAGATTGCGAATGAACGCAATCATCACCAAGCCGTTCAACACAGCCACTCCGGACAACGCAATAAACCCGACGCCCGCCGAAATCGACAGCGGAATATCGCGCAACCACAGCGCCATGACGCCCCCGGTCAACGCAAACGGAATCCCGGTAAACACCAGCAAGCCATCCTTCAGATTGTTGAACATCATGAACAACAACCCGAACACCAGCAGCAACGCCACCGGCACCACGATCTGCAAGCGCTTGGCCGCTGATTGCAGTTGCTCGAACTGCCCGCCCCAACTGGTCCAGTAACCGGGCGGCACTTGCACGTCGCGTTCGATCACTTCGCCCGCCTCGGCAACGAATGAACCGATATCGCGCCCACGCACGTTGGCGCTGATGATCACCAGCCGCTTGCCGTTTTCACGGCTGACCTGATTCGGCCCCAGCACCAGGTCGAGGCTGGCGACGTCTTGCAGGGCGATAAAACCGATCTGATTCGCCGCGCCATTCACCGCCGGCACCGGAATCAGCAGCGCCGACAAGCCGTCGATGTCCTTGCGCATGGCATCGGACAAACGCACGACCATGTCGAAACGCCGATCCCCCTCATACAACGTGCCGGCCTGACGCCCACCCACCGCCACAGCAATGGTGTCCTGCACATCACCGACGTTGAGCCCGTAACGCGCCGCCTTGTCGCGATCGATGTTGATGGTCAGCACCGGTAACCCGGTGGTTTGCTCGACTTTGACTTCGGACGCGCCGTTGACCTTCTGCATCGCCGCCGCAATCTTCGCCGCCGTGGCGTTGAGCACATCCATGTCATCGCCAAACACCTTCACCGCCACGTCACTGCGCACGCCGGAAATCAATTCGTTGAAGCGCAACTGAATCGGCTGCGACAGCTCGTAGTTGCTGCCCGGCAATGTGGCGGCCGCCGCCTGCAGTTCGACCATCAGGGTGTCGCGGGACTTGCCCGGGTCTGGCCATTGATCCTTGGGCTTGAGCATCACGTAGCTGTCGGAGATGTTCGGCGGCATCGGGTCGGAGGCGATTTCCGCAGTGCCGGTGCGGGCAAATACGCGCTCGACTTCCGGCACCTTGGCCAGAATCAGCGTCTCCAGCCGCTGCTGCATATCGACGGATTGCGTCAGGCTGGTGCCCGGTACGCGCAAGGCTTGCAGGGCGAAATCGCCCTCACTGAGGCTCGGCACAAACTCGCTGCCCATGCGGCTGGTCAGCACGCCGCTGAGCACAATGACGCCCACCGCCGCGCCCACCGCAACGGCACGGTGACTCATCACCCAAGCCAATGCCGGCGCATACACGCGACGCGCGACGCGCATCACCGCGCCCTCTTCTTCCTTGACCTTGCCAGTCACGAACAGCGCAATCGCCGCCGGCACAAAAGTCACCGACAACAGCATCGCGCCGAGCAAAGCGATGACCACGGTGAACGCCATCGGGTGGAACATTTTCCCTTCAACGCCGCTCAGGGCGAAGATCGGCAGGTACACGACCATGATGATCAACTGGCCGAAAATCAGCGGTCGCCGCGCCTCTTTGGCCGCCGCAAACACTTCCTTGAAACGCTCGGCACGCGTCAACAATCGCCCATGGTGCTGCTGCGCATGAGCGAGTCGGCGCAGGGTGTTTTCGACGATCACCACCGCGCCGTCGACGATGATGCCGAAGTCGAGCGCGCCGAGGCTCATCAGGTTGGCGCTGACCTTGTTGCTGAACATGCCGGTGAAGGTGAACAGCATCGACAGCGGAATCACCATCGCCGTGATCAACGCCGCGCGAATGTTGCCGAGGAACAGAAACAGGATCGCGATCACCAGAATCGCGCCTTCGATGAGGTTCTTTTTCACCGTGGCGATGGCCTTGTCGACCAGGTGCGTGCGGTCGTACACCGGCACGGCGATCACGCCGTTGGGCAACGATTTGTTGATCTGCTCAAGCTTGCCGGCGACCGCTTGTGAGACGGTGCGGCTGTTCTCGCCGATGAGCATGAACACCGTGCCGAGCACCACTTCACGGCCGTTTTCGGTGGCCGCGCCGCTGCGCAGTTCGCGGCCGATTTCCACGGTGGCGACGTTTTTGATGCGGATCGGTGTGCCGTCGACATTGGCCATGACGATGTTGGCGATGTCCTCGGTGCTCGCCACTTGCCCCGGCGCGCGAATCAGCAACTGCTCGCCGCTGCGCTCGATATAACCGGCGCCGACGTTGGCGTTGTTACGCTCCAGCGCCGTGACCAGATCGGTGAGGGTCAGCTTGTACGCGGCGAGGCGTTTTGGGTCCGGGGCGATCTGGTATTCCTTGGCAAAACCGCCGATGGTGTTGATCTCGGCCACACCCGGCACGTTGCGCAATTGCGGCTTGATGATCCAGTCCTGAATCACCCGCAAATCGGTCGGCGTGTAGGGCGTGCCGTCGTCCTTGAGCGCGCCCTCCTGCGCTTCGACCGTCCACAGGAAAATCTCGCCGAGGCCGGTGGAAATCGGCCCCATGACGGCTTCAGCGCCTTCGGGCAATTGCTCCTTGGCGATCTGCAAACGCTCGTTGACCAATTGCCGGGCGAAGAACAGGTCGGTGCCGTCCTTGAAGATGACGGTGACCTGTGACAGCCCCGAACGTGACAGCGAACGGGTCTGCTCCAATGCCGGCAAACCGGCCATGGCGGTTTCAATCGGGAAGGTGATGCGCTGCTCGGTTTCCAGCGGCGAGAACCCGGCGGCGCCGGTGTTGATCTGCACCTGAACATTGGTGATGTCGGGCACGGCGTCGATCGGCAGTTTTTGATAACTGGCGATGCCGAGGCCGGCCATGAGCAGAACGGCGAGCAGCACGATGATGCGCTGCTCGATGGCAAACTGGATCAGGCGTTCGAACATGGGGACCTTCCAGAATTAATGACTGTGCTCGGCCGAAGCCTTGCCCAGTTCCGATTTGAGGACGAAGCTGCCGGCGCTGGCGACTTGCGCGCCGGCCTCCAGGCCTTGGGTGATTTCCACCTGCCCCGCCGCGCGACTGCCCAGCTCCACCGCTTGCGCCTTGAAGCCGTCGTCGGTGCGCACGAACACCGTGGGTTTGTCCTCGACGGTCTGGATCGCGGTTTCCGGCACCGCGACTTGCGCCTGACGGCTGTCGGTGGCCACCAGTGCGGTCACGAACAGCCCCGGACGCCACGAACCTTGCGGGTTTTCCAGGGTGACGCGCACAGTCGCCGTGCGGGTTTGTTCGCCAAGCAGACTGCCGACATAGGCCACGCTGCCGGTGACTTGCGCATTCAATTCCGGCGCGCTGACGGTCACGGCTTTGCCCACTTGCACCTTGGTCAGGTCCTTGGGCGAAACGCCGAACGTCACCCACACTCGCGACAAATCCGAGAGCATGAAAGCCGCTGTGGTTTCATCAACCACCTCCCCCGGCGTCAGGTGTTTTTCCACCACGACACCGTCGAACGGCGCACGCAGTTCATAGCGATTGCCGCCGGTGGCGACCACGCTGCCGCTGAGCACGCTGATTTTTTGCCGGGCGTTGTTCACGGCGATTTCGGCTTCTTCCATGGCTTGCCGCGCCTGGAGAAAATCCTGCTCGGCAGAAATCCTGTCCTGCCACAGCTTTTTTTCGCGCTCATAAGTCGTGCGCGCCAAGGCCAAACGGCGTTGCGCCGCCGCCTGCTCGCTGCGCTGATCGGAGATCTGCTGACTGGAGATTACCGCCAGCAATTGGCCCTTCTTCACCGACTGGCCGAGGTTGACCGACACCGACTCGACAACGCCGGGCACGCGTGGCACGACGTGGGCGGTGCGGTCTTCGTCGAATCGCACTTCGCCGGGGAACGGTAACCCCAGGCTGATGGTTTGCGCCCGTGCTTCGGCCAGTTGAATGCCCGCAGCGGTGATCTGTTCGGCGCTCAATTCAATGTGCCCTTCTTCGCCGTGGTCGCCGTCGGCGGCGGCGGCGCCTTCTTCAGCGTGATCGGCATGTTCCGCCGCTTCATCGGCATGCGCGTTGATAGAAGCATTGCCGGGCCACATCGAGCCGATGCCGATGCCCAAAGCCAAGGTCGCCACCGCGACCACCATCAGTTTTTTATCCATGGAAACTCCTCTGCGCCGTGCCTTCGCGCAGTGATTTGATAAGTGAAATTCAAGGGCTGACGGCGAGGTCGCCGAAGATCCGTTCGATGCGCACACGCGCATCTGTCGCTTCGCTGACGGCCTGGATGTATTGGCTGCGGGCGCTGATCAAGGTGCGCTGGGCGTCGAGCACGTCGAGGAAGCCGAACTTGCCCATTTCAAAGCCGCGTGTGGCGCTGTCCACCGCACTTTGCGCGGCGGGCAGGATGGTCTGGTTGAAGGCCTGGGCTTCGCCATTGGCGGTCTGCCATTGCTCAAGACTGGTCTGGATCTCCGTGCGCAAACGCAGCTCGGTGGCGTTACGCAGATCCCGCGCCTGATCGGTTCGGCGCGCCGCTGCCAGGACGTTGCCCTGATTGCGATTGAACAGCGGAATCGGCATCGACAGCCCCACCACGTTGACCCGCTCGCGCTCGGTTTCGCTGTACTGGCTGCCGAGGCTGACGGTGAGATCGGGAATGCGCTGGGACTTTTCCAGCCCCAACGAAGCCTCACGCTGATCGATCTGCAGGTTGGCCAGGCGCAGCTCGGCGGTTTCGTTCAGACGCTCCAATAAACGGCTGGGTGGCGGCACCGTGGCGAGGTTCTGCGTAGCAGCTTGTACGTTGATCGAGGTCGGCAACGGTGCGCCCATCACCTGTGCCAGTTGTTGGTAAGCGTTGGCCTGATCGCGTTCGGCGCGGCTCAGTTCCAGGCGCACTTCGGAGAGCTGCACCTGCGCCCGCGTGCCCTCGACCGGCGAAGATTTGCCCGCCTCGATGCGGCCCTGCGCCACGCGCAAACCGTGCTCGGCCAGTTGCAGCGACTGTCGCGACAACTGCAAGCGTTGCTGCGCAGTCTGGGTGCTGTTGAACGCCTGAATCACATCGGCGCGCAAGGCATTGCGCTTGCGCTCAAGTTCAATGCCGGCAGCGTCCTGCGCACGGCTGGCAACATCGATGCGCGCGCCGCGTTTGCCGCCCAGTTCAATCGGCTGGCTGAGCATTACCGTAGTGGTGCGTGAATCGCGGCGGGTGTCCTCGGCCTCCCACGAGACTTCGGGATTGGGGATCAGGCCCGCCTGCTTGCGGTCGCCCTCGGCGATGCCGATTTCCCATTGGGCAGCGGCCAGATCGGGGTTGCCGGCGAACGCGGTTTGCAGGGCCTGCTCCAGGGTCAGGGTCGATGCGACCGCAAGGTTTGCAGTGGCCAGCAACAGCATGCCGCCGGCTATTTTTTTCAGGCGTGATCGCGCCATCAGTTCTGTTAAACCGGGCAATGGAAGACTTCCTTTAATCAAGAATCTTTGATGCCGCCACGGTAGGGTTTTGAACTTATCGACAAGGTGACTGGAAGATTACAAATCCGTTATCCACGGTTGCGGGAAGTTGTTTTGCACTAGCATGCGAAGTGCGACATTCAATTATGTAATACACGGAAACAAATACACCGAAGTTATCTGCCGAACAGCACTTGCCTGAAACGAGTTCTCATGAATGTGCCCTATCGCCCTGCGGCAGGCTGCCGCAGTGGCTCTATTCAAGGCCTCATCGAGAGGTTTTTCGTTGACTCTGTAGCTACTACAGCCTTTACCTTGCACGTCTGCACGCAGAGAAATCTCTGTAGGAATATTTTTAGTCGCTAATAAAACCCGTCCGGAAGCCCTTACAAAAACAACAACTTTCCCGGCCACCCTTAATTAAATATCCATTAAATAAAAGTGGTGATAGATCATGCGAATCCTTGTGATCGAGGACGAGCTTAAAGCTGCCGAATACTTGCATCAGGGTTTGACCGAAAGTGGTTATATCGTCGACCACGCAAGCACTGGCGCCGATGGACTGCATCTGGCGCAACAACAGGTTTATGACTTGATCATTCTCGACGTCAATCTGCCGGAACTGGACGGCTGGGGCGTGCTGGAACAACTGCGCCGCACTCATTCCACGCGGGTGATGATGCTCACCGCGCGCGGGCGTCTGGCAGACAAGATTCGCGGGCTCGATCTGGGCGCCGACGACTATCTGGTCAAGCCATTCGAATTCCCCGAGTTGCTGGCGCGGGTGCGCACCCTGATGCGCCGCAGCGAAAACATCCCGGTGCCACAGGTGCTGAAAGTCTCTGATCTGGAGCTCGACCCCGGGCGTCATCGCGCGTTTCGCGGCGAGCAACGCATCGACCTGACCACCAAGGAATTCGCCCTGCTGCATCTGCTGATGCGCCAGTCCGGCGAAGTGCTGACCCGCACGCAGATCATTTCACTGGTGTGGGACATGAATTTCGACTGCGACACCAATGTGGTCGAAGTGTCGATCCGGCGCTTGCGGGCGAAGATCGATGATCCGTTCGAGCACAAGTTGATCCACACCCTGCGCGGTGTCGGCTACGTGCTGGAGGCGCGGGAATGAAGCCAGCCAGCCTGTCGATGCGCCTGGGTTTGACGGTGAGTATTCTCGGCGCGCTGTTGGTGGTGTTTCTGGCGATCCTGGCGTATTTCGCCCTGACCCATGAACTGAATGCACTGGCCAGAGACAGCCTGGAAAAGAAAATGGCGCAGGTTGAGCACAGCCTGTCGCTGTACGCCGATGTTGGCGAAATCAGCGGAAAACCGCACATCCTGCTCGATCAGGTGATGGGGCACGACAACCTCACACTGACCATTTACGACCGCTCAAACCTGCGTTCGCCACGGCTCAAATCCGGCTCGGGTCTGGCCGATCCGCGGGTCGAACTGAAAGCGGTTCGGGCGACCACCGATCAGTTGAGCTACAGCGACAGTACCGACGCGCAAGACGCAAAGTTTCTCACTGCCTCCAAGTTGATCCGCCTCAAGGATGGCAGCAGCGTGCCGGTGTTGCTGTCGATGGACAACGCCCATGATCAGGCGTTGCTCAGTGCCTATCTGCGTTCCACGCTGATTGCCTTGCCGTTATTGCTGGTGTTCATCGGCCTGAGTGCCTGGGGCGCGGTACAGCGTGGGCTGGCGCCGATGCGCGAGTTTCGTAAAGTGGCCGCGATGGTCTCGACCCAGGATCTGGATCATCGGCTGTCAGTGGTGAACATGCCCCAGGAGTTGAGCGAACTGGCGCAGGGCATCAACTTCATGCTGCATCGACTGGATGCCGGGGTGCAGCAGTTGTCGCAATTCTCCGATGATCTGGCCCATGAGCTGCGCACGCCTATCAATAACCTGATGGGCAAAGCGCAGGTGACGCTTTCGCGCGAGCGCAGCGTGGATGAGTACAAGGATGTGCTGGTGTCGTGCACTGAAGAGCTGGAGCGCGTGGCACGGATTGTCTCGGACATGCTGTTTTTGGCGCAGGTCAGTCATCCGTCGGCACTGGCACCTTTTGAGTCGGTGGCGCTGGAGGAGGAAGCGCTGAAGGTGGCGGAGATGTTTTCGCTGTCGGCACAGGACAAGCAGATTCATCTGAATGTGCTCGGCAGCGCAGCGGTGATGGGGGATCGATTGATGATTCAGCGGGCGATCTCGAATCTGCTGTCCAACGCACTGCGCCATTGTCCGTCCGGCAAAACCGTGACGTTGCTGATTGAACAAGGCGCGACACAGGCCTCACTGCTGGTCAGCAATCCAGGCGCGGGGATCGAGGCGCAGCATTTGCCCCATCTGTTCGATCGCTTCTACCGCGTCGACAGCAGCCGCTCACGCTCACAAGGCAGCACCGGGTTGGGACTGGCAATCGTGCGCTCGATCATGAGCCTGCATCAGGGCGTGGCCGATGTGAGGAGTTTGCCGGGGGCGATGACCGTGTTCCGCCTCGGTTTCCCGACTGCTGAGTCATCCGTATAGGCACCCATCCTCCCACAAACGCCGAAAACTCTCGCCGCAACCTCCGTTTCGTCCTACAGCCAGTAACAGTGAATAGCTCTATCGTGGATGCCTTCGGGAGGGAATATCGGAGCGAGTAAGGATCATGAAACGAGATACTTTTTGGGAGTTGGTTGAGGGCGCCGACACCATGGCTGCCAGCCGGCAGAGCAAAACCAGGCAAATGCCCTACACCTATGGTCGTGCTGCCCTCTCACTTGTCTGCGCGGAACATTGGCGCGATTTTGCGGCCCTGGAATATTCTGGCTATATTTGTCCAGAATACGGGGGAGAAATAATGATCATCGTTCCGCTGGCGGAAGCCAAAAACAATCTATCCAAACTCGTCGATGACGCGGCAGCGGGACAGGTCATCACGATTGCCAAACATGGTCGTGCGCTGGCACGCCTCGTCCCTATGGGAAAATCCAATGGCCAACGTATAGGGGCAATGAAAGGAAAACTGGTGCTACCCGAAGATTTCGACGCCCCATTACCTGACGACATGCTCGATTCTTTCGAAGGCACGCAGTCATGAGGATTCTGCTGGACACGCACATTCTGCTCTGGACACTCAGTGATGACGCCAGACTCTCCGGCAAAGCCAGAAAGCTGATTGAAAACGCTGCCGATATCTACATCAGTGCTGCTACCTTCTGGGAAATGGCAATCAAGGTCGGACTCGGAAAGCTGAACGTTGATCTCGAGGAAATTCGGCAGTACTGCATCGAGAGTGGCTTTATAGAACTACCGGTAACGTCTGAACACGCAATCGCCGTGAAAGATCTTGAGCACCATCATCGTGATCCGTTCGACCGCCTTATCGTTGCAACCGCAATGACCGAACCGATGAAACTCCTCACTGCTGACCCATTGGTTGCCCGGTACACAGATCTGGCTGTTCTGGTTTAGTTCGGGCACAAAAAAGACAGGGAAACACCACTGAAACCTGTGGGAGCGAGCCTGCTCGCGAAAGCTGTGGGTCAGACAGGAAAAAAAACGGCACCTTTCGGTGCCGTTCGCTTTTCACATTTCAGCTTTTACTTGCGCGCATCCGCCCACGATTTGAGCAGTTCGTTGTAGCTCACGGTCTCGCCCTTCGGCTTCTCGTTAGCCAGTTTCGGTTTCGGTGCGCCCGGCTGGTCGAACCAGTATTGCGCGTCGCGTTCCGGGTTCATTTTTGGTGCGCAGGTGGCCTGGGCCTTGGAGCGTTCGAGGCGCGTCATGATCGCGTCCTGATCCTTGGCCAAGCCATCAAGCGCCTGCTGCGGAGTCTTCTCGCCGCTCGCCGCTTCGGCGATGTGGCTCCACCACAGTTGTGCCAGACGTGGATAGTCGGGCACGTTGGTGCCGGTCGGCGACCATTGCACGCGGGCCGGGCTGCGATAGAACTCGACCAGACCACCGAGTTTCGGCGCCAGATCGGTCATGGCCTGCGAGTTGATGTCCGACTCGCGAATCGGTGTCAGACCGACAATGGTTTTCTTCAGCGAAACAGTTTTCGAGGTCACGAACTGCGCGTACAGCCACGCCGCGAGTTTCTGTTTCTCAGGCGTGGATTTCATGAACGTCCACGATCCCACATCCTGATAGCCGAGCTTCATGCCCTCTTCCCAATACGGGCCTTTAGGCGACGGCGCCATGCGCCACTTCGGCGTGCCGTCGGCGTTGACCACCGGCAGGCCGGGTTTGGTCATGTCGGCGGTGAACGCGGTGTACCAGAAGATCTGCTGGGCGATGTTGCCCTGCGATGGCACCGGGCCGGACTCGGAGAAGGTCATGCCCGCGGCTTCCGGTGGCGCGTAGGCCTTGAGCCAGTCGACGTATTTGGTGGTGGCAAACACCGCCGCCGGGCCGTTGGTGTCGCCACCGCGGGTCACGCTGGAGCCGACCGGATGGCAGTCCTCGACGCGAATCCCCCACTCGTCCACCGGCAAACCGTTGGGCAAGCCCTTGTCGCCGCCACCGGCCATGGAGAACCAGGCATCGGTGAAGCGCCAGCCCAGCGACGGGTCTTTCTTGCCGTAGTCCATGTGCCCGTAAACGCGCTTGCCGTCGATTTCCTTGACGTCTTCGCTGAAGAATTTGGCGATGTCTTCATAGGCGGACCAGTTCACCGGTACGCCCAGCTCGTAGCCGTACTTTTCCTTGAACTTGGCTTTCAGGTCGGCACGCTCGAACCAGTCAGCGCGGAACCAGTACAGGTTGGCGAATTGCTGGTCGGGCAGTTGATAGATCTTGCCATCCGGCGCGGTGGTGAACGAGATGCCGATGAAGTCCTTGAGGTCGAGGGTCGGCGAGGTGAAATTCTTGCCTTCGTTGGCCATCAGATCGGTGATCGATTCGGTCTTGCCGTAACGAAAGTGCGTACCGATCAGGTCCGAGTCGTTGACCCAGCCGTCATAAATATTTTTGTCGGACTGCATCACCGTCTGCATCTTTTCCACCACGTCACCTTCTTGCAGCAGGTCGTGGGTGAGCTTGATCCCGGTGATTTCAGTGAAGGCCTTGGCCAGCACTTTCGACTCATATTCGTGGGTGGTCAGGGTCTCGGAAACGACCTTGATGTTCATGCCACGAAACGGCTCGGCCGCCTTGATGAACCACTTCAATTCTTCAAGCTGCTGTTCGGCCGTCAGGGTCGACGGTTTGAATTCGCTGCCGATCCACTTTTTCGCAGCATCTTCGTAGGCATCGGCCCAGGCAGATGCGCTCAAACCGCTGAGTGCCAGCATGGCTGCCAATGAAATGCTATGTCGCAGCTTATTGTTTTTGTCGAACATAGAGACCTCCTGTTTAGGATTTCGGAGCACGATTGCCGATCAATTCGACTAGCCCCAACGCATCACAGCCAACAGCCACACCAGGGACAACGCGGACGCGACCCAGATGCTCCAGTCGGTGGCGCCGATTACCAGCAAATGCAGGTAGGCGCTGCCGAGAAGACCGATAAACAAGCGATCGCCACGGGTGGTGGCAATCGGCAGAAACCCTCGCCGTAGAATGCTCGGCGAACGCAATTCCCAAGTGGTCATGCCCACCAGAATCAGGCCGATGACGATGAAGAATGTCGCTGTGGGGGTGGTCCAACTCATCCATTCCATCATCAGCTCCTCAAACTCGACCGAGGGCAAAGCCCTTGGCCACGTGGTTGCGAACAAACCAGATCACCAGCATGCCGGGCAGAATGGTCAACACCCCCGCCGCCGCCAGCACGCCCCAGTCGATACCGGAGGCCGACACCGTTCGGGTCATTACCGCCGCAATCGGCTTGGCGTTTACCGAGGTCAACGTGCGCGCCAGCAGCAGTTCGACCCAGGAAAACATGAAGCAGAAAAACGCCGTGACGCCGATGCCGGAGCCAATCAGCGGGATGAAAATCTTCACGAAGAATTTCGGGAAACTGTAGCCATCAATGTAGGCGGTTTCGTCGATTTCTTTCGGCACGCCGGACATGAACCCCTCAAGAATCCACACCGCCAACGGTACGTTAAACAAGCAATGCGCCAGCGCCACAGCGATGTGCGTGTCGAACAGACCAATCGACGAATAGAGCTGGAAAAACGGCAACAGGAACACCGCCGGCGGCGCCATGCGGTTGGTCAGCAGCCAGAAAAACAGGTGCTTGTCGCCGAGAAACCGATAGCGTGAAAACGCGTACGCGGCCGGCAACGCCACGCTCAGGGAAATCACCGTGTTCAGGCTGACGTAGTACAACGAATTGAGATAACCGGTGTACCAGCTCGGATCGGTGAAGATCACTTTGTAGTTCGCCAGCGTGAAGTCCTGTGGGAAAAGCGTCAGGCCACCGAGGATTTCGGTGTTGCTCTTGAAGGACATGTTCAGCAGCCAGTAGATCGGCACCAGCAGGAACAGGATGTAGATCAGCAGCGGAATCAGCTTTCTCTTGCTCATGGCCGGGCCTCAGCGGTTGGCGTCGGAGTGCGTCATGGCGGTATAGAACAGCCAGGACACCAACAGGATGATCAGGAAGTACACCAGCGAGAAAGCCGCTGCCGGACCCAGGTCGAATTGGCCTACAGCCATCTGCGTCAACGTCTGACTCAGGAAGGTCGTAGCGTTACCCGGCCCGCCGCCGGTGAGCACGAACGGCTCGGTGTAGATCATGAAACTGTCCATGAAACGCAGCATCACCGCGATCAACAGCACGCTCTTCAGCTTGGGCAACTGAATGTGCCGGAACACCGCCCATCCAGAAGCACGGTCGATGCGCGCGGCCTGGTAATAAACGTCAGGAATCGCCCGTAATCCGGAGAAACACAGCAGCGCCACCAATGAGGTCCAGTGCCAGACATCCATCACCAGCACCGTCACCCAGGCGTCCATGGTGTTGGCCGCGTAGTTGTAACTGATGCCCATGGCGTTGAGGCTGGAACCGAGCAAACCGATGTCGGCACGGCCGAAAATCTGCCAAATGGTGCCGACCACGTTCCACGGGATCAGCAGCGGAATCGCCAGAATGATCAGCACCACCGACGACCAGCGGCCCTTGGTCGGCATGGTCAGGGCGACAGCGATGCCCAGCGGAATTTCGATCAACAGTACGCAAGCCGAGTAGATGAACTGGCGCAGCAGCGAGTCATGCAGACGCGGGTCGAGCAGCACCTGTTTGTACCAGTCTGCGCCGACAAAGTAGCGGCTGGACTGGTCGAAGATGTCCTGCACCGAATAGTTGACCACGGTCATCATCGGGATCACCGCACTGAACGCCACCAGCAGAAACACCGGCAACACCAGCCACCAGGCCTTGTTGTTCTGCACCTTGTTCATGGCTGCACCTCGCTGTTTTCGCTGGCTTCGAGGAGGAATTCGTCGGCATAGACCATCAGCCACTGCGCCGGAAAACTGATGTAGGCCGTGCCCTGCGGCACCGGTTTGTCTTCGGCCAGACGAACTTTCAACGGTGCGCCGTCGAGGTCGAGGGTCATGATCTTGTAAGTGCCGAGGTCTTCGACGTGTACGACCCTGGCCTGCATCGCGTCATCAAACGGCTCGTCCCACACATGAATAAACTCGGGACGGATGCCGACCTTCAGATTTTTCCACTGACCGTGTTCGATATGGCGCTGCAAGCCGTCGGACAACGGCAGGTGCGTCGAGGCGAAACCGACGCCACCGGGCTGCGGTTGCACTTCGATCAGGTTCATCCCCGGGCTGCCGATGAAGTAGCCGACGAAGGTGTGGCTAGGCCGCTCGAACAATTCCCGTGGCGTGCCGAACTGGACGATCTGGCCGCCGTACATCACCGCGATCTTGTCGGCGAAGGTCGAGGCCTCCAGTTGATCGTGGGTGACGTAGACCATGGTGATGTTGAACTGCTCGTGGATCTGCTTGAGCTTGCGCCGCAGCTTCCATTTAAGGTGCGGGTCGATCACCGTCAGCGGCTCATCGAAGAGGATCGCCGAGACGTCATCGCGCACCAGACCACGGCCCATGGAGACTTTCTGTTTTTCGTCAGCGGTGAGGTTGCGCGCCTTCTTGCTCAGCAGGTTTTGCAGGTCGAGCACTTCGGCGATTTCCTGCACCTTGCTGTGCACTTTCGCCTCGGCCATGCCCTGATTGCGCAGGGGGAACGCGAGGTTGTCGAACACGGTCATGGTGTCGTAGACCACCGGAAACTGGAAAACCTGAGCAATGTTGCGCTTCTCCGGCGTGAGGTCGTTGACCGCTTTGCCGTCAAACAGCACATGTCCTTGCGAGGGACTGAGCAGACCGGAAATGATGTTGAGCAACGTCGATTTACCGCAACCCGACGGCCCGAGCAGCGCATAGGCCCCACCCTGTTCCCAGACGTGATCCATCTCGCGGATCGCATAATCCTCCGCGCCGCTCGGGGTTTTGCTGTAGCTGTGGGCGAGGTGTTGCAAGCGGATTTCGGCCATCAGGCAACCCTCGCGACACGCCGGCCCGGTGCTTGCACCAGACGGCCCTGCGCATCGAAGACAAACAGTTTATGGGTCGGGATATAGATGCGGATCGGCGCATCGACGTCGTATTCGTGGACACCCGGCAGGTGCAGCACCAGCAGGAAATGTTCGTTGCGCACGTGCAGAAAAGTTTCCGAACCACTGATCTCGGCGACTTCGACGGTGACCGCCAACTCAAGGTCGTCATCGTTGCTCGGCACCAGCGAGATATGGCTGGGGCGCACGCCAAAGCGGAACTCGCCCTCGCCCACCGGACGCAGATCGACGTTCAACGGGAAGTGCACGAAATTGGCGAAGCTGACTTCGTTGCCGGCAATCCGCCCGGGCATCAGGTTGATCGGTGGCTCGGAGAACAATTCGGCGGCGAGCACCGTTTGCGGCTGGTGATACACCTCGGTCGACGGCCCGCTCTGAACCACCCGGCCTTCGTGAAGAATCGTCGTGGTGCCGCCCAGCGCCAGGGCTTCGTTGGGTTCGGTGGTGGCATAGATGGCGATGGTGTGGCGCAACTTGAACAGCTCGCGCATTTCCTGACGCAGTTCCTCGCGCAGTTTGTAGTCGAGGTTGACCAGCGGCTCATCGAACAGAATCAGTTCGGCATCCTTGACCAGCGCCCGCGCCATGGCAGTGCGTTGTTGCTGACCACCCGAGAGCTCCAGCGGATAACGCTGCAAGAACTTCTCGATGCGCAACATTCGCGCGGTTTCCTGCACCCGGCTGTGGATGATCTCTTTCGAGACACCGGCCTGGCGCAGTGGCGAGGCGATGTTCTCGAACACGGTCATGGTCGGGTAATTGATGAACTGCTGATAGACCATCGACACGTTGCGCAAGCGCACCGGGCGTTGCGTGACGTCGACGCCGTTCATCAGCACGCGGCCGCTGTCTGGCTTGTCGAGGCCGGCCATCAGGCGCATCAGGCTGGTTTTGCCGGACAGAGTGCGGCCGAGCAATACGTTGAACGAACCGGGTTCGAATTTCAGGCAGGCATCATCGATCCAGATCTGGCCCTCGACGGTGCGGCTGACGTGCTCCAGGGTGAGTGACATGGCTCGGCCTTTTTTATTTTTGGAGTCAAGCGACCTGTGCACTGGAGCGACTTTCGTGCCAAAAATGGCAAGCTGTTGATTTGTCGTGAAAATCGCTGAAAACGTCGCCAAGAGGCATTCAATGCTGAACACATTTGAACAGTTGGACGATTGACAATGAACAATAGTGAACAACACTCTATGGATGCTTTTTGCCCGATCCTGAATACGATTTAGATCCCTGTGGGAGCGAGCCTGCTCGCGAAGGCGGCGTGTCATTCAACGAATTTATTGACTGGCCCGGCGCTTTCGCGAGCAGGCTCGCTCCCACAGGGGATGCCTGTAGTCCTCAGGATTTGGGTTCATAACAATAATAAAAATCGCTGCATCAGAGGCTGACCGCCATGGCCGCACCTGCCCCGCCGTTGTCCCACGACGCGATCGTCCAGAGTTCCTGGCAACGCTGTCGCGCGTTCGGTCTTGACCACCAGAGCACCCCGGCTTTCGATCAACTGCCTGCCGCGAGCATTGCGCGGCTACTCGACAGTCAACATTCGTTGGTGCAGACCACCCACCAGGAAGTGCTGCCCTATTACGAGAACATCCTCAGCAATTCCAATTGCCTGATCATGCTCGCCGATAACCAGGGCCAGGTGCTGACCTCGTGGGGCACGCAACGCTTTATCGAGCCGAATCTGGCGCGGGGTTTTCAGGCCGGGGCGAGCTGGATGGAGCGCTGCAGCGGCACCAATGCCATCGGCACGGCGCTGGCCTGTGAGCAGGCCGTGCATATCGAACACGACGAACACTTTCTTAAAGCCAACCGCTTCATGACCGGTTCCGCTGCGCCGATTTTCGACGCCGAGCGCAAGGTGATTGCGGTGCTCGACGTCTCCAGCGACAGCTATCTGCCGCCGTCGCACACACTGGGCATGGTCAAGATGATGAGCCAGACCGTGGAGAACCGGCTGATCCTCAACCTGTTCCACGGCCAGCACTTTCAACTGACCTTCAACACCGGGTTGAACAACCTCGACAGTCAGTGGGCAGGGTTGTTGATCTTTGATGAGAGCGGCCAGGTGTTGTCGGCCAATCGCCGGGCGGACAATCTGCTCGGCGTGCGTTTGTCGCGGGTGAGCGTCGAAAGCCTGTTCAAGGTGTCGTTGCTGGAGTTGATCAATCAGCCAGACGGTTTGCCGTTTGCGTTGCAGACCTCGGGGCGCAACCGGTTTCAGTGCTTGTTGAAGCGGCCGAAACAGGCACCGGTTCAGGCACGGGTTTTCACTGCAGAAGCTAAACCCGTCGTTTCAACGACGATCAGTCTCAACACCCTGCACTTCGGCGACAGCCGCGTGGAAAAAGCCGTTCGGCAAGCAGAACGGCTGTTGGAAAAAGACATCCCCTTGCTGATCCACGGCGAAACCGGCGTCGGCAAAGAGGTGTTCGTCAAAGCCCTGCATCAGGCCAGCACCCGCAGCAAACAAGCGTTTATCGCCGTCAACTGCGCAGCGATCCCCGCCGAACTGGTCGAATCCGAGCTGTTTGGCTACGAGAAAGGCGCGTTCACGGGTGCCAACCAGAAAGGCAGCATCGGCCTGATCCGCAAGGCTGACAAAGGCACGTTGTTCCTCGATGAAATCGGCGACATGCCGCTGCCCACTCAGGCGCGGTTGTTGCGGGTGTTGCAGGAGCGCTGCGTGCAACCGGTGGGCAGCAGTGAGTTGTTCCCGGTGGATCTGCGGATTATCTCGGCGACTAACCGCTCGTTGCGCGAGCAGGTGCAACTGGGACGGTTCCGCGAGGATTTGTATTACCGCATTGGTGGCCTGACGCTGGAACTGCCGCCGCTGCGCGAGCGCAGTGATAAACAAGCGCTATTTAAACGGCTTTGGGAGCAACATCGAGAGCCGACGCAGTGGGCGGGTTTGAGCCCAGAGGTGCTGGAATTATTCGACAAGCATCCGTGGCCAGGGAATCTGCGCCAGGTCAGTAGCGTGATGCAGGTGGCACTGGCCATGGCTGAAGAGCAACCGGTGCGGGCGGAACATTTGCCGGATGATTTCTTTGTCGATCTGGAGATGGAGCCGGTTGCGAGCGCGCAGCCGTTGGGGTTGGATTTGAATGATGTTGAAGCGTTGAATCGGGAGTTGAAAGCAGCCGGGGGGAATATTTCGCATCTGGCGCGGCGGCTGGGGGTTAGTCGCAATACGCTTTACAAGCGGTTGCGGCAGTTGGGCGGTTAACAGCGAAGATCAAAAGATCGCAGCCTGCGGCAGCTCCTACACGGTGTACGCAATGCCACTGTAGGAGTTGCCGAAGGCTGCGATCTTTTGACTTTGAAAGCTCTATAAAAGCAGTGCGCATTACGAATACGCCGACTCAATATTTGTCGTTGAAGCAGCAGCCAACGTACGCAACCCAATCAACACAACCACCATCATCATCACCCCCGCACCAATCGCCACGCCGAACCCCGCACGCGCGCCATAAGCATCAATCACCGGCCCCGCGAGCATGCCCCCAAGCGCTACGCCAATGCTGATGCCAGTGGTCATCCACGTCAGCCCTTCTGTCATCCTGGACGCAGGGATGATGATCGTCCCCAACTTCATGACCACGACCATGGTGGGCGCAAACGATATGCCCGCGATAAACAGCATCGCTGACAGGACATAAACATCTGTTGCGAAAACCGGCAATACGCCCGTGATTGCCGTGACCAATATGCCGATAAAGAACTGTTTTTCTATCGGCAAGGTTAGCCGCAACGCACCGAACGTCAGACCCGCCACCAGCGAGCCCAACGCATAGGCGGCGAGGATGAAGGTGGCAGACGCTGGCCAGCCTTGATCATTGGCAAAAGCCACGACGGCGACATCGATGGCGCCGCCAATGGCCCCCATCGCCAACAACGCAAGGACAATGGTGCGAACGCCGGGAATCAGCAAAGTGGAACCGGTGTTGCTGCGGTTGCCGACGACCACTTTCGGTTCGGTCTGACGCTGCATGAGAAACGCCGTCACCCCGATGGCCAGCAGCCCGACCGCAACCAGTGGCCCGGCTTCGGCGAAGAAGGTCACGCTCAAACCGATCGCCAGTGGCGGGCCGATGATATACGCGAGTTCGGTCAGGACCGTGTCCAGTGAGAACGCCGTGTGCAACTGCGGCTTGCCGCGGAACAACTGCGTCCAGCGTGCCCTGATCATGGACGGCATGCTGGGCATCGTCCCCGCCAGTGCCGCCAGAACAAAAAACAAGGCGGCAGGAGCCCTCATGTAGACGGCGAAGATCAGCGCCAGCAGCATGACCACACTGAATGCCGTGACGATGGGCAGCACTCGACTCTGGCCACGCTGATCAACGAATCTCGAAATGACCGGGCCGAGCAGCGCATTGGCCAGGGTGAACGTCCCGGCGACGGCGCCGGCCAGCCAGTAGACACCGGTTTGCTGGACCAGCATGGTGATGATGCCGATGCCGATCATTGCTTGTGGCAGTCGGGCAATAGAGCTCGCGAGCACTAACCCGGTGGCGCCGGGTGTCGTGAACAGTTCGCGATAGTGATTGGCCATGGTTCCTCCATTTATTCGTCGCTGAGCTGCATCCTGCGGAACGCGCTGCCGCCCATGTTGGCGGAGTCAGACATCAAGACCTACGCGTAGAGCAAAAGCAACCCCCTCACCCCAGCCCTCTCACGGAGGGAGAGGGAGCCGACCGAGGTGTCTGACGTTTTACATCGACCTGAAAAAACCAGTCGATTATGGATTCAAAGCAGCACGTTCAAGTCGGCGCATCTTTTAAACATCCCCCAATCAGTCCCCTCTCCCTCCGGGAGAGGGTTGGGTGAGGGGCTCTTCTTCGTGACAGGTCGAGGGTTGGAGGCACAGATCAAAAGATCGCAGCCTTCGGCAGCTCCTACAGGATCGCGCTCGATGTAGGAGCTGCCGAAGGCTGCGATCTTTTGATTCTAAAAAACAAAAACCCGCACAAGGCGGGTTTTGTTTGTAACAGGTATGGCAATCAGTCAGCCAGACGCCAGGTAGTCCCACCCTTACCGTCTTCCAACACCACACCCATCGCGGTGAGCTGGTCACGAATACGGTCGGACTCAGCCCAATCCTTACCCGCCCGTGCCGCCAGACGCGCAGCAATCAGCGCGTCGACTTCAGCCGCGTCAACACGCCCTTCGGCGCCAGCCTGCAGGAAGTCGTCGGCTTCGAGTTGCAACACACCCAGCACGCTGGCCAGTTCTTTCAAACGGGCAGCCAGACCGGCCGCTGCATCAAGATCGCTCTCGCGCAAACGGTTGATCTCACGCACCATCTCGAACAGCACCGCGCAGGCTTCCGGCGTGCCGAAGTCGTCGTTCATCACCGTGGTGAAACGTTCGACAAACGCTTCGCCGCCGGCAGGCGCCACGTTCGGCAGGCCTTTCAACGCGTGGTAGAAACGCTCGAGTGCGCTTTTGGCGTCCTTGAGGTTGTCTTCCGAGTAGTTGATCGCGCTGCGGTAGTGGCTCGATACCAGCAGGTAACGCACGACTTCCGGGTGGTACTTTTCCAGCACGTCGCGAATGGTGAAGAAGTTGTTCAAGGACTTGGACATCTTCTCGCCATTGATGCGAATCATGCCGCAATGCATCCACGCGTTGGCGTAGGTCTTGCCGGTGGCCGCTTCGCTCTGGGCGATTTCGTTTTCGTGATGCGGGAACTCGAGGTCGCTGCCGCCGCCATGAATATCGAAAGTCTCACCGAGGCAGCACGTCGACATCACCGAGCATTCGATGTGCCAGCCCGGACGCCCGTCGCCCCACGGCGATGCCCAGCTCGGCTCGCCCGGCTTGACGCCTTTCCACAGCACGAAGTCCAGCGGATCTTCCTTCGCTTCGTCAACTTCGATCCGCGCACCGATGCGCAGGTCTTCGATCTTCTTGCGCGACAGCTTGCCGTAGCCCATGAACTTGCCGACGCGGTAGTACACGTCGCCATTGCCCGGGGCGTAGGCATAGCCCTTGTCGATCAGGGTCTGGATCATGGCGTGCATGCCCGGAATGTGATCCGTGGCGCGCGGTTCCATGTCCGGCTTCTTGATGTTCAGGCGCGCTTCGTCTTCATGCATCGCGGCGATCATGCGCTCGGTCAACGCTTCGAACGATTCGCCATTCTCGTTGGCACGATTGATGATCTTGTCGTCAATGTCGGTGATATTGCGCACGTAAGTCAGGTCGTAACCGCTGAACCGCAACCAGCGGGTCACCAGGTCAAACGCGACCATGCTGCGACCGTGGCCCAGGTGGCAGTAGTCGTACACGGTCATCCCGCAGACGTACATGCGCACCTTGTTGCCATCGAGCGGCTTGAAGACTTCTTTGCTCTTGGTGAGCGTGTTGTAAATCGTAAGCACGTTGGTTTCCTTGACGCTAAATCACTGGCCCCACGAATCACGCAGGGTCACGGTACGGTTGAATACCGGCTGACCTGGTTTCGAGTCCTTGATATCGGCAACGAAGTAGCCTTCGCGCTCGAACTGGAAACGGTCTTCCGGCTGTGCATTGCCAAGCGATGGCTCAGCACGACAACCGGTCAGCACTTGCAGCGAATCAGGGTTGATGTTGTCGAGGAAACTGGCGCTGTCTTCGGCCTTCTCCGGGTTGGCCGAACGGAACAGACGATCGTACAGACGCACTTCGCACTCGATGCTGGCGGCGGCCGGCACCCAGTGGATCACGCCTTTGACCTTGCGGCCTTCCGGGTTCTTGCCCAGGGTTTCGGGGTCGTAGGAGCAACGCAGCTCGACGATGTTGCCGTCGGCGTCCTTGATTGCTTCGTCGGCGCGGATCACATAGCTGCCGCGCAGACGCACTTCGCCGCCCGATTCCAGACGCTTGTAGCCCTTCGGCGGCTCTTCCATGAAGTCTTCACGGTCGATGTAGATTTCCCGGGCGAACGGCAGAGCGCGCACGCCCATGTCTTCTTTCGGATGGCGCGGCAGTTCGAGGTTCTCGACCTGGCCTTCCGGGTAGTTGGTGATCACGACTTTGAGCGGACGCAGCACGCACATGGCACGCGGGGCGCTGTGATCGAGGTCGTCACGGATGCTGAATTCGAGCATGCCGAAGTCGACCACGCCGTCGGAACGGTTGGTGCCGATCATTTCGCAGAAGTTGCGGATCGATTTCGGCGTATAGCCACGACGACGGAAGCCCGACAGCGTGGACATGCGCGGATCGTCCCAGCCATTGACGTGCTTTTCATCGACCAGTTGCTTGAGCTTGCGCTTGCTGGTGATGGTGTAGTTGAGGTTCAGGCGGCTGAACTCGTACTGACGCGGGTGCGCCGGCACTGGCAGCGCATCGAGGAACCACTCGTACAGCGGACGATGGCTTTCGAATTCCAGGGTGCAGATCGAGTGGGTGATGCCTTCGATGGCGTCCGACTGACCGTGGGTGAAGTCGTAGTTCGGGTAGATGCACCACTTGTCACCGGTCTGATGGTGATGGGCGTGGCGGATGCGGTACATGATCGGGTCGCGCAGGTTCATGTTCGGCGAGGCCATGTCGATCTTGGCACGCAGCACACGGGCGCCGTCCGGGAACTCACCGGCGCGCATGCGGGCGAACCAGTCGAGGTTCTCTTCAACCGAACGGTCACGGAACGGGCTGTTCTTGCCCGGCTCGGTCAGGCTGCCACGGTATTCCTTGGCTTGCTCGGGTGTCAGGTCGTCGACGTAGGCCTTGCCGGCCTTGATCAGCTCGACGGCCCAGTCGTGCAACTGGTCGAAATACTGCGAGGCGTAGCGCACTTCGCCGGACCATTCAAAGCCCAGCCATTTGACGTCGCTTTCGATCGCGTCGATGTATTCCTGATCTTCCTTGGCCGGGTTGGTGTCGTCGAAACGCAGGTGCGTGACGCCGCCGAACTCCTGGGCCAGGCCGAAGTTCACGCAGATCGACTTGGCGTGGCCGATGTGCAGGTAGCCGTTGGGCTCAGGCGGGAAACGGGTGATGATCTTGGTGTGCTTGCCCGAGTCCAGGTCTGCCTGGATGATCGGCCGCAGGAAGTTGACCGGCACGGCGGGGCCGGACTTGGCATTCGAGGTAGGGTCGACAGTGGGCTTGCTCATAGGATCCTTGACTTACATGTGCGCGGCCGCAGAAGAGGGGCCAGACAAAACAAAGCCGCTATCATAGCCGATGCTGTCAAGGGGCTGACAGAGCAGGCCCTATAAAGGCGTGCATTTAATCGCACGGAAATGAAAAACTGCCTCGAAATTCACGCCTGTCACGCTAAACTGCGCACCTCGGCCTTCAAGGGCTGAACCGGTAAAGGGTGCAAATGGCCCATACCCACGAATTCCTTATAAAGAGTAGCGATCATGACTCAAGTAAAACTGACCACTAACTTCGGTGACATCGTCATCGAGCTGAACGAAGAAAAAGCCCCGATCACCGCGGCCAACTTCATCGAATACGTTAAAAAAGGTCACTACGAGAACGTCGTGTTCCACCGTGTGATCAAAGGTTTCATGATCCAGGGCGGCGGTTTCGAGCCTGGCATGAAGGAAAAGAAAGACAAGAGCCCAAGCATTCAGAACGAAGCTGACAACGGTCTGAAGAACGAGAAGTACACCCTGGCCATGGCTCGCACCATGGACCCGCATTCGGCATCGGCACAGTTCTTCATCAACGCCACCGACAACGGCTTCCTCAACCACACCGCCAAGACCGCTCAGGGTTGGGGTTACGCGGTATTCGGTAAAGTGGTTGCGGGCTTCGACGTTGTCGACAAGATCGAAGGCGTTTCCACCACGTCCAAGGCAGGTCACCAGGACGTACCAGCAGACGACGTGATCATCGAGAAAGCCGAGATCATCGAAGCGTGATATTGCTGATTTCAGACTTGCATCTGGAAGAGGAGCGCCCGGACATAACCCGGGCGTTTCTGGATTTGCTCGCCGGACGCGCCCGCTCGGCGAGTGCGTTGTACATTCTGGGCGACTTCTTCGAAGCGTGGATTGGCGACGATGCCATGACACCTTTCCAGCGTTCCATCTGCCAGGCCCTGCGCGAATTAAGTGACAGCGGCACGGCGATATTTCTGATGCACGGCAATCGCGACTTCATGCTCGGCAAGGCCTTTTGCAAACAGGCCGGCTGCACATTATTGAAGGACCCGAGTGTCGTGCAGTTTTACGGCGAGTCAGTGCTGTTGATGCACGGCGACAGCCTCTGCACCCGCGACGTCGGCTATATGAAGCTGCGTCGTTATCTGCGCAATCCGGTCACCCTGTTTGTCCTGCGGCACCTGCCACTGCGCACTCGCCATAAACTGGCGCGCAAACTGCGCAGCGAGAGCCGGGCGCAGACGCGGATGAAGGCCAATGACATCGTCGATGTCACGCCCGAGGAGATTCCGCGGATCATGCAGGCATTTGGCGTAAAGACCCTGATTCACGGCCACACCCATCGTCCGGCGATCCACAAGCTGCAACTTGGTGAGCAGGCGGCGAAGCGGATTGTGCTGGGTGATTGGGATCGTCAGGGCTGGGCGTTGCAGGTGGATGAGAACGGGTATGCATTGGCGCCGTTCGACTTTGCCCCGCCTCCTGCCCTGCCCGCCCCCGCAATCTAAAGACCGAACAAAAAACCAATGTGGGAGCGAGCCTGCTCGCGAAAGCGGTGTATCAGACACCTCAGTGTTGAATGACACACTGCATTCGCGAGCAGGCTCGCTCCCACATTGGATGGTGTTGCAGATCAGTGGCCGGAAGCAGCCGGCCCCGCCTTCGCCGCAAACGGCGGCTTCGCCAGCCACACAATCAATATCAACCCCATAAAGCCCCAACCCAACAGCGTGAAGTAATCCACGGTGGAGAGCATGTACGCCTGACTGGTCAGGATCTGATCCATATGCGCATAAGCCGGCTGACTGGCGCCGCCCAATGAGTTCAGCATCTCACGCGTTGTCGGCTCATATGTGCTGATACTTTCGCTCATGTACGCATGATGCTGATCCGCGCGGCGAATCCAGATCCATGTGGTCAGCGACGCCGCGAAGCTGCCGCCCAAAGTGCGCAGGAACGTCGCAAGGCCTGCGCCGTCAGCGATCTGGCTTGGCGGCAGGTCGGACATCAAGATACTCAACGTCGGCATGAAGAACAGCGCCACACCAATGCCCATGAACAGTTGCACCAGCGCAATGTGCTGGAAGTCCACCTCGTTGGTAAACCCGGCGCGCATGAAGCAGCTCAGGCCAATCGCCAGAAACGCCAGCCCGGCCAGCAAGCGCAGGTCGAACTTGTTCGCGTACTTGCCGACAAAGGGCGACAGCAGCACCGGCAGAATGCCGATCGGTGCCACAGCCAACCCGGCCCATGTCGCGGTGTAGCCCATCTGGGTTTGCAGCCATTGCGGCAGGATCAGGTTGATACCGAAGAACCCGGCGTAACCCAACACCAGCACAATCGTGCCGATGCGGAAGTTGCGATGGGCGAACAGGCGCAGATTGACCACCGGGTGCTGATCGGTCATTTCCCAGATCACGAACACCGCTAGCGCAACCACCGAAATCGCCGCACCGATGATGATGAAGTTCGACTCGAACCAGTCCAGGTCATTGCCCTTGTCGAGGATGACCTGCAACGCGCCGACACCGATGATCAGCGAGATCAGCCCGACGTAATCCATCGGCTGGCGACTGGTCACCACCGGACGCTTGGCCAGTTGCGAACGCACCACCATCACCGCAAAAATGCCGATCGGCACGTTGATGAAGAAGATCCACGGCCAGCTATAACTGTCGGTGATCCAGCCACCGAGGATCGGCCCGGCAATCGGCGCGACCACCGTGACCATCGCCAATAACGCGAGCGCCATCCCCCGTTTAGCGGGGGGATAAACAGCGATCAACAATGTTTGTGTCATCGGGTACAGCGGCCCGGCGACCAGACCTTGCAGCACACGGAAACCGATCAGTTCCGGCATCGACGTCGAGATACCGCAAAGGAACGACGCCAGTACAAACAGAATGGTCGCCCAGAGAAACAGCTTCACCTCGCCGAACCGGCGGCTGAGCCAACCGGTCAGCGGCAGTGCAATCGCGTTGCTGACGGCGAACGAGGTGATCACCCAGGTGCCCTGCTCCGAACTCACGCCGAGGTTGCCGGAAATCGTCGGCAGCGCCACGTTGGCGATGGTGGTGTCGAGCACTTGCATGAACGTCGCCAGCGACAGGCCGATGGTGCTGAGCAACAGGCTGGGCGGCGTAAAAGAGGCGTTATTGCTCATCGTGAATCCTTTGAAACCAGGTTGACGCCGTGCCCTTTCTGGGAGCGAGCCTGCTCGCGAAAGCGGTGTGTCAGACAACTTCCAAGTTGAATGTCAGTCAGCATTCGCGAGCAGGCTCGCTCCCACAGGGGAAAGATTCAGCGTTGTGCGGTTTTGCTGGCCGCGGCGCTGTTGTCGTGGATCAGCCGCGCAATCATCGCGTCAGCTTCGGCCAGTTGGCGGTCGTAGACATTGGTGCTGAACGAGGCCTTTTGCGGCGGCTGCTGGGCCAGTACCGGGCCGCTCTGGTCGTGCAGATTGACCTCGACGTTGGTCGACAGACCGACACGTAGCGGATGCTTGGCCAGTTCTTCAGCGTTGATGTGAATCCGTACCGGTACACGCTGGACGATCTTGATCCAGTTACCGGTGGCGTTCTGCGCAGGCAACAGGGCAAACGCGCTGCCAGTGCCGGCGCCGAGGCTGTCGATGGTGCCGCTGTATTTCACGTCGCTGCCGTAGATGTCGGATTCGATGTCCACCGGCTGGCCGATGCGCATGTCACGCAACTGGGTTTCCTTGAAGTTGGCGTCGATCCACAGCTGATCCAGCGGGATCACCGCCATCAACGCCGTGCCCGGTTGCACACGCTGACCGAGCTGCACGGTGCGTTTGGCGACGTAACCGGTGACCGGTGCAATCAAGGTGCTGCGGGCATTGGTCAGATAGGCCTGACGCAGATCGGCGGCGGCCGACATCACGTCCGGATGCGACGAAACCACGGTGTCGTCGACCAGTGCGCTGGTGGTTTTCAGTTGCTGCTTAGCGTTGGCCAGGGCGTTTTGTGCCGAGGTCAGGTCATCGCGAGCGTGGGACAGTTCTTCCTGGGAAATCGCCCCGCCCGAAGCAAGACTCTTGCGGCGGTTGTAGTTGTCCTGGGCTTTCTGCACTTCAGCTTGCTGGGCGTTGACCTGGGCTTTCATGCCATCGACGTTGCTGTACAAGCCACGCACCTGACGCACAGTGCGCGCCAGTTTCGCCTGAGCACTTTGCAGGCCGACTTCAGCGTCGTTGGGGTCGAAGTTGATCAGCACCTGACCTTCGTGAACCAGATCGCCATCGTCAGCACCAATGCTGACCACAGTGCCGGTCACCAGCGGGGTGATTTCAACGACGTTGCCGTTGACGTAGGCGTCGTCGGTGCTTTCACTCCAGCGCCCGATGAATTCGTGATACGCCCAGACGCCGGCGATGGCGAGGATCACCACGACGGCCAACGTCAGCAGCATCACTTTACGTTTGCGCGGGTTGCCGGTGTCCGGGGTGTTGTCTTGAGCTTGAGTGTTTTCGGCAGTGGCCATGACAAATACCTTGAATTAGTTGTGCGGCGTGGCTGGGCGGGCGTTGGCTGCGGTCAGGGTTTGCCCCTGGAAGCCGCCGCCCAGCGCTTGCATCAGTTGAATCGACAGGTCGATCTGCTCGGCATTGAGGTTGGCCAACTGACGTTGGGCCTGGAGCAATTGCTGCTCGATGCTGAGCACGTCCAGGTAGTTGCCGATGCCGGAACCGTAACGCTGGACGACGGTGTTGTAAGAGTCCTGCGCAATGGCGGTGGCGTGTTGCTGCGCACCGATCTGCCGGCCGATGTCACGCAACTGGTTGATCGCGTCGCTGACATCGCCGAGTGCTTTCACCAGACTTTTGTTGTACTGCGCCACCGCCAGATCGTAATCGGCGTCGCGCGCATCGAGGTTGGCGCGCAGGCGTCCACCGTCAAAGATCGGCACCGAAATGGTCGGGGCTATGTTGAAGAAGCGACTGGCCGAACCGAACATCGCATCACCCAACAACGATTCCGCACCGGCCGAGGCCGTGAGGTTCAGGTTGGGATAGAACCGGGTTTTCGCCGAGTCGATGTCTTTGCTCGCGGCTTCCACGCGCCAGCGGGCCGCGACCAGATCCGGACGACGACCGAGCAGCTCCGCCGGCAACACCGACGGTACGGCGACGGCGCTGGCCTGCAGGATTTTCGGTCGGGCGATTTCGTTGCCGCGATCCGGGCCTTTGCCGAGTAGCACCGCCAAAGCGATTTTCGCGCTGTTCAGACGTTTTTCGGCATCGATCAGACTGGCTTCGGAGCTGGCCTCAAGGCTTTGGGTTTGCTGGAACTGGTACTGACTGTCGATGCCGGCACTCAAGCGGCGCTGGCTCAGTTCGAGCATCTGCTTGGTGCGTTTGAGGTCTTCGTTGGCCAGGTCATAAACGATGTGCGCCTGCCCCAGATCGCTGTAAGCGCGGGCGACGTCGGCAGCGAGGGTCAACTGCGCAGCCTGACGGTCGACTTCGGCGGCACGGGCCTCACCGAGTGCGGCTTCCCACGCATCACGCTGGCCGCCCCACAGGTCGAAGTTGTAATTGAAGCCGGCGCTGACGTTACGCACGGTGGAATAGGCATCGCCCTGCCCTCGCGGATCCTGATCCTTGGCCAGGCGCGAGCGGCTGATGCCGGCGCTGGCGTCCAGCGTCGGATAACGTTCGGCATCGGCGGCATACGCGGCGGCGCTGGCCTGATGGGCGCGGGCTTCAGCGATCTGCATGTCGGGGCTGTCGTGCAGGGCTTCGCGGATCAAGCCGTCGAGTTGCGGATCGCCGAGGCTGGTCCACCAATCGCTTTTCGGCCAGGCCGCCGGCGACAGCGTGACGCCATTGAGCGACTGACCGACTTTGAGGCTTTTCGCATCGAGGCTCTGACCTTGAGTGTCGAGGCCGCTGTAGTTGGCGCAACCGGCGAGAATCATCGCCGACAGCACCAAAGTGAGGCTGCTGCGCAAGGTTTTACCGCTCATTGTGTTCACCTAACCGCTGGATAGTGATCGGGTCACCGGCTGCCAGCAGAATTTTTTTGAGGATGTATTCCAGGGTTTTCAACTCGTCCGGAGTGACGGCGCCGGCCAGTTCATTCATCGCATCGGCGCCGATGTGCGGCAGGCGATCGGCCAGTTGCTGGCCTTGTTCGGTCAGTTTCAGTTGCACCTGACGGCGATCGCCTTCGCTGCGTTGGCGAACCAGAAAGCCTTTCTGCTCCAGACGATCGAGCATGCGCGTCATCGAACCGCTGTCGAGCGACAAGTGCCGGCACAGCTCGGCCGGCGTATCGACGCCGTACTGGGCCATGATGATCAACACCTTGAACTGCGCGGCAGTGATGCCGTGGGGTTCCATGTGGGTGTCGATGATCCGGTCCTTGAGCAGCGCAGCACGGCCAAGCAACAGGCCGAGATGGCAGTGTTTGAATTCGTCCGGGGTGAAATGCTTCATTTGCTCACCTAATAACTGCCTAGGCAGTGAATGTATGTCAAGATGTTACTGCCTAGGCAGCGAATGTCAACGAAATCGTTAGCAGGCTAGGTAATTAGCTGACAAATGGGCGGGGGTTTTGCGTTGCGCACTCGGACGCCATCGCTGGCAAGCCAGCTCCCACAGGGTCCTTGCCGGGCACACCATTCAGGTGTGCCAGAGAGACTTGTGGGAGCTGGCTTGCCAGCGATTGAAGCGACTCGGTTCAGGTGAAAGCGCGACCTAGAAATCGCGCTTGTAGAAGATATCCAGCGAACTGGCTACGCCACTGGCGACTTCGACGTAAACCTTCTTGCTCAGTTTGTACCGCAGGGCAATGGTGCTGGCCGGTTCAAATACGCCGACGCCATAACGCAGGCTGAGCTTCTCGGAGATATTGCCGCTGGCCACCACACTGGTGGCGTCGCCACTGCCTTGGGTGTCGAGCTGGAAGTCTTGAATGCCGAGGTCTTTGGCCAGACCGCTGGTCACTCCGGAACTGCCCATCAAACCCAGGCCCAACGCCGCTTGCGCGAGCATGTTGTTGTCTTCACCGCTGGTGCTCAACGGGCGGCCGAGCACCAGATAGGACAACGCCTGCTCCTGGCTCATCGCCGGCTCCGAGAAGATCTGCGTGGTCGGTTGTTCCGCGCTGCCGCTCAGGCGAATACCGGCGATCACGTCGTCAGTCTGGCGAATCGCTTCGATATCCAGATACGGCTGATCGATGGGACCGGCGAACAGCAGACGCGCACGCCGCACCGTCAGGCGCTGACCGTAGGCGCGGTAACGCCCGTCGTTGAGCCAGAGTTCGCCGCGAGTGTCCATGTTGTCACCGATGTGAACCTGCCCTTGCAGATTGGCGGTCAGGCCAAAACCGGCGAAGCTCAACTTGTCTTGCCCGACCACCACGTCGATGTCCATTTTCATGGCTATGGGTGGTTTGCCCTGTTCGGTCTGCGCGCCGACGATGATCGTGTCATCGGAGACTTTCACCGTCGATGGCGGCAATTCACGCACGGTGATTTCGCCTTTGGGCACCAGCACTTTGCCGGCAATTTTCAGCTCATCGCCGGCCATGGAAATCTTCAGGTCCGGCGCCACTTCGAGCTTGGCGTAGGGTTCGACGCTGACCGGCAATTGCGTACCCTTGAGGGCCAAATCCACCACCAGCGCCTGGCCCCAGGTGATGTTGCCGTTCAGGTTGCCCTGCCCGCTCTTGCCGCTTTTCCAGCCACCGTCCAGACGCACCGACTCACCGGCAATCATCGCTTTGACTTGCAGATCCTGCAGTTCCATCGGCAACTCGGCGCCGGACACTTCGCCATCACTGAGTTGCACGGTGCCGTTGACCAGGGGGGCGAGCAGGCCACCGGAGATCGTGCCGCTGCCGTTGAGGCGCCCGGTGAGTTTCTCGACCATTGGCACAAACGGACGCGCCACGGACAGGTCCAGCCCGGTCAGGCGGAACGAGCCGCTCAGCGGTTTGTTTTTCGGCAGCGGATTGAGCTGCGCCTGCACCATCAGCTCGCCAAGTTTGCCGCCGACGAAGTTGAGGTCCGTGTCGATGCGTTTCGGGGTCAATTTACTGGTGAGTTTCAGTGTCTGGTACGGAAAGTCGAGCCACTGATCCTTCTCACGCATACGCAAGGTGCCGCCGCTGGCGTCGATGCTGACCACGCCATTGGGGCCGCTGGCCGGCAGGTCCAGTTGCAGATCGGCATTGAGCTTGCCTTGCCAGGCGAAGTCTTTCGGCAACCACTGCGCGAGGCTTTCAATCGGGAATTGCTTGAGGTGGTATCGCAGTTTTGGCTCGGGCATCAGCCGTTGATCTTCACCGCAGAAGCTGGCGCTGCCGGACACCCAGCAATGGGCGCCGAAATTGATTTTGCCGTCCGCCAGGCGCTCGAGCCTGGCCGGGTTTTGCAGTTTCCAATCCTGGCCGCCGGCCTGAATATCGCCGCTGGCCAGGCGCCCGCGCCAGTTGCCCTTGTCCAGATTGCCGTCCAGGCCAAGGGCCAGTTTCAGTTTCGGCCCAAGCAGGTCGAGATTGAGTTTCTGGCTCTTGATGTCGCCTTGGGCGCTGGCGGTCAGGGTGCCCAAATTCGTTTCGCCGGCCTGAATGCCGCTGCCTTTCAGATCGATCTTCGCTCGCTGTGCGCTGTCGAGGGTGGCGTCGAGATTGAGGCCTTGCAGGCGATTATCCTGAAAGGCCAGTTGCGAACCTTGCAGACCGAGCTTGCCTTGCGGTGCTTTCAATGTGCCGGCGACGTTGACCTGACCGTTGATCTGCCCACGCAGTTCTGGCCACAGCTGGGCCAGACGCGACAACTTGATGTCGATCTGCCCGGTGAGTTTCTGTTGCAGGCTGCCCTTGCCGCTGATGCTGTTGTCGCCGAGGCGGATTTGCAGGGCATTCAGATTCCATAGTTCGCCAGCGCCGTCGGCCTTGGCCTGGAGGATCGCCGGTTGGCCGCGCAGTTTGCCTTTGAGGTCGAGATCGGCAGTCAGGCTCAAGCGCTCGTTCTTCATTTCGCCTTGGCTTTTCAACGGCCCCGCCAGGGTGCCCGGCAGTTCTGCAACCCAATACGCCGGGTTGAGCGCCGACAGATCCAGCGCCGCGTCCCAGGCAATGCCGTCAGCAAACTGCACGTTAACGTGCCCTTCGGCCTTGCCCTGCCCGGCCTCCATTTTCAATTGCGGCAAAGCGATCTGTTCAAGGCTGCCGCTGAACGGACTGCTCAGGCTGAATGCGCCCGCCGGGCCATCCAGCGCAGCGGCGAAATTACCGATGTACTGACCGTCGGTGTAAGACACTTCGCCATTGAAAGTACGCAAGGCGACTTGCGGCTCGTCGATTTCGTTGTAGAGCCGATGCCACGGGAAGTCTTGCCAATTGATGTTGGCTTGAGCCGTGATGCCTTTGCTCCAGTCGACGCTGCCAGTCAGCTTGAGGCTCTGCTGGTCGTTGGCGGTCAGGTCGAGGCCGGCGATTTGCGCGCCACTGGCGTCGACCTTGCCTTTGAGCAACAACGCCACCGGGCCTTTATCGGCCGGCAGCGTGGCGTTGCCAAGCAACTGGTAACCGTTCTTCAGGTCGCCCTCGCCGGTCAATACCAGTTGATTGAGTTGCAGGGTATCCGGCAGATCAGCGCTCGGTTTGAACGCCTCAGAAGTGATACGCACCTTGGCCGGCAGGTTTTCCGCCAGCGGTTGCAGTTCGCCGCTCAACTGACCGTCCAGGTAGCCACGACTGTCGGCGTGCAGGTTCAGGGTCTTCAACAGATCGCCGTCGATTTTCAACGCCAGCGTCCAGGGATCGGTGCCCGGAGACGGCAGGGTCAGATCCCCTGCAATGTTCAGCGGCCAGTTACCGGTGGGCTGGAGCAATCCGGACAGGTTCAGGCTCAACTCATCGCGTTGCAATTTAACGCTATCGATCTGCAAGCCTTTAGCGGTCCAGTGGGCCGCCAGTTGCAGGCCTTTGAGTTGTTCGCTGCCGTTGAACAGCAAACTGCCAACCTGCACATCACCCAGTTCGAGACCCAGCGGCAATTGCAGATCCGGCAATTTGATCGGGCCGCTTTCGGTGGTTTCTTCACTCGGCGGGAATTGCAAAACAACCCGATCAGCCTTGAGTTGATCGATGCATAGCGTCATACGCGTCAGGCACAGCGGCGACCAGGCGAAGATTGCCTGGTCCAGTTCGACCCGGCTGCTGTCTTGCTGCCAGACAAGATGATCGGCGCTCCATTGCCCGCCGAGGCGACCCTGGAAATTCTCCGTGCTCAAGCCCGGCACCAAACCCAGCGCCCAGCGGCTACCGGAGTTGGTTCCGAGTACGACGGCCACACTCAATACGATCAAGAACACCAACGCCAACAACGTCAGTGCGGTAATTTTCAAACCACGCTTCACAGCTCAGGCCCCATGGAAAAGTGCAGCCGGATGCCGCCATCGTCGTCCAGCGCATGGGCCAGGTCGAGGCGTATCGGCCCTACCGGCGAGACCCAGCGCACACCGATACCGACCCCGGTCTTGAGGTTCGGCAGTTCGAGTTTGTTGAAAGAGTTGCCCTGATCGACGAAGGTCGCGACCCGCCATTTCTCGGCGACGGAGTATTGATATTCAACACTGCCGGCAACCATGTAGCGGCCACCGATGCGGTCGCCATCGGAGTTTTCCGGGGACAGGCTCTGGTAGTCGTAACCGCGCACGCTCTGATCGCCACCGGCAAAGAAGCGCAGCGACGGCGGGACCGATTTGTAACCGTTGGTGGCGCTGCCGCCGACCTGCACACGACCGAGCAGACGGTGTTTGTCGAACACCGTGGTCAAGCCCTTGACCAGCGCGGTGCCATATAAAAGGTTGGTGTCGGAGCCGACGCCTTCCTTCGCGACTTTGCTTTCAAAGGTCAGGCGATAACCGTTGTGCGGGTCGATGCGGTTGTCACTTTTCAGGTACGAGTAACTGATGCCGGGCATCAGCAAGGTACTCAAGCCCGAGTCGTCGCCAAGCTCGTATTCCTCGCGCTGCCATTTCAGCGAGATCACCCGTTGCCAGCCGCTGGGCAACTTGCTGTGCCATTCCGGGCCGAAGGTCAGCAGTTTGCTGAGCGTGTCGGAACCTTCGATGTCTTCGAATTGATAACCGCCGGCCCAACGCAATTTGTCGGTCAGCGGCGGGTCGAGCGGGATGTCGTAGAACAGCCCGACGTTCTGCCGCGGCGCCGAGAGTTCGGCTTCCCAGCCATAGCTGTCGCCCTGCGGATTGACCCAGTGGCGCGTCCAGTTGGCTTTGATCCGTGGGCCGACGTCGGTCGAATAACCGAGACCCAGGCCCATGGTGCGCGGCTTGCGCGTATCGAGTTTGACGTCCACCGGGATCACGTCATTTTTTGCGGCAGTCGGCGCGGCGTCGACGCGCACGCCTTCGAAATAGCCACTCGATTGCAGATCGCGGTTGAGTTCGGCGATCAGTTCGGAGTCGTAAGGCTCGCCCGGTTTAAATGGCACCATGCGTTGCAGCAAGTCTTCGTCGAACGGCGTATCACCTTCGAAACTGACTTTGCCCAGCGCGTAACGCGGGCCGCTTTCATAAATAAGTTCGACATCGGCGACGCCTGCGCGCGGGTCGACCAAGAGTTTTTGACTGGTGAAATGGCCACTGAAATAACCGAAGCGCGAGGCCTGATTCTGGATCAGTCGCTTGGCGTCTTCGTAGCGACCATGGTTGAGCACCGCGCCGGGCTTGAGCACGTCGGCTTTCGGTACACGAAAGGATTTAAAGGAGGCAGCCGGGCCGTCGACACGGATGGTGACGTTGCGCAGGCGAATCGGCTCGCCGGGATCGATGTTCAGCACCAGGCGCGGCTTGTCACCGCCCTTCACGTCGCTGTCGATCTGCGGCTGGTAGTAGCCCAACGCCTGGGCCGCCTTGCGCGCCTGCTCTTCGGCACCACGACTGAAGCGCAGCAAGGCTTCTTCGTCGCGGTCACCGAGGCTGCCGATATAGCCTTCTATATTGGCCTTGAGTTCATCGTTGGACGGTTTGATCCGCACATCCAATTCACTTTGCGCCAGCGCCGCGCAGCTGGATAACAGCATGAGCACGCCACTGGTAAATCTTCCTGGAAAATTCATAGGCGCGGATGCTATCACGAGCTTGAGAGCCTGATAGAACCTGACTTGTCTCGAAAAGTTCGATGATTATGCGGTCGCAGTTTGTAACACCTGCGGATTGGCATGGAAAAACACATGCTCGCGCACTGGGCCGACGGCAACTTCGCCGATCTCCTCGTAACCCTGTCGTTTGTAAAATTCCAGATATCGCGGATTGCCGGTGTCGAGCACCACACCTTGCGACGTTTCGTCCACCGCGCACCAGTTGTGTACGGCCGTCAGCAGTTGCTCACCGAAGTGCTTGCCCTGGAACTGTGGATGAATGCCGAGCAGCGGCAACATGTGTACCGAATCACTCGGCACGCACGCGGCGACGGCATCGTGATATTCCAGATAGCGCCGGGTGCAGCGAAAACCGGTGCTGAGCACCATGCGCAGGCGCCAGGCCCAACTTTCGGTGATGCCCAAACGGCGCTGCGGCGGCGCGATCAGAGCAATGCCGATCAGGCGGTCGTTGACCAGCAAGCCAATGGCGGGCAAGTCCTGAAGAAAGTGCTGCTTGACCAGTTCGCGCACCGTCGCGCGCACCCGCTGTTCGTATCCGGGGCGTTCGGCTTCGAACAGATAACCGAAGGTCGGCTCGTGGCGATAGGCCTGATAGAGCAGGGATCTGGCTTCGCGGGAATAACCGCGGTCGAGCATATGAATGTCGGCGATGGCGGTCTGGGTTTCAGGCATGTCAGTGATTCTCCCCTGGCACCGCTTGAATGGCGGGGCTCTTGTTGGTACGAACCTTTTGCGGGTGGCGCAGTTCCCCACAGGTATAGACCAAAGCGGGATCTTCATCGACTGAACGGACGCCATCGCTGGCAAGCCAGCTCCCACAGGTTTCTCGGGTGTTCACAGAATTTGTGTTCGCTGGAAATCCCTGTGGGAGCTGGCTTGCCAGCGATGGCGCCATTGCAGACAGCACAAATCCCACAGACCAAACCGAATCTGCCTCCCCCAACACTGGCCCCCATCCCACATGTCAGCTAGCATCGCCCTTTTGCCAGGACTGCCGACCATGAAGATTGTTTCCTTCAACATCAACGGACTGCGCGCCCGTCCGCATCAGCTGGCAGCGCTGATCGAAAAACACCAGCCGGACGTGATCGGCCTGCAGGAAACCAAGGTCCACGACGATCAGTTTCCGCTGGAAGAAGTACGTGCCCTTGGCTACCACGTATATTTCCACGGCCAGAAAGGCCATTACGGCGTGGCAATGCTCTCGCGTCAGGAGCCGATTGCTATCCACAAAGGTTTCGCGACTGACGAAGAAGACGCCCAGCGCCGCTTCATCTGGGGCACTTTCGCTGACGCCAATGGCGTGCCGGTGACGATCATGAACGGTTATTTCCCACAGGGTGAGAGCCGCGACCACCCAACCAAATTCCCCGCCAAGCAGCGTTTTTACAGCGATCTGCAAACCCTGCTGGAAAGCCGGTTCAGCAACGAACAGCCAGTGGTGGTGATGGGCGATGTGAACATTTCCCCGGAAGACTGCGACATCGGCATCGGCCCGGACAACATGAAGCGCTGGCTGAAAACCGGCAAATGCAGTTTCCTGCCGGAAGAACGCGAGTGGATGGCCCGCCTGAAAAACTGGGGCCTGACCGACAGCTTCCGCCACCTGAACCCGGACGTGACCGACATGTTCAGCTGGTTCGACTACCGCAGCCGTGGCTTTGAAGATGAACCGAAACGCGGGTTGCGCATCGACGTGATCCTGGCATCCCACGGCTTGCTGCCCCGGGTAAAAGCGGCGGGGGTCGACTATGAATTGCGCGGCATGGAAAAGCCTTCGGACCATGCGCCGATCTGGCTTGAACTGAGCTGATCCTCAAATCACCTGAAATCCCCCTGTGGGAGCGAGCCTGCTCGCGAAAGCGGTGTGTCAGTTGCGAAAATGTTTCTGATACACCGCTTTCGCGAGCAGGCTCGCTCCCACACTGAATCGCTGTCATGTTTTGGTCACACGCCTGACTTAATCTCCCCGGCAATCCCCTTGGCTTCAATTGGTGCCGGCATGACCCTGCGTGTTTTACTGGTTTTTCTGTTGGGCGCATGGCTGAAGGTCTACGCCGCTGCCCTGCCCATCGCGCAAAACGGTCCGGCACTGCGTATCCAGGGGTCCAACACCATTGGCGCCGAACTCGGCCCGGCACTGGTAGAAGGATTGCTGCGAGAGCAAGGTCTGCTGAAGATTCACCGCGAAACCGCGGACACCGCCAATGAACTGCGGATCGTTGGCCAGACCGCGCAAGGCCAACGCGTTGTCGTGGAAGTTGCGGCCCACGGTTCGAGTACCGGATTCGTCGCATTGAAAAACGCTAGCGCCGATCTGGCCGCGTCTTCCCGCGAGATCAAGGATGGTGAGGTACAGACACTGCAATCACTCGGCGATCTGAAAAGCCCAGGCGCCGAACAAGTCATTGCCATCGATGGCCTGGCGATCATCCTCCACCCCGATAATCCATTGCAGCAACTGGATACCGAACAACTGGCGCGGATCTTCAGTGGCGAGCTAAAAACCTGGGAAGACCTCGGCGGGCGTGGTGGCGTCATTCATTTATATGCGCGGGATGATCAGTCCGGGACGTACGACACGTTTAAGGAATTGGTCTTGAATCGTCGTGGGAAAAGTCTGAGTAACGCGGCGAAACGGTTTGAATCCAGCGAGCAGTTATCCGACGCCGTCAGCAACGATCCACAGGGTATCGGCTTCATCGGTTTGCCGTACGTGCGGCAGGCCAAAGCGGTGGCGATAGCCGATGGCGCGTCGCAATCGATGCTGCCACTCAACAGCTTGATCGCCACCGAAGACTATCCGCTGTCGCGACGATTGTTCTTCTATCTGCCGCCCGACAGTCAAAACCCGTGGGCCAAGGCATTGGTGGCGTTCGCGCAAAGTCGTCAGGGCCAAGCGATAGTCGCGGCCAACGGCTTCATCAGTCAGACCGTGCATGCGATGACGGTTGCACCGAATGCGCTGATGCCTGAGGGGTATCAATCCCTCAGCCGTCACGCCCAACGTCTGACAGTCAATTTCCGTTTCGAGGAAGGCAGTGCCAGCCTCGACAACAAGGCTCGGCAGGATCTGGCTCGGGTATTCGACTATATAAAGCGCCACGACAAAACCGATCGTGCGGTAACGCTGGTGGGATTTGGCGACATCAAGGACGACCCGGCGCGGGCGGACTTGTTGTCCAAATTGCGGGCGATGGCCGTACGGCGTGAGCTGGTGAAAAACGGCGTGGTGCTGCGCGAGGTACGCGGGTTTGGCGCGCAGATGCCGGTGGCAGCCAATAGCGCGGATGAAGGTCGGATCAAGAATCGGAGGGTTGAGGTTTGGGTTTATTGAGCTTGATGTAGATGTGTTGAATGTATGGGCCCCTTCGCGAGCAGGCTCGCTCCCACATTTGATCGCATTTCTTTTGATGGAATGCGGCTGAATGTGGGAGCGAGCCTGCTCGCGAAGCAGGCGACGCGGTCTTACTGACCGCTACGCAGCATTTCCTTCGGCACATATTTGCCGATTTCGAACTTGCCGATCGCCGCGCGGTGCACTTCGTCCGGGCCGTCAGCCAGGCGCAGGGTGCGCTGCATGGCGTACATGTAGGCCAGCGGGAAATCGTTAGACACCCCTGCCCCGCCATGCATCTGGATCGCCCGATCTATCACGCGAAGTGCCACGTTCGGCGCGACAACCTTGATCTGTGCGATCTCGCTCTTCGCCACTTTGTTACCGACAGTGTCCATCATGTAGGCCGCTTTCAACGTCAGCAGGCGCGCCATGTCGATTTCCATCCGCGAGTCGGCGATCTTGTCGACGTTACCGCCCAGACGCGCCAGGGGCTTGCCGAATGCCGTGCGGCTCACCGAGCGTTTGCACATCAATTCCAAGGCACGTTCAGCCATGCCGACCGATCGCATGCAGTGGTGAATTCGGCCCGGGCCAAGGCGACCCTGAGCGATTTCGAAGCCGCGTCCTTCACCCAACAGGACGTTTTCGTACGGCACGCGTACGTTGTCGAACAGCACTTCAGCGTGACCATGCGGCGCGTCGTCATACCCGAATACCGGCAGCGGACGGACGATTTTCACGCCGGGGGTGTCAACCGGCACGAGGATCATCGAGTGCTGCGCGTGGCGCGGCGCATCAGGATTGCTCAGGCCCATGAAGATGAGGATTTTGCAGCGTGGATCGCAGGCGCCGGAAGTCCACCACTTCTTGCCGTTGATAACCCACTCGTCGCCATCACGCACGGCGCGGGCGGCCATGTTGGTGGCGTCGGACGAAGCGACGTCCGGTTCGGTCATGGCAAACGCCGAGCGGATCTCGCCGCGCAGCAGCGGTTCGAGCCAGCGCTGTTTCTGTTCTTCGTTGGCGTAACGCACCAGCACTTCCATGTTGCCGGTGTCCGGAGCCGAGCAGTTGAACGGCTCTGGCCCGAGCAACGAGCGCCCCATGATTTCTGCCAGGGGTGCGTATTCGAGGTTGGTCAGACCGGCGCCGAGCTCCGATTCCGGCAGAAACAGATTCCACAACCCCTGTGCCTTGGCCTTGGCTTTGAGCTCCTCCATGATCGCCGTCGGCTGCCAGCGATCGCCTTCGGCAACCTGGCGTTCGAACACGGCTTCGGCCGGGTAAACGTAAGTGTCCATGAACGCAGTCACGCGCTCACGCAGTTCTTGCACCTTGGGCGAATAAGCGAAATCCATGAGCAATTACCTTCTTGGGCAGAGGTTGTTTAAGTCATGCAATCGATGCTAGAACAGCGTTGATAATTTACCTAGCCTATTCTCGACGTGTATTAACATTCATCACCGATATATGATCGGCTGATTGTCAGCCCCTAAAACACTTGCCCTTAAAACAAGAGAAGCCGCGTTATGAATCTGAGCAAGGTCGACCTCAACCTTTTCATCGTCTTCGACGCGATCTACACCGAAGCAAACCTGACCCGTGCCGGGCAGATTGTCGGCATCACGCAGCCGGCGGTGTCCAACGCGCTCGCGCGGTTGCGCGAAACGTTTAACGACCCGCTCTTCGTACGCACGGCTCAGGGCATGGTGCCAACGCCAATGGCACAGAACATCATCGGCCCAGTGCGCAACGCGCTGTCGCTATTGCGCGTATCGGTTCAGGAAAGTCGCATTTTCAACCCGGCGCAAGCGGTCAAGACCTACCGCATCAGCATGACCGACCTCACCGAGGCAGTGATTCTGCCGCCGCTGTTCCAGCGTTTGCGCCGTTTGGCGCCGACGGTAATCATTGAAAGCTTCCTGTCCAAACGTCGCGAGACCACCAAGGAACTGGCGGCCGGACGTCTGGATTTTGCCGTGGATGCGCCGCTCAACACCGACCCGCAGGTGCGTCACGTCAAGCTGATGGAAGACCGCTACGTTTGCGCGATGCGTAAGGGCCATCCGATGGCGGGCAAGGAAAAATTCTCCCTCGATGACTATCTGTCGTTGACGCACATCCATATTTCCAGCCGTCGCAGTGGCCTCGGCTATGTGGACCTGGCACTTGGAAAAATGGGCATTCAGCGCAAGATTGCATTGCGCTCGCAGCATTATTTGATGGCGTCCCAGGTGATGCAGCAGACCGACATGGTCATGACCGTGCCGGAGCGTTTCGCCCGTCGCCATGAACTGCATGCGTTTAATCTGCCGGTCAACGATGTGCCGCCGGTGGAGACGCATCTGTATTGGCATGAGAGCACCGATCAGGACCCGGCGAATCGCTGGATGCGCGAGCAGATGATCGAGTTGTGCCAGCAGGTGACGGCGCATGAGAAGAAGCTGGATAAGGTGTAAAAAATTACACCGCGTTATCGTTCTTCGCGAGCAGGCTCGCTCCCACAGGGGATTGCTCTCTGACTGAATTAATGCGGTCGAATGTGGGAGTGAGCCTGCTCGCGAAGGGGCCATCAAATACACCAAAAATCATCCCGCTTGACGTAAACGTCAACCTGCCATTAGCTTAGCGCCAAGACCTTTTATCGAGCGCTTTCATGAGCAGCCAGACCTATAGCATTTCCGACCTTGCCCGCGAGCTGGACATCACCACCCGGGCAATTCGCTTTTATGAAGAGCAAGGCCTGCTCAGCCCTGAGCGTCGCGGCCAGGAACGCATCTATTCGCCCCGCGACAAGGTCAGCCTGAAGCTGATATTGCGTGGCAAGCGCATTGGTTTCTCGCTGGCCGAATGCCGCGAACTGATCGAACTCTATGACCCGTCCAGCGGTAACACCAAACAACTCAACAGCATGCTGGCGAAAATCAGCGAGCGTCGGGAACAACTGGAGCAGCAATTGCTCGACATCGAGCAGATGAAGCTGGAACTCGATACCGCCGAAGAACGCTGCGTGCAGGCGCTGGAGCAGACGCTCAAGAGCCAGCAAGCCCTTTAAGAGTCAACTTTTCCCCCTGTGGAAGCGGGCTTGCCCGCGATTAGGCCGGAGCATCCAGCATTCATGTTGACTGACCCGACTTCATCGCGGGCAAGCGCGCTCCCACAGGACTCTCAACGAATCAAAATTCAAGCAGGTCAACGCCATGTCCCTCCCCTCCCAAGTACGCCTGATCGAAGTCGGCCCGCGCGATGGCCTGCAGAACGAAGCCCAACCGATCAGCGTGGCTGACAAGGTGCAACTGGTCGACGCCCTGAGCGCCGCAGGTCTTGGCTATATAGAAGTCGGCAGTTTCGTATCACCGAAATGGGTGCCGCAGATGGCCGGGTCCGCCGAGGTGTTCGCGCAGATCCAGCGCAAACCCGGCGTGACCTACGGTGCACTGGCGCCGAACTTGCGGGGTTTTGAAGATGCTGTCGCTGCCGGGGTCAAGGAGGTCGCGGTGTTCGCCGCTGCATCCGAAGCGTTCTCGCAGCGCAACATCAACTGTTCGATCAGTGAAAGCCTGGCGCGGTTTGCGCCGATCATGGACGCGGCGAAACAGCACGGCGTTACCGTGCGCGGTTACGTTTCCTGTGTGCTCGGTTGCCCCTACGAGGGCACCGTCGCGCCGGAGCAAGTGGCCATGGTTGCGCGCGAGTTGTACGCGATGGGCTGTTATGAAGTGTCGCTCGGCGACACCATCGGCACCGGCACCGCAGGCGCGACTCGTCGCCTGTTTGAAGTGGTTTCGGCGCAGGTGCCAAGAGAAAAACTCGCCGGGCACTTTCACGACACCTATGGCCAGGCCATGGCCAACATCTACGCCAGTCTGCTCGAAGGCATCGCGGTGTTCGACAGCTCTATCGCCGGCCTCGGAGGTTGCCCGTACGCCAAAGGTGCGAGCGGTAACGTCGCCACCGAAGACGTTGTTTACCTGCTCAACGGCCTGGGGATCGACACCGGAATCGACCTGGACGCCTTGATTGCCGCGGGTCAGCAAATCAGCGCGGTGCTCGGTCGCCCGAGCGGCTCGCGCGTGGCCAAGGCCCGTAACGCACAGTGAGGCCAAGGGTGTTACCGCTGCGTCCGCAAAGTGGGCACGAGCGAGTAACACGGAAACAAATTGTCTGGCTTTGACCGGTCGATAAAATCCGCAAAAATATCAAACCACTGATTTATAAGTACTTTTTAAAGTTGGCACGCGTCCTGCTATCTCTATGGCATAACAAGAATAAAAAGCGGCAAACCAATAAAAATAAGACGTAACGACTCTGACATAACAAAAACAACACGGCAGAGACGCAGCTAACAGATTTTTTTGGAGAAGGTGTGTTTTTCAGGGTGCTCTCAGGAGTGACCCGCAACCGGGCAGAGAATAATAAAACTACCTTCAGGTAGCTCCCGAATCGGTTGGATCGTTTAACGAGAAAGCAGATCAGCGCTCAAAAAAATACGTTTGCTCTTGACCCCGGATGGGGGTCGCCAAAAACAGCGGTAAAGGGCCACGGTTGCCAAAAACAACAATAGACCGACCCTCAATAATAAAAAAAGAGCACGCGACGACAAAATTAAAGGGGAGCCTCGGCTCCCCTTTGTGCTTTCTGTGATTCCTCTTTGCAACACCGCTTATCCCCTGTGGGAGCGAGCCTGCTCGCGAAAGCGGTGTGTCATCAACAAAGATATTGGCTGACCTGACGCCTTCGCGAGCAGGCTCGCTCCCACAATGGTTGCGGTTAACGCTCGATGGTTTTCAATTCTTCGATACTTATTTCCCGCATCCTGAATTTCTGAATCTTGCCGGTCACCGTCATCGGAAACTCTTCGACAAACTTGAAATGCCGTGGTGTCTTGAAGTGCGCGATGCGCTCTTTGCACCAGGTTTGCAGCTCCAGTTCTGAAGCGTTGTGGCCGGGATGGAATTTGATCCAGGCGACAATTTCCTCACCGTAACGCGAACACGGAATGCCGATCACCTGCACGTCCGCCACGGCCGGATGGGTGAAGAAGAACTCCTCCAGTTCACGCGGATAAACATTCTCGCCACCGCGAATGATCATGTCCTTGTTACGTCCGGCGATGTTCACGTAGCCATCGTCATTCATGCTCGCCAGATCGCCGGTGTGCATCCAGCCGGCCTCATCGATGGCCTCGGCGGTGGCCTGCGGATTGCTCCAGTAGCCGAGCATCACACTGTAACCACGGGTGCAGAGTTCGCCGATGGTGCCGCGCGGCACCAGGTTGCCGGCCTCGTCGATGATCTTGCTTTCAAGTTGCGGTTGGGTGCGGCCGACAGTAGTTACACGCAGTTCCAGCTCATCCGCTGGACCGGTCTGTAGCGAAACGGGGCTGGTTTCGGTCATGCCGTAGGCGATCTGCACTTCGCTCATATGCATCTCGCTGATGACCCGGCGCATGACTTCGATCGGGCAAGTGGCGCCGGCCATGATGCCGGTGCGCAGACTCGACAGATCGAATTCGCCGCGTTGTGGCTGGTCGAGCATGGCGATGAACATGGTCGGCACGCCGTACAGGCCGGTGGCCTTTTCTTCGGCGACCGTTTGCAGGGTCAGCAACGGATCGAAGGCATCGTTGGGATAAATCATCGTGCTGCCGTGGGTAATGCAACCAAGGTTGCCCATGACCATGCCGAAGCAGTGATACAACGGCACCGGGATAACCAGTCGATCAAGCGGCGTCAGGCCGATACTTTCGCCGACCATGTAACCGTTATTGAGAATGTTGTAGTGACTGAGGGTCGCGCCCTTGGGGAAACCGGTGGTGCCGGAGGTGTACTGGATGTTCACCGGTTGATCGAAGTGCAGGCTGTCGCTGCGTTCATGCAGTTGTTGCGGGGCGATGCTGGCGGCCATATCGGCCAGTTGCGACCACGGCAGGAACCCCGACGGCGGTTGTGCGTCGAGGCTGATCACGCCACGCAGGTCCGGCAGACGCTCGCTGCGCAATTGGCCGATGGATTGCTCCGCCAGTTCCGGCACCAGTCCCTGCAACATGCCGTGATAGTTGGAGGTCTTGAATGCTCCGGCACAGACCAGCCAGTTGCAGCCCGATTGCTTGAGGACATATTCGAGTTCGGAGGTGCGGTAGGCCGGGTTGATGTTGACCAGGATCACCCCGATCTTCGCGGTGGCGAATTGGGTGATGCACCACTGCGCGCAATTCGGGGCCCAGATACCGAGTCGATCGCCCGCCTGCAATCCCAACGCCAGCAAAGCCCTGGCATGCAGATCCACTGCGTCAGCGAGCTGTCGCCAGGAGTAGCGCAGCTGCTGATGGCGCACCACCAACGCTTCGCCGTCCGGGTATTGCGCGACGGTCTGGTCGAACATCTGCCCGATGGTCATCGCCAGCAAGGCTTTGTCCTGGGAACCTCGGGTGTAACTGCGCTGCGGATTTGCACTGGGTTGATCCATGACGACCCCTATTGTCTTTATTAGCGGGTTTGCCGGATTAAATCCCTGTGGGAGCGAGCTTGCCCGCGAAGCGGCCATCTGATTCGACATCCGTGTCGACTGGCCTGGCGCCTTCGCGAGCAAGCTCGCTCCTACATGGGACAGTCCGTTTTCAATCTTGAACGGCCCTTACTCTCGCCTAAGTTGACGTTAACGTAAAGTGTGATTGACAGTCACTCATCGCAGGCTTACGTTAACGTCAAGGTGAGAGCTGAACCGCCGCCCTCCCCACCCTACAAAAAAGCCAAAAGGTGACCCATGAGCTACCCATCCCTGAACTTCGCCCTCGGTGAAACCATCGACATGCTGCGCGATCAGGTTCAGTCCTTCGTCGCTAAAGAGATCGCCCCACGCGCGGCGCAAATCGACAGCGACAACCTGTTCCCTGCCGACATGTGGGGCAAATTCGGTGACATGGGCCTGCTCGGTATCACCGTGCCGGAAGAGTACGGCGGCGCAGGCCTGGGGTATCTGGCGCACGTGGTGGCGATGGAAGAGATAAGCCGCGGCTCGGCCTCGGTGGCGTTGTCCTACGGCGCGCACTCCAATCTGTGCGTCAACCAGATCAACCGTAACGGCAACCACGAACAGAAAACCAAATACCTGCCGAAGCTGATCAGCGGCGAGCACGTCGGCGCGCTGGCGATGAGCGAGCCGAACGCCGGTTCTGACGTGGTTTCAATGAAACTGCGCGCCGACAAACGTGGCGACCGCTATGTCCTCAACGGCAGCAAAACCTGGATCACCAACGGCCCTGACGCCAACACCTACGTGATCTACGCCAAGACCGATCTGGAAAAAGGCGCGCACGGCATCACTGCATTCATTGTGGAGCGCGACTGGAAAGGCTTCAGCCGCAGCAACAAGTTCGACAAGCTCGGCATGCGCGGTTCCAACACCTGCGAGCTGTTCTTCGATGACGTCGAAGTGCCGGAAGAGAACATCCTCGGCGTGCTCAACGGCGGCGTGAAAGTGCTGATGAGCGGCCTCGATTACGAACGCGTCGTGCTGTCGGGCGGCCCGACCGGGATCATGCAGTCGTGCATGGATCTGATCGTCCCGTACATCCATGACCGCAAGCAGTTCGGCCAGAGCATCGGCGAATTCCAGCTGATCCAGGGCAAAGTCGCCGACATGTACACCCAACTCAACGCCAGCCGCGCCTACCTTTACGCAGTGGCCCAGGCCTGCGAGCGCGGTGAAACGACACGCAAGGACGCTGCCGGCGTAATCCTTTACACCGCCGAACGTGCCACGCAGATGGCCCTCGACGCGATCCAGATTCTCGGCGGTAACGGTTACATCAACGAATTCCCCGCCGGTCGTCTGCTGCGCGACGCCAAGCTGTACGAAATCGGCGCCGGCACCAGTGAGATTCGTCGCATGCTGATCGGTCGCGAACTGTTCAACGAAACGAAATGAATTTCGTCAGCGGCAAGCTGCGAGCGTCAAGTGGCAAGAGACATGCGCTCTCGCCTCAACTTGCAGCTCGTTGCTTGAAACTTGAAGCTGCTACGGAGTAGCACATGATTCTGCACACTCAGCTCAATCCTCGTTCAGCGGAATTCGCCGCCAACAGCGCCGCGATGCTCAAACAGGTCGACGCCCTGCACACACTGCTCGCCCAGGTCGCGCAAGGTGGCGGCGCGAAAGCACAGGAACGCCACACCTCGCGGGGCAAACTACTGCCGCGTGAACGCATCAACCGTCTGCTCGATCCGGGCTCGCCGTTTCTGGAAATCAGCCAGTTGGCCGCCCACGGTGTCTATGGCGAAGACGTTCCGGCCGCAGGCGTGATCGCCGGTATCGGCCGGGTTGAAGGCGTCGAATGCATGATCGTCGCCAACGATGCGACGGTGAAAGGTGGTTCGTACTATCCATTGACCGTAAAAAAACACCTGCGCGCCCAGACCATAGCCCAGCAAAACCGCTTGCCGTGTATTTATCTGGTGGATTCGGGCGGTGCCAATCTGCCGCGTCAGGACGAAGTGTTCCCGGACCGCGAACACTTTGGGCGGATCTTCTTCAATCAAGCCAACATGAGCGCGATGGGCATTCCACAGATCGCTGTGGTCATGGGCTCGTGCACCGCCGGTGGCGCTTACGTGCCGGCGATGGCCGACGAAGCGATCATGGTGCGCAACCAGGCAACGATTTTCCTTGCCGGCCCGCCGCTGGTGAAAGCCGCGACCGGGGAAGTGGTCAGCGCCGAGGACCTGGGCGGCGCCGATGTGCACTGCAAGATTTCCGGGGTGGCCGACCATTACGCCGAAAGCGACGAGCACGCCCTGGCCCTCGCCCGCCGCAGCGTCGCCAATCTCAACTGGCGCAAGCTCGGCGAAGTGCAGCAGCGCACACCGATCGCTCCGCTGTACAGCAGCGACGAGTTGTACGGTGTGGTCTCGGCCGACGCCAAGCAGCCGTTCGATGTCCGTGAAGTGATCGCGCGGCTGGTCGATGGCTCGGTGTTCGACGAATTCAAAGCACTGTTCGGCACTACGCTGGTCTGCGGTTTCGCCCATCTGCACGGCTACCCGATCGCCATCCTCGCCAACAACGGCATCCTCTTCGCCGAAGCCGCGCAGAAAGGCGCGCACTTCATCGAACTGGCCTGCCAACGCGGCATTCCACTGCTGTTTCTGCAAAACATCACCGGCTTCATGGTCGGCCAGAAATACGAGGCCGGCGGCATCGCCAAGCACGGTGCAAAACTGGTGACCGCTGTGGCGTGCGCCAAGGTGCCGAAATTTACCGTGATCATCGGTGGCAGCTTTGGCGCCGGTAACTATGGCATGTGCGGTCGCGCCTACGATCCGCGTTTCCTGTGGATGTGGCCGAACGCGCGCATTGGCGTGATGGGCGCCGAACAAGCGGCCGGCGTGTTGGTACAGGTCAAACGCGAACAGGCTGAACGCAGCGGCCAGGCGTTCAGCGCCGAGCAGGAAGCCGAGATCAAGCAGCCGATTCTCGACCAGTACGAAGAACAGGGTCACCCCTACTATTCAAGCGCACGATTGTGGGACGACGGCGTCATCGACCCGGCGCAGACCCGCGATGTGTTGGCCCTGGCCTTGTCCGCGTCGTTGAACGCGCCTATCGAACCGAGCCGCTTCGGCGTGTTCCGGATGTGATGCTTTTTGTGGGCGAGAGCCTGCTCGCAGAACGGTCTGTCAGGAATCAGAGAAGTCGATTGATAAACCGCTTTCGCGAGCAGCCTCGCTCCCACAAGAACCGTGGAGACGGATGAATATGAGCGATTTCAACACCCTCGAACTGCACAGCGACCCACGGGGTTTTGCGACTGTGTGGCTCAACCGTGCGGAGAAGAACAACGCCTTCAACGCCGAAATGATCCGCGAACTGATCCTCGCCCTCGACAAGGTGGCCAGCGACGCCAGCCTGCGTTTCCTGTTGGTGCGCGGGCGCGGCAAGCATTTCAGCGCCGGCGCCGATCTGGCGTGGATGCAGCAATCGGCCGAACTCGATTATCACACCAACCTCGACGACGCCCGGGAACTGGCGGAGTTGATGTACAACCTGGCCAAACTGAAGATTCCGACCCTGGCCGTGGTGCAAGGCGCAGCATTCGGCGGCGCGTTGGGTCTGATCAGTTGCTGCGACATGGCGATTGGTGCCGATGATGCGCAGTTCTGCCTGTCGGAAGTGCGTATTGGCCTGGCGCCAGCGGTGATCAGTCCGTTTGTGGTGCAGGCCATCGGCGAGCGCGCAGCACGTCGCTATGCCCTGACCGCCGAGCGTTTTGGTGGCCAGCGTGCGCGGGAAATCGGCTTGTTGTCCGAGAGCTATCCCAGCGCAGAGCTTGAGCCACAGGTCGAGCAATGGATCGACAATCTGCTGCTCAACAGCCCGGCCGCCATGCGCGCCAGCAAGGATCTGTTGCGGGAGGTCGGCAATGGCGCGCTGACTCCAGCCCTGCGCCGCTACACCGAAAACGCCATCGCCCGCATCCGCGTCAGCCCTGAAGGTCAGGAAGGCTTGCGCGCCTTTTTGCAAAAACGTCCGCCGAACTGGCAAGCCGCAACCACCACCAAGGAGCCGCGTTGATGAGCGCACCTGTTCTCACCACCCTGCTGGTGGCCAATCGTGGCGAAATCGCCTGCCGGGTCATGCGCACCGCCAAGGCGCTGGGCCTGACCACTGTCGCGGTGCACAGCGCTACCGATCGTGATGCGCGACACAGCCGTGAAGCAGATATCCGCGTTGATCTGGGCGGCAGCAAAGCGGCCGACAATTATCTGCAAATCGACAAACTGATCGCAGCGGCCAAGGCCAGCGGCGCCCAGGCGATTCATCCGGGTTATGGCTTTCTTTCCGAGAACGCCGGATTCGCTCGCGCCATCGAAGCCGCGGGTCTGATCTTCCTCGGCCCGCCCGCCTCGGCCATCGACGCCATGGGCAGCAAATCCGCCGCCAAAGCGCTGATGGAAACAGCTGGCGTGCCGCTGGTGCCGGGTTATCACGGCGAAGCGCAAGACCTCGACACCTTCCGCGACGCCTGTGAACGCATCGGTTATCCGGTGCTGCTCAAAGCCACTGCCGGTGGTGGCGGCAAAGGCATGAAAGTCGTCGAGGACGTCAGCCAACTGGCCGAAGCCCTCGCCTCCGCTCAACGTGAAGCACAGTCATCGTTCGGCGACTCGCGAATGCTGGTGGAGAAATACCTGCTCAAGCCACGCCATGTGGAAATTCAGGTATTTGCCGACCAGCACGGCAACTGCCTTTATCTCAATGAGCGTGATTGCTCGATTCAGCGCCGCCATCAGAAAGTTGTCGAAGAGGCGCCGGCACCGGGGCTGACCGCGCAGCTGCGCCGCGAGATGGGTGAAGCGGCTGTGCGTTCGGCGCAGGCGATCGGCTACGTTGGCGCGGGCACCGTGGAATTCCTGCTCGATGCTCGCGGCGAATTCTTCTTTATGGAGATGAACACACGACTGCAGGTTGAGCATCCCGTGACCGAGGCCATTACCGGCCTGGATCTGGTGGCGTGGCAGATCCGCGTTGCGCGTGGTGAAGCGTTGCCGATCACTCAGGAGCAAGTGCCGCTCAATGGCCATGCCATTGAAGTTCGGTTATATGCCGAAGATCCGTCGAATGACTTCCTGCCCGCCGCCGGACGTCTGGCCCTGTATCGCGAATCAGCCGACGGCCCGGGACGCCGGGTGGATAGCGGCGTCGCAGAAGGTGACGAGATTTCGCCGTTCTACGACCCGATGCTCGGCAAGCTGATTGCCTGGGGCGAAGATCGTGAGCAGGCGCGTCTGAGGCTGCTGAGCATGCTCGATGAGTTCGCGATTGGCGGCTTGAAAACCAATATCAATTTTCTCCGGCGGATCATCGCTCACCCCGCGTTCGCGGCGGCGGAACTGGATACCGGTTTTATTCCGCGTTATCAGGAGCAACTGTTGCCGGCTCCGGGCGAGCTGAGTGATGCGTTTTGGAATGTGGCGGCGCAGGCGTTTGCGCAGAGCCTGCCGAGCTTTGCGCGGGCTGATGACCCGAATTCGCCATGGGCTCGCAATAGCGGTTTGCGCGCGGGTCTGCCGCCGGAAATCACCCTGCACTTGAGTTGCGAGGGCCAGGATCGCGCGTTGACGTTGGGTGCAGGTAGCACCGCCAGACTGTTGGGTGAAGCACTGATTGTCGAGCACGACGGGGGGCGTCGTGACTTGCGCGCTATCCGTCAGGGCGATTCACTGTATCTGCAATGGGAAGGCGAGTTGCGGCGTATCGAGTCGTACGACCCGATCAGCGCTGTCGAAGCCAGCCACAGTCATCAAGGCGGACTGACTGCGCCAATGAACGGCAGCATCGTGCGGGTTCTGGTTGAAGCGGGTCAATCGGTTGAGGCCGGGGCGCAACTGGTGGTGCTGGAAGCCATGAAAATGGAACACAGCATCCGCGCACCACACGCCGGCGTGATCAAGGCGCTGTATTGCCAGGAAGGCGAAATGGTTGGCGAAGGCAGCGCTTTGGTTGAGCTGGAAGCTGTGTGAAATGAAGATCGATCCTACGCCTGGCGAGGATCGATCTGACTAAAAACGCGCCGTTGCCTGAACCACTACGCCGATAATTCGACACTCATCGGTAAACAGGGCTTTCGGCCAGGTCGGATTGAGCGGCACCAGGTAGCGCTGGCCGCCCTCTTCGTCGAGTTTTCGAAAAATCGCTTCGTCGCTTCCCGGCCACTGCGCGATCACCAGCTTGCCGGGCACCGCCTCCACCTCTGGATCCACCAGAATCAGCATGCCTTCAGCAATGCTTATGCCACTGGGCGCGGTCATCGAATCCCCCGTCACCGTCAGCCAGAACGCAGCACCTCGGGCGTGGTAATCCGTCAATTCGAAGCGTTGTTTATCGGGCGCGGGCGCATAGGCTGGCTGTCCGCTTTCGCGCACCTCGCACGGCGCTCGCCAGTCACTGACAGGGTAACGGAAGTACGGGTTGTACTTCTGCGCCAGCGGCATCTCATCCTGCGGCGTCTCCTGCTGCTCGCGGATCAGTACCACCACTTCCAGATATTCCATGCCCAGCGCATGCAGCACGCGATTCATTTCAGTGATGCCCGGTTCCCTACGTTTGTTCAGCCAATGACCGATCCCTCCCTGGGACATACCGACGCGCTCTCCGAGCACTGTTTGAGTGATTTTGAGTTCACTCATCTTAGCCTTGACCAACTCAATCCATTTATCCATGTGCAGCACCTTACGCGGAGGCCTTCCGCACAACAAAACACAAATTGTAGTATTTAATTTTTAGTCACAACTACACTTCGTACTATTCTGAAAGCACGGATTTTCAATCGAACAAGGAGTGGCCGTCATCATGAATATCAGCAGCAAAGACTTGCCCGATCTGCAAATGGACACCACGTTCACCTCGCCACAAGGCAATGCCGCAGCACAGCGAGCACTGGACTATTACTTGAAACCGGCTGTGTCAGAGCCCGAAGTCGATGAGCGCTTCTTCGATGTGAGGCGCCATCTCAGCGGCGAGGAAGCGCTGGTGCACGCCTCGGATCTACTGCGATGCGCAGCAGCCACCGCGTTCAAGGCAGCAGAAAACCTGCAGGGCGCGAGCCGCGACCTGGCATTTTCGGTGGTGCATATGGTGGATATGGCGCGGGCGATGGTCGACCACTCGCTTGATGGCGAGGAAACCTGAAGGCGCGAGAGGAAAGAATTTTCCAATCGTGCAGATGAAAACATTTGACTTGCAAATGATAATGATTATTATTGCATACAGCTGGTCGCGAGATCAGTCGATGGACCAGAGACCTTAGGTCGGTCTTCTGGACTATCTCCTCATCAGGCTAATCACGGTTTTTGACCCGGCTTTTTGCCGGGTCTTTTTTTGCCCATTTTTTGGGCTTATAGCTTCAGGCTAATGAAGTCTTTAGATGCTGCAAATTCGATGGCGCGGATAATATCAAAAGAATATCGATTGGCAAGACAAGCCCGGCTGCATTGGGGAAAACTAACAACAGATAGCACTTGAGAATCAATCGCATACACTCTAAGCTGCATCCGCGTCATGGAGGACGCCCCCGCCTCCACACCACAATTGCACTCGGTTTCACGTCCATCTTGTGTGTAAAGTAACGGCCATAAAAATCATATTCAGGAACCGATTATGACCGTGGCCAAATCTTCGTTCGACATCAGTGCCAATTTCGACAGCGGCAATATCCAAGTCATCGATATCAGTAATCCGCTCAACCCGGTTCTGGCCATCCGCCCGGACACCCGCAGCGCGCATTTCCAGTGGTTTCACTTCAAGGCCAGCGGTTTGCATGTCGGCCAGGAGCACTGGTTTCGCCTGAACAACGCCAGCCAATCGACTTACAGCAAAGGCTGGCCAGGCTATCAGGCAGTGGCCTCCTACGATCACGTCAACTGGTTCCGTGTGCCGACGATCTTCGAAGGCGACTGCCTGCGTTTCTCCCTTGAAGCCACCCAGACCCACGCCTGGTTCGCCTACTTCGAACCTTACAGCCGTGGCCGTCACGACTGGCTGATCGAGCAGGCCCTGACCAAAGCCGGCACCGAACTGCTGGCCACCGGCAAGAGCGTCGAAGGCCGCGACATCCAATTGCTGCGCAAAGGCACAGGCGCCGAAGGCCAGCGCAAAATCTGGATCATCGCCCAGCAACACCCGGGTGAACACATGGCCGAATGGTTCATGGAAGGCGTGATCGAGCGCCTGGAAAGACATGATGATCCGGTCATGAACAAATTGCTCGCCAGCGCCGATCTTTACCTGGTGCCGAACATGAACCCGGACGGCGCGTTCCATGGTCACCTGCGCACCAATGCCATGGGCCAGGACTTGAACCGCGCCTGGCAGAGCGCCACTCAGGAGGTCAGCCCTGAAGTGCTTTTCGTGCAACAGCAAATGGAAAAATACGGTGTCGATCTGTTTCTCGACGCCCATGGCGATGAAACCATCCCGCACGTGTTTACCGCCGGTTGTGAAGGCAATCCGGGCTACACACCACGGATCGAGAAGCTCGAAGAACATTTCCGCAATCACTTGAAGCACACCACCAAAGACTTCCAGACCAAGTACGGCTACACCCGCGACGAACCGGGCCAAGCCAACATGACCCTGGCGTGCAACAGCGTCGGTCAGAAGTACGATTGCCTGTCGCTGACGCTGGAAATGCCGTTCAAGGATCACGACGACCATCCAGATCAACACACCGGCTGGTCGGGCAAACGCTCCAAGCAATTGGGCAAAGATGTGCTGACCACCATTGCTGACATGGTCGACACACTGCGTTGATCCCCCGCTCTCGGTAATCCGCAAAAGATCGCAGCTTGTCTGCGATCTTTTGTTTTGTGCAATGCACAGCCTCGCTCGATCAGGTTGCAAAACGAAACCAGATTACATACCGTGATTCTGGTTTTAATTTGAAACCTAAAAGGAAGCCGGGTATGAAACCTCATTCACTCAACAACAGCGTGATACTGCTCTTTGCCGTTGCCTGTGGTCTGGCCGTGGGCAATGTGTATTACGCGCAACCGCTGCTCGACGCGATGGCCGAAGCGTTTGCCATGTCGCCGGCAACCATTGGCATCGTGATTACCCTGACTCAGGTCGGTTACGGCGTCGGCCTGGTATTGCTCGTGCCACTTGGCGATTTGCTCAACCGACGACGATTGATCGTCGCACAGACGCTGCTATCGGCCGCGGCGTTGCTGATGATCGCGCTGGCACCCACCAGCCTGTGGCTATTGATCGGCATGACCTTGACCGGTCTGCTCGCCGTGGTAACGCAAGTATTAGTGGCTTATGCAGCGACGCTGGCGATCCCGGCACAACGCGGGCGCGTGGTTGGCGTGGTCACCAGCGGCATCGTGGTCGGCATCTTGCTGGCGCGCACGGTCGCAGGCGCCATGGCCGATCTGGCTGGATGGCGGGCAATTTATCTGCTGTCGGCGGGGCTGACGTTGTTGATCGCTTTACTGCTGTTTCACGTGCTGCCCAAAAAAGAACGTCCGCAGCCGACGACAACCTATCGTGCATTGATCATCTCGGTTTTTGGTTTGTTCAGGGAAGAGCCCGTTCTGCGTCAGCGCGCACTGCTCGCCCTGCTGACTTTCGCCAGCGCCATGGTGCTGTGGACGCCGATGGTGCTGCCGCTAGCCGCCCCGCCGCTGTCACTTTCCCACAGCGAAATTGGCTTGTTCGGACTTGCCGGTGCCGCAGGCGCGCTGGCCGCCGCCCGCGCCGGGCATTTGGCTGATCGAGGTCTCGGCCAGTGGGTCAGTGGGTTATCGCTGTTGTTGATGCTCGGCTCGTGGCTGCCGATCGCCCTCACCCAATCTTCGCTGTGGGCGTTGCTACTCGGCGTAATCACCCTCGATCTGGGCTTGCAAGCCGTGCACGTCACCAGCCAAAGCATGATCTACAGCGTGCGCCCGGAAGCACAAAGCCGCCTCACCGCCGGTTACATGTTGTTCTATTCGATCGGCAGCGCGCTGGGTTCGATCGGCTCTACCGCCATGTATGCGTGGGCCGGATGGATCGGCGTGTGCTGGCTGGGCGCGGGCATCAATGCCCTGGCGTTGGCGTACTGGTACCTGACGCTGAGAAGTGGCGCATCTTCACAATGCGCCGCTCAGGCAGGCTAGCGGCGATCACGCCCGCGCAACATGCTGTCGAGTACCTCGTCGCGGCGCACCCAGCCATGGAACAGCGCCGCCGCCAGGTGCAGCAGCACCGTCAGGAACAATAAATACGCCAGATACCCATGGGCCTTGCGCAGCAACGCAAACAACTGCGCATCGGCCGGCACAATTGACGGTAATAGCAGCGAGCTGCTGAGCATCACCGGTTCGCCCGACGCACTGATCATCGCCCACCCGAGCAACGGCAACACCAGCATCAGCGCATACAGCAATACATGCGATGCCTTGGCCGCCATCACTTGCCAGTTCGGCAAATCGGCGGGCAGCGGCGGTTGCCGAGTGGAAAACCGCACCAGAAGACGCACGATCACCAGCGCCAGAATCGCAATACCCAATGGCTTGTGCAGATGGATCAGCCATTCATGCCGCTCGGAAACCGAAGTGACCATGCCGGCGCCAATAAACAGCATGGCGATGATCATCAGCGCCATCAGCCAATGCAGCAGCCGCGCCAGCAGCGCGAAATGAGTCGGTTGAGTGCTCATGGACGAGCCTCCTGTTTGGCGGCGGGCAACTGGCTGACTTCGCTGGTGCGTCGCAGGTAGGAATCGGCGTAACCGGCGGAGCGAGCCGCAAGCAACGGATCGTCGGAACCTTGAATCCCGGCAGGCAGCACCAGCGGATCGTAGTTGATGTCGCGGCACTCGCCGCTCAGTTGCGGTTGGGTTCGCTCCAGCACCAAAGTGCCGGCGTTCAGAACCCTGCGCCCCTCTGGCCAGGCTTTGCTGGCGTCGTTCACCGGGTCATCGGCATTGGCCAAGGTAATGTTCAACTGAAAACGCAACGGTGCGGAGGCCAATCGTTGCACCAGGTCTTTCTCCAGAAAATCGCCCCCCTCAGGCGCAGTGGCACCCGCAGCGTCCTGCGCCAAGGGTTTCATGCTCCAGCGCACGGCCTGTTTTTTGCCACTGGCGTCCACCAGATAGAACGCGTTGACGCTGTTATACGTTTCAGTGGCGTAACTGGCGGACGGCTTGGCGGTCTTCACCCACGTCAGAAACGGCACGGCTTCCGGGTGCGCTGCAAAAAAGGCTGGCACCTTGGTCGGATCCGGTTTGCCGGTGGCTGGATCCGGCGACTGTGCCTGTTGCAACTGATAGAACGCCTCAGGCGTGCCAACCGGAAACACCGGCATGCTGTTCATCCCGGTGCGCCATTGCTGACCATTGGCCTGAGTGAATCGCAGCGCCAGGCTGCGGATCGGCACGCTGCTGTCCGGTGCATAAGGATTGCCCGCCGGCAGCGCGAAACGCCCGACCACTGGCGTGCGCGGATCATTGAACACCTGCGCGGTGGAGAACACTCGCGCCTCGCCACTGCTCTCAAAATGCCCGATCACGCACACGCCTTTGGCGTGATTACGGCGAAACCCGGGATGCACGCCGTTGTTCTTCTCCAACACATCGACCAGCGCTTTGGGCGTCAGACGTTGTGGGTCAAAGGTGCCATTAACGTAGGCAAAAGCCCCGGCCACGGCGGCGACTACCACGGCAATGGCGCCAAGACGCAATACCAGGCTCGCGGCACTTAATGGCGGGCGCTGCGGCCCGCCGGGTGGTGCCGCGTTGGGTGAGCTGCGATCAACCATGAAAGACTCCAGGGCCATCGGCCATAGGGAAAGGTGCTATGAGACGCACGCCTCGTAGGATTATTCCCTTTGAACTGTAGTTTCTTTCAGGTCACTGCGTTTGCTGATGCGTTGAGCAGGTTAAATCTGCTCAAAACGTGGCGTGCGCTTCTCCAAAAATGCCTGCATGCCTTCTTTTTGCCCCGGTGTGGCGAACAAGCCGTGAAACACTCGACGCTCGAACAGGATGCCTTCGCGCAGCCCGACTTCCTGAGCGCGATCCACCGCTTCACGCGCGGCCAATGTCGCCGTTCGTGGAAACCCGGCAATCTGCTGCGCAACCGCCAGCGCCTGTTCAAGCAAGTCATCGGCGGCTGTCACGCGCGACACCAACCCCGCCTGCTCGGCCTCCCGAGCACTGATCGAGCGTCCGGTCAGAATCATGTCCATGGCTTTTGCCCGACCGATAGCGCGTGTCAGACGCTGGGTTCCGCCCATGCCCGGCATGACGCCGAGCGTGATCTCAGGCAACGCAAATTGCGCTGACTCGGCGGCGATGAGCACATCGCACATCATGGCCAACTCACAGCCGCCGCCATAGGCATACCCCGCCACTGCAGCTACTTTCGGAGTCTTGAACCCGGCGAAGGCATCCCAACCGGCGAAATAGTCCTGCTCAATCATTTCCAGACAGGTCTTTGCGTACATTTCCTTGATATCAGCGCCGGCAGCAAAGTACTCATTCGTACCGGTAATAACGAAACAACCGACACCGGGATCATTGTCCAGACCTCTCAGGGAATCGAGCAGTTCACCCATCATTTGCTGGCTCAGGGCATTGCGGGCTCGTGGGCGATTGAGCCGGATCAGCACAACGCGTCCCAGTTTTTCGATCGATATGTTCATGTTCATTGCCTTCCTTGGATTAAGTAACACTAAGAAAAATATCGACGCGGTGTCAGGAATCCCAAATAGCGCCGTAAGCAGGAATACCCCTGGCTTCCATTTCCTCGACCACGCGTTCCGTCAATGTCTGATTGGATATGCAAATCACTGCCTCCGCGCCGAACGACTGCACCGCGCAATACGCCAGCTTCACCAGGTCCGGTTTCCCTGACACATCGGTGTCCCAGATCAGTGCATCGGGCTGCGCCGCGAGAATTTCGTCCACCAATGCGTCGCCATAAGTGGCTCTGGGACTTCGGGTCGACCAGATCAGGCGGATGGGTATTTGTTTGGCCAACAAGTGCGGCAACACCGGGCCAATCCCGCTGCCGGTGGCGATATACACCACTGCTTTGAACAACGTTTCAATGTGCGCCACCCCTGCGGTCGTAATACCTTTGACCCAGACGTGGGTCGGCGCCTGCTCGATGAAATCGCCCGTCCAGTCGCCCGCCCGGGAAATGATCAGTCGGAAACCCTCCTCCCCCGGCGCAGGAATATTGGCGAACGAATGCCATTCCCACAGTGGGTTGCGACTGATCGCAGTGGCTGAACCGGCAAACGGTGTGTGGTGATCGAACCGGGCTATCACCGCGTGGGAGGAAAGCGGCACCACACTGACAGGGACTTGGCGCAACCGCAGCCACGGCAAAGTAATGCTGAATGTCACCAGCAACAGCATCCAGAACGAGGCAGATCGCAAGAGGACATCCGTCAGCGCAGCCGTGGGATGTTGCTCCCTGAGAAACACCAGTGTCATCGCCCAGAACATCGCGAGCGCGGCCCAACCGGCGAAGCGGTGGGTGCGCTCGAAAGCATTATGAAAACGCGCGCGAATGATCGGCAGCGCCATGATCGCCACCAGTAAAAGCAGCACGAGCAAGCCGCCGCTCAGCACGATCAGGGTCAACGAAACGCCGCCCGGGCCTTCAAATTTCAGCCAGACCATCGAGCCGAACAACAGCGCAAACCAAACAATGGCTGCCATCGCGCCACCGCTGTGCAGACCACCGAAATGGTAGACCTTGGCCAACGACCGGCGAATCGCCAGCGGCCAGGACGTCGGCGCCCGGGTCGCCAGCCAGAACAAGCCATTGATGACGTACTGCTGCCGAATCAGTATCGCCATCGACAAGTTCGCGACGACCAACCCGGACAGCGTTTGCAAAGCAACGCCTGAAGTCGACCACCACCGCCCGATGTTCAAACCGTAAACCAGGGCTGCAATGTTGCCGGCGAACACCAGCAACACCAGACGGTTGTAATGCGAGAACATCGGCAGCGTTCCCAAACGTCGCCACAATGCGCGCCGGGCCGGTAACACGATCGTCGAATCGGTGCCGTTCATGCCTGCACCTGCTGCTCGGCGCGAGCGTGTTGTACCTGATGTGCTACGGCCCACTGGAGCAACAAGCGCTTGTCGACCTTGCCTCGTGATGTCAGCGGAATATGATCCACAGCGAGAATCAACGATGGCACGCAATAATAAGCCAGGCGCTCCTCGCAACGTTTTCGCGCAACTTCAACGTCTGTGATGGCGGGATAGACGAAGGCCACCAGATGGCGACTGTCGAGCTTGAGGGTGACCGCGCGCTCACAGTCCGGCGCAGACTCCAGTGCCGCTGACACCGAGTCAAGTTCCACCCGAAACCCCCTGACCTTGACCTGATCATCGACACGCCCCAGGTGTTCCAGCTCACCGTCCGCCGTCCAGCGTCCCAGATCCCGGGTACGGAACATCAAACGTCCCTGCCCCAGAAACGGATCGGGCCGATAGCGTTCGTTGGTCAGTTGCGGATTTCCCAGATAACCGGCGGTCACGCAGTCACCGCCCGCCCACATCTCTCCCTGCTCGCCCGGAGCGCAAAGCTGGCCGGCGTCGTCGAGTACATAAACCGTGTTGTTGGGCGTTGGCTTGCCGATCGTCAACGCACCCGCGCCGCGATAGTGCTGCATGGTATTGACGATGGTGGTCTCGGTCGGCCCACAGGCATTATAAAAAGTGCAAAACGCCGCCCAACGATCCGCCAGCGGTTGTGGGCAGGGCTCGCCAGCCAGAGCAACCACTTTTACCTGACGGCAACGGGCAGGATCGAGCGTAGCGAGAATCGACGGTGTCGCAATCAACACGTCACAGCGCTCGGCGGTTTGCGCGATGTCTTTGCCGCGGATCAACAGCGTTGCTCCGTTGGCCAGACAACCCAGCACTTCCCAGGCCGCCATATCAAAAGCGATGTTCAGGATCTGGCCGACCTTCAGGCCCGGCCGCATACCCAGATTGCCGGGCTCGGTGAGCAAAATATTGCACACGTTACGCTGCGTCACGCGAACGCCATTGGGCAGTCCGGTTGTGCCCGAGGTGAACAGGACAAAGCACAGTGAGTCCGGCGATGACGTCGTGCCACACCTATTCAAGTCGTCGCTGGCGACACTCGGCACCTGAATGAATTCATCCAGGTGGATGCACTGTTGATCCGTGGTCAGAGGAATCGCCCGCGCCAGTTCGGACAGTGTCAGTACGACCCGAACCTGAGCGACCGCCATGATATGACTCAGCTGCGCTGCGGGGGTGATGCCGACGTGTTGAGGAATATAGGCCGCCCCGGTTTTCAGCACGGCCAGCATGCCCACCAGCATCGGGATCGAACGCTCGACAAACAGCGCCACATGATCGCCCGGGCCCACACCTTGCTTGAGCAATGTCGTGGCGAGTCGATTAGCCTGACGGTTCAACTCGCCGTAAGTGATGGACTGGCCCTGATATTCGGCCGCGATTGCTTCAGGCCGGCCAGTTGCTTGCAGTTCGATTGCGCGATGGATCAACGTAGCGTCAGGCTGGACGCTCGGACCGCAGCCGAAGCGTTGCCATGGGTTGGACTCAACGAACGGATTCGGCTCCGCGTTCGATGTCGACCGGTTATTCATCGCAAATGCTTGCATGAGATTTCCCTTTCCTTTTTTCAACGATTTCTTTTTTCACGTTCGGCTCCGCATCCTTGGGTTGCGCCGATAGCCAACGTGATTGACAAATGGGTTGAGCAGGGAAAGTTGAATCCATTACACGGCTTACAAATCGCAGCGAACTATCCTACGAAGAAGGGAGAAAAAATTTTCAAATCGGCGGATGGAATAACCATCCTTGAGGGACGTCTTTCTTCTCAACATCGCCTTTCGGCAAAGAGCAGCCCCTCGCCATGAACGAGCTAGACGAACAACTGCGTGAACTGATCCCCAGGCTACGGCGCTTTGCCGTTTCGTTGACGCGCAATAGCAGCAGCGCCGACGATCTGGTGCAGGCGTGCCTTGAGCGGGCCCTGTCGAGTTGGGGCGGCAAGCGCGCTGACGGTGATCTGCGGGCCTGGCTGTTTTCGATCCTCTACCGGCAGTTTCTCGATGCCCATCGCCGCTCGCGCCGTCACGCGCGGATGCTTGAGTTTTTCACCGGTCGCGACGATGCCGAACCGTCGACAGAGCGCACCGTGATCGCCCAATCGACCCTGCAAGCGTTCGACCGACTGCCCAGCGAACAGCGCGCGCTTCTGCTGATGGTCTCGGTTGAGGGCCTTTCCTATAAAGAGGTCGCCGAGATTCTCGACACCCCGATCGGCACCGTGATGTCGCGCCTGTCCCGCGCCCGCCAGGCTTTGCGCCAACTCAGCGACGGCGAAATCATCAGTCCTTCTTTGCGGATACTCAAATGATCAGCATGCCTCCCAGCGAGCGTGACCTGCACGCCTACGTCGACCACCAACTCAGCGACACCGACCGGCGCGTGCTGGAAACCTGGCTGGCCAACCATCCAGACGAAGCCGCGCAGGTTCGTGGCTGGCAACAGGACGCCCAGCAACTGCGTGCGGCACTGAGCGGTGCATTGCAGCAACCGGCCAATCCGGCGCTTGATCCGGCGATGATTCGTCTGCGCCGCCAGCGTCAGTCGCGCCGCCATCTGGCCAGCGCGGCGGTGCTACTGATCGCGGTGAGCGTCGGTGGTTTCAGCGGTTGGCAGGCACGGGAATTGACCCTCGTGCGAACCTCCGCGTTACCCATGACCGACGCCCTGCAGGCCTATCGGTTGATTGCCCAGCAAGGCATGCTGCCCGCGGATTACAAGGTCGATGGTGCTGGCGACATGCAGCGCTGGCTTGATCGTTATTTCACTCAGGTCAGTCGCTTGCCAGATTTGACGGCGGCGGGGTTTGAGCCCGTCAGCGGGCGCTTGCTGAGTACCGATGAAGGGCCGGCGGCGATGGTGATGTATGAAGATGCGAGTGGGCACAAGGTCAGTTTTTATGTGCGACCGCCTGGGCCGAAAAACACTTTCTTGCCGAAGGGCAGTCGCAGTGATGGGGATTTGCAGGCGGACTACTGGTCAGGCGGTGGTTACAACTATGCGATGGTCAGCCCGGTTGATACGCCGGCCGCACCACTGCTCAAGCAATCGCTGCAATTCTGAAAATCAACGCAGGAGTGGTCGGTTCAAAAGCCCACATCCAGCACCACGTGACCATGACGTCCAGCAAATCCGAATAGCGACTGACCCGTGGCACTTCGGCCAGACTTTTGATCCGCGCGTACTGCGGCAGCTCCACCTTGCCAGCCGTGTAGCAAACCTCACCAACGCCGCCGTGCAAAATGCCATCGACGCGCACGGTAGCAGGCCAGCGGCGCGCCCGGTTAAACTACGCCGCGGCGCTCCTGGGCGCCGGCTCGCTGAACACGGAGTAAACCAAAGTGCCCGCCCATCCGCCGAAACGATCGCGACTGACCCAGCGCTGGCCGGTGCTGCGCCGTTTGTTCGGTAAAGGCACGCCTGCCAAAGCAGGCCATGACGCCAGCGCCCAGTTGATCCGCGATTACTTCCGCCACAAGGCCAACGGCCAGGGTTACACCCTCAGCCACAGCCAGCTGCGAGTGATCGACTGCATGGCGCAGCAGGCCAGTCTGTTGTTCGACGCAACAGCGCCAACCCCACCGAGCCTGTATCTGCACGGCAGCGTGGGGCGCGGCAAGAGTTGGCTGCTGGATGGCTTCTTTCAGGCGCTGCCGATCACGCAGAAACGCCGCCTGCATTTCCATGAGTTTTTCGCGCAGTTGCATCAAGGCATGTTCAGCCATCGCGAACAGGACGATGCGTTGGCCATAACGCTGGATGAACTACTGCTGGACTGTCGGGTACTGTGTTTCGACGAGTTTCATGTGCATGACATTGGCGACGCAATGCTTATCACCCGCCTGTTCAAAGCGCTGTTCCAGCGGCGGATTCTGCTGTTGGTGACCTCCAACTATCCGCCCGAAGGCCTGCTGCCCAATCCGCTTTACCATGCGCGATTCAAACCGGTGATCGAGCTGATCAACTCGCGCATGCAGGTCATGGAGGTCGGTGGCCCTCACGACTACCGCAGTCAGATGCGCAACCATGCGCATCAGGTTTTCACTCAGGGACGCTACGTGTGGCCAGCCACGCCCGCTCAGCGTGAGGCGCTGAACCTGCCGACGGAAGATGCACCAGCCATTTCGTTAACCGTTGGCACCCGGCCGATTCGCGCACGTTTTTGCGAGGATCGCCGCGTCGGCTTCACCTTCGCTGACCTGTGTGAACAGCCGACGGCGGTCATGGACTATCTGCAATTGTGCCGACGCTTCGACCACTGGATCATCGACGGGCTGCCGGAGCTGGGCGGATGCTCGATTGCCGCACAGCAGCGGTTCATCAATTTGATCGACGTGCTCTACGACCAGGACAAGCACCTGACCTTGCTCGGTCGGTTGCCACTGGGCGAAAGCCTGGCGGGTCAGGTTATCGATCTGGCCCGCACCCGCAGCCGGCTGGGGCAGTTGCAGGAAGAACACAGCACGGACTGACCGGCATCAATTCCCTGTGGGACCCCCACCATTAAAGCCGAGTCAAGATCCGATAAAATTTCAAACCACAGCTTTACCGCTATCATGTCGCCCATTCCCAGCGACCCTCTATTTGCGAATTCCTTCATGCATACCCTTGCTCAATTGCGCGCCGGCGAATTGTCGGGCATCACGCGGCTGGACCTGTCCTGCGGCCTGACCGAGTTCCCGGCAGAAATCTTCGATCTGGCCGACACCCTGGAAATCCTCAATCTGAGCGGCAACGCCTTGAGTTGCCTGCCGGATGACCTGCATCGTCTGACTCGATTGCGCGTGCTGTTCTGCTCCGACAACCAGTTCACCGCGCTGCCCGCCTGCCTTGGCCAATGCACGGCGCTGACGATGATTGGCTTCAAGGCCAACCGCATCGCCGACGTCCCTGGCGCCGCCCTGCCACCGCTGCTGCGCTGGCTGATCCTGACGGACAACTGCATCGACACCTTGCCAAGCGAACTGGGTGAACGTGCGCACCTGCAAAAACTCATGCTGGCCGGCAATCGCCTGCAATCGCTGCCGTCGTCGCTGAGTAATTGCCACCGACTGGAACTGCTGCGCATCGCCGCCAACCAGTTGACCGAGTTGCCACACTGGCTGCTGACGTTGCCGAGCCTGACGTGGCTGGCCTACGCTGGCAATCCGCTGGAAACCGAAGCCGACGCCGCGGCGCTTGAAGCCACGCCGCAGATCGACTGGTCGGCGCTGCGTCTGGAGCAACAACTGGGCGAAGGCGCCTCCGGGGTCATTTACCGTGCGACCTGGCAACGCGCCGATGGTGCTGTGACGCCGGTTGCGGTGAAGCTGTACAAAGGCGAAATGACCAGCGATGGCTCACCACTGCATGAAATGAACGCCTGCATCACGGCCGGGTTGCACCCGAATCTGATTCGAATTGAAGGTCGCATCCACGGCCATCCCGACGGCCAGCAAGGTTTGGTCATGCAACTGATCGATCCGAGCTTTGCCAACCTGGCAGGACTGCCGAGCCTGGCGTCCTGCTCGCGGGATGTCTATGCCGAGGATCGCCGCTTCAGCGCACAGGTTGCACTGCGCATTGCCATGGGCATTGCGTCGGCAGCGGAGCATCTGCATCAACAAGGCATCACCCATGGTGATCTCTACGGACACAACATTCTGTTGAACGATCAGGGTGACTGTTTACTGGGGGATTTCGGCGCAGCGTCGTTTCATTCCACCACCGACAGCATGGAAACGCGGGCCCTGCAACGCATCGAAGTACGGGCGTTCGGGGTCTTGCTGGGGGAATTGCTGGCGCGGATCGACTCGGGACTGAGTAATGAGCGACGTGAGGTGCTTGAAGAGCTGGCGCGGCGTTGCTCTCAGGCCGATGTGCTGGGGCGGCCGGGGTTCAGTGAGGTGATTGAGGTATTGCAACAGCTGTGACCGCTGTACGGTCAATCGCTGGCAGGCTAGCTCCCACAGGGTATATGGCGATCACATAGTGTGTGCACGACGCCATACCTGTGGGAGCGGGCTTGCCTGTGTGGCGGCTCTACTGAGTAAACAAATCAGCCAGCCAGACCCACAAACATATCCTGCACGTCATCATGGTTGTCGAGGCCTTCGAGGAACGCTTCAACCTCAGCCATCTGCTCATCGCTCAAGCCGCTGACCGGGTTTTTCGGCTGGTAGCCGAGCTTGGCCGACAGCACGGTGAAGCCTTGTTCCGGGAGGGCTTTCTGCACCGCGTCGAGGTCGGTCGGATCGGTGATAAACAGGGTCGCGCCCTCTTCACCCGGCTCAAAATCCTGGGCACCGGCTTCGATCGCTGCCATTTCCGGATCGGCGTCCGGAGTGTCTGCCGAGGCTTCGATCATGCCGACGTGGTTGAAGTCCCAGGCAACCGAACCGGAAGCGCCCAATTGGCCCTTGCGGAACGCCACGCGAATTTCCGCCACGGTGCGGTTGATGTTGTCGGTGACGCACTCGACGATCAACGGCACCTGGTGCGGGGCGAAACCTTCGTAGGTCACGCGGTGGTATTGCACGGTTTCGCCCAGCAGGCCCGCGCCTTTCTTGATTGCGCGGTCGAGGGTTTCTTTCGGCATCGAGGCTTTCTTGGCCTGTTCGACTACCAGACGCAGGTGCGCGTTGGTCGCGGTATCGGCACCGTTACGCGCAGCAATGGTGATTTCTTTCACCAGTTTGCCGAAGATCTTGCCCTTGGCATTGGATGCCGCTTCTTTGTGTTTAACCTTCCACTGTGCGCCCATTACTCACTCTCTTGATCTGTGGCGCCGAGACATCTATTGGCCGACGCGTGGCGCCAAGTTTATACGGCCTAAAGTCGGCAATCGACCAAAAAAATCCAATGTTGAATCGACATCTTCGCCGGACCTTGTAGGGCGATTCTGAAAACCACCTTTGACATGACCATTCAGCGCTGCGGTTTCGTACCCTCTGAGGCCCGTATCGCCTGACAGAGCCTGTGCGAATGCTCAATGACAAGGAAAGTCCGTTTACCCTCACCCTGACCGACAGTGGATTATGCCTGCCGGTGGTGCGTTTCAATGGCGAGGAAGCGCTCAACCAACCCTACCGCTTCGACATCGAACTGATCGGCCTCGCCCCCGCCGTGACGCCGGGCACGCTGGTGCAGCAGCCGATATTTCTGCGTCTGGACGACCATCACGGCATTCACGGCATGATCGACAGTGCCAGTTGCGAACATCGCGGAGCGCACCGCATCGGTTATCGACTGATCGTGGCCCCGGCGCTGCAACGGATGGCGCAGCCGAGCAAACGGCGGGTGTTCGTGCAACTGAGCGTGCCGCAGATTCTTGAACGGTTGCTCGCTGAAAACGCCCTGCCGGCCGACAGTTACCGAATTGAAATGACCGTGGGTCAGTATCCGGTGCGTCCATTTTGCGTGCAGTTCGAGGAAAGCGATCTGGCGCTGCTACACAGGCTTTGCGAAGAAGAAGGCATCCACTATCACTTCGAGCACAGCACCGACGGGCACCTTGTCGTGTTCGCCGATGACAGCCTGAGTCTGCCGCAAGAACCGTCACTGGTGCCGTTCATGGAGGATGAACAAGCGTCCTCGCCCTGTGTCAGCTCGTTGTACCAGCACCACCACGCCGCGCCCATCCCGACGCTGCATGCCGTGCGCAATCGAGGGCTACAGACTGCCGACGGGGATGCGGCCAATCAGCCCCCGTCAAAACCGTCACTGCCGATGCCTTCGCCGCAGCAACGCCACAGTGAACAACGCAGTCGTCGCCATCTGGAACGACAACGTTGCCAACATCGGTCAATCAATGGCCGCAGTGACTGCATCGGTTTGTTCAGCGGGCACTTGTTGCAGGTGACGGAACATCCGATCAGCCAATTCAACGAACAATGGCGGATCACCCGCCTGCGCCATCACGGGCAACATCCATCGATTCTGGACCCGGCAGCGACGGTGCACCGTTACTACAACGATTTCACCGCCCAACCGTGGTCAACCGACTATCGCCCGCCACTTCAGCAACCGCGGCCGAGCATTGCGGGCTATCACCTGGCGCAAGTGCTGGGAACTCCGGGGCAACCTGCGCGGCTCGATGCGCAAGGGCGGATCGCCGTCAGGTTGTGGCCATCGCAACCGCAATCGCCCCCCGTCGCCGACACCGACACCGACACCGAAGCCATCTGGCTACCCATCGCCATGACCCGGGCCAACGGTCGAATCGCGCCAGATGAATTGCCCAGCGTAGGCAGTGAAGTGTGGGTGAGTTTTCTCGACAGCGATCCGGACCGACCGATCCTGTGCCTGGGCAACACACGCAATCCCACACCCCGCGAAACACCGTCCGCGACTGACAGCAGTCTGTTGCTCGACTGGCTGCTCAACGGTACCCACCTGTGACCTGAAACTCTGTAGGAGCTGGCGAAGGCAGCGCCTACAAGATTTGGGTGTTTTGCGGTTATCAGCCCTTGTCAGCCTTGCCTGCCGCCGCGGCAAATTTGGCCAGGCGCACGTCCAGATGCCGGGGCCGGTGGCCATGGTCTTCGGCGCGCTCCTTGCGGCGGATGGCGTTACGCACCATCAACGATCCCAGGTAGCGGATTGGCTCCGGCGGGAAATAACCCATCGGCCCGTTGACCAACGGCGAGCGCGTCCACGGATTGTCCAGCCCCTGCACCAGTGACGCCAGAATCTGCCCGCCCATGTGACACGGGCCGACGCCGCTGCCGGAATAGCCGAAACCGTAAAACACATTGCCACTGCTGCTCATCTGCCCGAAGAACGGCAAACCGGTGACCGAGCGATCTGACGGGCCGTTCCAGGTCGCGTCGACTTTGACATCGGCAAACGCCGGGAAAAAATCGCCCAGGCTCGTTTTGAGCAGGTCCGCGTACGGCGATGGCTGATCGAACACCGGCAACATCCGCCCGCCAAAAGCGAAGGTGTTACCGCCCTTGCCGAGCATGATCCGGCCATCCGGGGTGTTGTGGTAGTAGTGCACGAAAATCCGTGAATCGAGCACGGTGACCCCACTGGTCAAGCCGATTTCCTGCAACAGATCCGGACGCGGTTCGGTGATCAGCATGTCGCTGGAAACAATCGCCACACTGCGTTCGAATTGCGGGAAGGCGCGGGCCATCCACGCGTTCATCGCCAACACCACGCGGTCTGCCTGCACATTGCCGTTGGCCGTGCGAATGCGGGCTGGTCGGCCCTCCTCCAAACCGGTCATTGCCGTGTTTTCGTGAATTTTCACGCCCAACTCCAGCGCTACACGGCGCAACCCGCGCACCAGTTTGCCGGGTTGCACACTGGCTGCTGCCGGCGAAAACCAGCCCTCCAGATGCTTGCTGGAACCGGCCATGCGCTGCACATCAGCGACCGGACGTTGAGTAAACGAGTTGATCCCGTTGCGCTCCAGCGCAGCGATTACCGCGTCAGTCGAACCGACCTGCGCACGGTTGGTCGCGGTATAAAGCGTGCCATCGAGCCGGTAGTCGGCATCGACGCCGTACTGCTCGCAGAACTCGCCGATCGCATGAATGCTGCGTTCGGATTCCTTGACCAGACGCACCGCTTCTTCAACGCCGAACAAGCGCTCAAGCGTAAAATATTTGGCCGACCACGACAGCGCACACCCACCGTTACGCCCACTGGCGCCGGCGCCGCAGATGTCGGCTTCGATCAGCAGCACATCGAGTTCGGGGTTTTGTTGCTTGAGCATGATCGCCGTCCACAACCCGGTATAACCACCGCCGACGATGCACACGTCGGTGCGCACTTCGCCCTGCAGCGGCGGGCAGGTTTCGGAGGTGTCGGCCTGCAGGGCCTGCTCCAGCCAAAACGGTCTCATGGGTTTTCTCCAGTCAGTTGGCCACGACACAGCCTGCCGCGAACACCGCAGCAGGCCGCGAGGCAAAGGGGTTTCAGTTACGCAGAGGTTTGATCGTCAAGGGGCAGTTGGGGATGGACGCGCGCGGCTCCATGAAACCGACCGGACGGCTGTTCCAGTGCGGAATCAAAACCAGCGCCGAGAACAGTGCGCAACCGGCGAAGACGATGAACACCGTCACCGTGTCGAAGTAGCCCGGCAGCAAGCCGCCAAGCACGGCGCCGACCGAGCCGCAGCCGTTGACGAATCCGGCGGCGGTGGCCCCGGCCTTGGCTTTGCCGAAATCGATGGCGGCCGCGCCGCTGATCATCGAGTCGGGTCCGTACAGGGTCAGGCCCATGACAAACAGCAATGCCACAACCAGCAAAACACTGCCGCTCTGCAAGGCAGCCATGAACAGCGCCAGCGTCACCGTCAGCGCCAGCAGACTGATCACACAGGCTGGCATGCGCCGAGCGCCGAACAATTTGTCCGACGCCAGACCGATCATGATCGGCCCAAGCAGCCCGGCCAGCTCGAACGAAGTGGGGATGATCGCCGCACCCACCTTGCCGACGCTGGGCATCTGTTCAAACACGATCACCGGGCCCCACAGCAGGATCGCGTAACGCGCCGGTTTCAACATGAAATACGCCAGGCCCAGCACCAGCACCGTGCGATTACGCAGGATTTCCTTCAACGGCTCCCAAACGCTGAGCTTGCTGTTGGCTTCGGTCTCTTCGGCGCTTAACACAGGCTCCGGTTCCACCGCCGGCAGGCCGACATCTTCCGGTTTATCGCGCTGGAAGATAAAGAACAACACCGCCACCACCGCCACCACTGCCGCGCTGGAGAAAAATGCCGCGTGCCAGCTGCCGACGAGCGTGTAAGCCCACCAACCGGCGAACGGCGACGCCACCAGCCCACCAAATGCGTAGCAAGAACTCCACAAGCCGAGCACTCGCCCGCGCTGCTTGGACGGGAAGAAGCTGCCAAGGTTTTTACACAACCCCGACCATCCCGTGGACTGCGCCAACCCTTGAATCAACATACAGGTGGCGAAGATCGGCAGCGTGGCGAAACTGCCCATCACCAGTGCCGCTGCTGCAGAAATCAGCAAGCCTCCGAACACAACAACCCTTGGGCCGAAGCGGTCAGCGAGCATGCCCCAGGTGAATTGCCCGATGGCGTATGCCGCCAGATAGATGGCATCGAGGTTGGCCATGGTCATTTTGTCGAGCATGAAATCTGGATCTTCGCCGATGCCCAGTTTGGCCACCGAGAATGCTTTGCGAGTGAAATAGAAAGCGGCGTACGCGAGCCATGTGATAGCAAAAATCTGCATGCGCCAACGCGCAATGGTGCCGATGTGCTTGTTCATTGTGGTTCTGACCTCAGGGTGTGAGTGTGCCGGCAGAATCGTTAAGTAAACGCCTGTGTTTTTTATTGTTGAGCACTGCGATATCACCCCATCCCTATGGCGATACCGGTCAGATGAGTCCTGCTGTTGCACGCACAGGCTCATGGCCAGCGCCGCTGTTCGATCGAGCAGTCGGCGGTGGCGTGAGCCGATCAAAGCAATTACTGTTTAATAAATAAAATCGATTTATCGTATTTCACACATAAGCTCAGCTTTTAACTGGAGCGACCATGTCAATTTCCCACGCCCAACTCAAAGCGTTCCACGCCGTGGCCGTGCATGGAAGCTTCACCAAAGCCGCTCAGCGTCTTTTTCTCACGCAACCGGCGATTTCCGACCAAGTGCGCAAACTCGAAGAACGCTTTGGGGTTTTGCTGTTTCATCGCAACAAACGTTCGGTACGCCTGACCGATCTGGGCGAACGCTTGCTCGCGATCACCCAGCGCCTGTTTGTGATTGAAGCGGAAGCACAGGAGTTATTGCAGGAATCCCAGGCGTTGCAGACTGGCAGCCTGATTCTGGCGGTTGATGCGCCGGTGCATGTGCTGCCGCAGATCGCGCGGTTCTGCGAGCGCTTTCCAGGCATCAACGTGAAAATCGAGACCGGGAACACCGACGAATCATTGTTTCGCCTGTTTAACTATCAGGCCGATCTGGCGCTGCTGGGGCGTGATGTCAGCGATGAACGCTTGTTGTGCGTACCGCTGCGCAACGATCCGATGGTGGCGTTTGTTTCGCGCAATCACCCGTGGGCCGAGCGCGAGTCGATCTGCCTGGCGGACCTGGATGACACGCCGCTGGTATTGCGCGAACACGGTTCGGTGACCCGGCAAACGCTTGAAGAGGAAATGGCTCGGGCGGGGTTTCGCATTCGTCCGGCGATTCAGGTCGAAGGCCGGGAAGCGGCGCGCGAGGCGGTGGTGGTGGGGATTGGTGTGGGCGTGGTTTCAGCGGCTGAGTTTGGCGCCGACTCAAGGGTTTGCGCGTTGCCGATCACCGACTGCACCCGACGCTTGACCGAAACTTTGGTGTGCTTGCGCGAACAGGGTTCGCGGCGGGTGGTGGCGACGTTTCTGGATATGGTTCGCGAGAGTCTTGTGTGAACGGCGCAGGCCCAATCGCTGGCAAGCCAGCTCCCACAGGTTTCTCTGGTGTACGCACAATTTGTTAAAGGCTGAAACCCTGTGGGAGCTGGCTTGCCAGCGATGAGGGCGCCACGGTTTATCAGGCTGGCGCCAATCCAAAAAACGCCTGAATCAAGCGCAACTCCCGCCGCCGCTCCATGCAACCGATCATGTGCCGATTGACCAAGCCCTCCCCGACAATCGGAATCGCCACCACCCGTGGGTCGTGGCTGACTTCCACCGATGACACCACGCCAACGCCCAGCTGCGCGGCGACCGCCTCGGTCACCGCCTCGCGACTATCCAGCTCCAGCAACACGCGCGGATGAATCGACGCCTGCGTGCAGGCCAGATCAAATGTGCGCCGGGTAATCGAACTCGGCTCACGCAACACCATGATCACCTGATCCAGTTCCTTGAGTTTCACCTCTGTGGCGCGCGCTGCCCACGGATGCCCCGCCGGCACCAGTGCGCAAATCCGCGACTCGCTCAGTGCTTGCAGATGCAGTCCCTTGCGCGGCTCGACTTCGGTCAGCACCGCGACGTCGGCGTGTTCCGACAATAACGCCGCCAGCGTTTCCTGGGCATTGCCCAAACGCAGATTCACCGTGATCCCCGGATAGCGCGCACGCAGACTGGCCAGCATCGGCATGACCATGTGCGGGCCGTCCGCCGCCACTTCCAGCCGCCCGGTCAACAACTGGCGGTTGGCCTCCAGCATGGTTTGCGCTTCTTCCGCCAAACCGAACATTGCGCGAGTGATCGCCGCCAGTTTGGTGCCTTCCTCAGTCAACTCCACCCGTCGCGCGGTGCGTCGCAACAACGTGATCTGGTAATGCTCCTCCAGCGCCTTGATGTGCCCGGTCACTGCCGGCTGGCTGATGAACAACCGTGCGGCGGCGCGGGTAAAGCTGCCCTCGCGCGCCACGGCATCGAAGGCGCGCAGCTGAAACAGGTTCATGAATAACTCTCACTGATGGCTGGCATAACAACAAACAATTTGATTGATGCAACGGCAAATTGCAACTTAGGCCCCGTAGCTTCATCCCACAGCGCTATCCGAGGACACACGAATGAGTACCGCCGAACCCATCCTGCTCACTCCCGGCCCGTTGACCACTTCGGCCCGCACCCGCCAGGCGATGATGGTCGACTGGGGGTCATGGGATGACCGCTTCAATCAACTGACCGCCAGCCTCTGCGAGCAATTACTGGCGATTCTCAACGGCGCCGCGACCCACCACTGCGTGCCATTGCAAGGCAGCGGCACTTTCGCGGTCGAGGCAGCGATCGGCACACTGGTGCCACGCGACGGCAAAATACTGGTGCTGATAAACGGCGCCTACGGCAAGCGACTGGCAAAAATCTGCGAAGTGCTGGGCCGCTCGTTCAGCACTTTCGAGACCGCTGAAGACGAACCGACCACCGCCGCCGACGTCGACCGTCTGCTGCGCGCCGACAGCACTATCACTCACGTCGCGCTGATCCACTGCGAAACCAGCACCGGCATTCTTAATCCGCTGGCGGAAATCGCTCACGTCGTCGAGCAACACGGCAAGCGCCTGATCATCGACGCCATGAGCTCCTTCGGCGCGCTGCCGGTGGATGCGCAGCAAGTGCCATTCGATGCGCTGATCGCCGCGTCAGGCAAGTGCCTGGAAGGCGTGCCGGGGATGGGTTTTGTCTTCGCACGCAAAGAGTCGTTGGCCGCAGCCGCCGGCAATTCGCACTCACTGGCGATGGACCTGTTCGACCAGCACGCCTACATGATGAAGACCGGGCAATGGCGCTTCACCCCACCGACCCACGTGGTCGCGGCGCTGCACGAAGCCCTGCTGCAGTACAACGAAGAAGGTGGCCTGCCGGCGCGGCATGCGCGCTACGCCGCCAACTGCCAGGCGCTGATGGAAGAGATGGGCAAACTCGGTTTGCGCAGCTTTCTGCCAGCAGCGATTCAGGCGCCGATCATCGCAACGTTCCACGCGCCGAATGACCCGCGTTATCAGTTCAAGGATTTCTACGAACGGGTCAAGGCCAAGGGCTACATCCTCTATCCCGGCAAACTGACTCAGGTCGAAACCTTCCGCGTCGGCTGCATCGGTCATGTCAGCCCGGACCAAATGCGCCAGGCCGTGGCGGCGGTGGGCGAAGTATTGCGCGAGATGGAAGTGTTAGAAATCTAACCCCCCCTAATACCTATGGGAGCGAGCCTGCTCGCGAATGCGGTTGAACATTCAACATTGATATCGACTGATCTGACGCCTTCGCGAGCGGGCTCGCTCCCACATTTGAATTGCATTGCCAACACAGGATTTTCAACATCATGAATTACACCAACCCAACCAAGCTGCAAGCCGCCATCCTCGACTGGGCCGGCACCGTGGTCGATTTCGGTTCCTTCGCCCCGACGCAGATCTTCGTCGAAGCATTCGCCGAATTCGACGTTCAGGTTTCCATTGAAGAGGCCCGCGGCCCGATGGGCATGGGCAAGTGGGATCACATCCGCACCCTGTGCGATCAGCCGCAGGTGGCCGAACGTTACCGCAAAGCGTTCGGCCGCACGCCGACCGACGATGACGTGACCGCCATCTACGAGCGCTTCATGCCGCTACAAATCGAGAAAATCGCTGAACACTCGGCGCTGATTCCCGGTGCCCTGGAGACCATCGCCAACCTGCGCCAGCAAGGCATCAAGATCGGCTCCTGCTCCGGCTACCCGAAACAGGTAATGGAGAAAGTCGTCGAACTGGCCGCCACCAACGGCTACATCGCCGACCACGTGGTCGCCACCGACGAAGTGCCGAACGGCCGCCCTTGGCCAGCACAGGCATTGGCCAACGTCATCGCGCTGGGCATCGACGACGTCGGCGCCTGCGTGAAGATCGACGACACCGTCCCGGGCATCCTCGAAGGTCGCCGCGCCGGAATGTGGACCGTGGCGCTGATCTGCTCAGGCAACGCGCTGGGCCTGGATTACGAGGGCTTCCGTGCCTTGGGCAGCGATGAACTGGCCAGCGAACGCGCGCGTATCCATGCGCTGTTCGAAAGCTCGCGCCCGCATTACATGGTCGACACTATCAGCGATCTGCCGGAAGTGATTGCCGACATCAACAAACGTCTGGCCAACGGTGAAATGCCGCAATCCTGCTAACTTGCAATAAAAAAACACCGCCGACTTGAGAGCCAGTCGGCGGTGTTTCTGTTTTACTGATCGAGACGCAGAGCATCACGAAACTTTACAATATGACCAACCCCACAACTTATTACGAGACAAGGTTACCTTGCGCATCGTAGGTCAGGCCGTCCGGATACTTGATACTGCCATCAGGAAGTTGTTCTGTTCCATCTTCCCAAACAATGCGGCCATCCGGATGTTCGATCGTATTATCCGGCCAGATAATGCGGCCATCAGGAAACTCGACACGGCCGTCCTGGTGATGGATAACGCCATCGGGACCCTTGAGCAAGTTCTTATTCGTATTGACCAGACTGCCATCGGGAAGGGACGCAGAGCCATCAGTATTGAGGATTCCGCCCAAACTGATAATAAGTGTCGCCAGAGCAACCGGATCAATATTGAAGTTGATGGTCGGCCAAGGCATGGGTGGCTTTTTCGTTACAACAGGCCCGACAGTGCCGCCGGTAATTACAGGTTTGGTGAGCGAGCCGGGCTTAACGGGCTTGACTGGCCCAATCGGCTTGACCGGCTTGACGATTGGTTTGAGTGGTTTAACAGGCTTGATGAGAGGCTTGACCGGCACTACAGGTTTGAGCGGAACTGGCTTGCCCACTGGTTTCGGTTTGGAGACAGGTCGTTTGGCCATGGCCTTTTTAATAACATGAGCGTTTTTATTTTTATCAGAAAACATAAATAATCCACTTGAAAAATCAAACAATATTAACACCCCAAGCAATTACTTTTACCCGAGGACTTGCCCACACAATAAACAGCACGACATAACCAGGCAATCCGAAGTCAAATACAGAATATAAACAACAAGCCGTAACACCAACACTCAGCCATCAAACCCAAACTTCAAAAACAATTAACAGCCATTAAATTCAGCCACTTCACGCATCGCCATAGAACACATCCAAATCGCACTAGTACATTGAGCAAAACTCAGACCACTCAGCGCAAAAACGCGCCATCGGGTTGAGCCCAGGCAGGGGTGGTCCCGGCCGAGACACAGCAGCGGCTCTCTTTGGCCATCGATAGATCCCCTGCCCACAAAAGCTCAACTTACAAGAAGGTTGTGGGAGAACCCCCGTCGTCCCTGCAATCCACCTGTATGCACGAAGACCAAGCGTGTGCCGCTGGCAAATTTACCCGCCTCGACCTGCTGTTTGAGCGCCAGCAACGCCTTGCCGGTGTACAGCGGTTCCAACGGCACGCCGCTGTCCAGCTCGGTCTGTGCAATGAACGCCAGCAATGCCGAATCAACCTTGGCAAAACCACCGCGACTGGCATCGATCAACTCATAGTCAGCCCTGCGCCGGCCGGATTCCTGCAGGATCGACTCGACTTGCGCCGCCACGCCGTGATCCTCAGGCACCGCCAACGCGCCGTAAACCGGATGCGCCCCCGCCTCGGCGAGTGCCAGCCCGGCCAACGTTGTCCCGGTGCCGCAGGCCAGCCACCAACCGTGATAATCGTTCCAACCCAAATGGCTCAATTGCGCATCGGCCTGCGCCTTGATTGCGGCACAACCCAGCGCCCCGGCTAATCCGCCACCGCCCTCCGGCACCGCATGCAGAGTTGGATAACGCGCCTGCCACGGCTCCCAGAACCCCGGATCATGTCGCGCCCGATAACCGCCATAACCCAGCCAATGCAGGTGCATGCCGTACGCTTGCAGATCAGCGACAGTCGGCGTTTGTTGTGGATGACCGCGCAGCAGCCCTGCCGTTTTGAACCCTAGCCGTTTACCCGCCGCCGCCAGCGCGTGCAAATGATTGGAGTGCGCGCCGCCGAGACTGATGATGCCTTTGGCACCGTTGCGATCGGCGGCTTTCAGATGTTCAACGAGCTTGAACCACTTGTTACCGCTGATCAGTGGGTCGATTTGATCGAGGCGCAGGATGGCGACTTCAACATTGGCGGCGGTGAGCCAGTCGAGTTGCACGAGTTCAAGAGGAGCTTGCGCAGGCAAAAACATAAGCACCGCATGACCTGAAAAAGATCACAGTCTACCAGCCAAAAAAACCCTTGTAGGAGCTGCCGCAGGCTGCGATCTTTTGATCTTGTTCTTGAAAAACAAAGTCAAAAGATCGCAGCCTTCGGCAGCTCCTACAGGGTTTGGTCCGTTACCGATAGCGGTTGATCAGAGCTCTGCAGCCAGACGCGACCCTTGATTGATCGCACGCTTGGCATCCAGCTCCGCCGCCACATCAGCACCGCCGATCAGGTGCACGTTTTGCCCGGCCGCTACCAGGCCATCGTGCAGTTCACGCAAAGGGTCCTGCCCCGCGCAGATCACGATGTTGTCCACCGCCAGCAACTGTGGCTCGCCGGTTTCGCCGATGCGGATGTGCAGGCCTTCGTCGTCGATGCTCAGGTATTCAACACTGTTGAGCATCTGCACCTGCTTGTTCTTCAGCCCGGTACGGTGAATCCAGCCAGTGGTTTTGCCCAGACCGTCGCCGACCTTGGTTTTCTTGCGCTGCAAAAGGAACACTTCGCGAGCCGGCGCGTGCGGCGCAGGTTTGATCCCGGCCACGCCACCACGGGCTTCGAGTTTGGCGTCGATGCCCCACTCCTTCCAGAACGCGGCGCGATCCTGACTGGTGGCAACGCCTTCGTGAACGAGGAATTCGGAAACGTCGAAACCGATGCCGCCCGCACCAATTACCGCCACGCGTTTGCCAACCGGTTTGCGCTCGAGAATCACGTCGAGATAGCTCAGCACCTTGGCATTTTCCACGCCCGGAATCGCCGGAGTGCGCGGTGCAATACCCGTGGCGAGGATGATTTCATCGTAACCGCCGTCAACCAGTTTCGCGACGTCGACGCGGGTGTTCAGGCACACCTCGACGTTAGTCGTTTGCAGCTTGCGGTTGAAGTAGCGCAGGGTTTCGAAAAACTCTTCTTTGCCCGGCACGCGTTTGGCGATGTTGAACTGGCCACCAATTTCGCTGGCAGAATCGAACAACGTCACCTGATGGCCACGCTCGGCAGCCACGGTCGCGGCGGACAACCCGGCAGGGCCGGCGCCAACCACGGCGATTTTCTTGATTTGCTGCACCGGCAGATAGTTAAGCTCGGTTTCGTGGCAGGCACGCGGGTTGACCAGACAACTGGTGAGCTTGCCGCCGAAGGTGTGGTCGAGGCAGGCCTGGTTGCAGCCGATGCAGGTGTTGATCTCGTCAGCGCGACCTTCGGCAGCCTTGTTGACGAAGTCCGGATCGGCAAGAAACGGCCGCGCCATCGAGACCATGTCGGCATCGCCTTCGGCGAGTATCTGCTCGGCGATTTCCGGCGTGTTGATGCGGTTGGTGGTGATCAGCGGAATGCTCACCGAGCCACGCAGCTTGGCCGTGACCTTGCTGAATGCCGCACGCGGCACCTTGGTGGCGATGGTCGGAATACGCGCTTCGTGCCAGCCGATGCCGGTGTTGATGATGGTCGCCCCGGCCTGCTCGATGGCTTTGGCGAGGATGACGATCTCGTCCCAGGTGCTGCCGCCTTCGACCAGATCAAGCATCGACAGACGGAAGATGATGATGAAATTGGGGCCGACCGCCTCACGGACGCGGCGCACGATTTCCACTGGCAGACGCATACGGTTTTCGTAGCTACCGCCCCAACGGTCGGTGCGATGGTTGGTGTGCGCGGCGAGGAACTGGTTAATGAAATAACCTTCCGAACCCATGATTTCCACGCCGTCGTACTCGGCGGTTTGCGCCAGCACCGAACAGGTGACGAAATCCCTGATCTGCTTCTCGATGCCCTCCTCGTCGAGCTCTTTTGGCTTGAACGGGTTGATCGGCGCCTGAATCGCACTCGGCGCGACTTGTTTCGGGCTGTAGGCATAACGGCCGGCATGGAGGATCTGCATGCAGATCTTGCCGCCCGCCTCGTGCACCGCGCGGGTGACGATGCGATGCTTGAGCGCCTCCTCCTCGGTGGTCAGTTTGGCTGCACCGGAATACACACCGCCCTCGTCGTTCGGGCCGATCCCGCCAGTCACCATCAGGCCGACGCCGCCACGGGCACGTTCAGCGAAATACGCTGCCATGCGCTCGAAGCCACCCGGCTTTTCTTCAAGACCGGTGTGCATCGAGCCCATCAGGGTGCGGTTGCGCAGCGTGGTGAATCCCAGGTCCAGCGGGGCCAACAGGTGCGGGTAATGAGCGGCGGTCATCGGTAACTCCACAACGAGCGATCACGGAAAAAGTGCGGGAGCTCTGCGTCCCCCGTCAGTCATGTTCGACAGACTAAGAGTCGCATCGCTGTCACTCAATGACCGTAACTGACAAGTTAATGATCTAAATGCGCAGCGCCCCTTGGCAAGCCAGACCCTGGGCCCTACCCTAGTCGCCATACCCTGTACCCGGTCGTTATTGGTTTTCATGCGCAAACTTTTGTACCTGTTTTTTTCCATGGCCCTCGTTGCCGTCCTCACCACCTACGCCATGTGGGCGGCAGACCGGCCTGCGGGGCATTACCTGTCGGACCTGCGCATCAAACTGGCGGTCGATCAGGGCACGCCCGCCGACCGAGGTAATCTGCTGGGCATCCAGCCGGAACTGTTCCCCACCGACTACCAAAGCCCCGCGCGCCTGCGTCGCAAACTCGCGGCTTACTTGCAGCAAGCGCAGGATCAAGGCTTGTTGAACGACAAGACCGTGGTGGTGTTGCCGGAACATGTTGGCACCTGGTTAATGATCAGTGGCGAAAAAGACGAGCTCTATCAAGCCCCCACCCTCGCCGAGGCGATGAATTGGCTGGCGGCGAGCAATCCATTGTTGTTCGCCCGTGCCTGGCTGAGCGCCAAGGGCAAAGACCGTCTCGACGATGCTCACCTGCGCATGAAATCGCGCACCATGGCCAAGGACTACCAGGCGCTGTTCGGCGGCCTGGCCAAGGAATTTCACGTGACGCTGGTGGCCGGCTCAATCGTTCTGCCCGAGCCGAGCATCCGTGACGGTCAGCTCAAACCCGGCAGCGGTGCGCTGTACAACAGCAGCGTGGTCTTCGGTCGCGACGGTGCACCGCTCGGCCAGCCGCAGCGACAACTGCACCCGGTATTCAGCCAGCGTGATGTCATCCAGGCCAATGAAAAGACGATCAACGTTGTCGATACCCCGGCCGGGCGTCTTGGCGTACTCATCGGCAGCGACAGCTGGTATCCGGACAACTACCGCAAACTCGACGAACAAGGCGCGCAATTGATTGCCGTGCCGGCGCAGGTATTCGGTCAGGGTGCATGGGATCAGCCATGGCGTGGCTATAAGAGTTCGAGTACACCAAGCTCCGTCAGTCTCAAGCCTGGCGAAGTCAGCGAAGGCCAGGCCTGGCATCGCCTGACCTTGACCGCGCAACCGCCCAGCAGCCATGCAGTCGCCGGCATGAGTGTGTTTCTGCGTGGGCAGTTCTGGGATAAATCAGGCGCAGGCCAAAGCTTCCTCAACAGCAACGGCCAGCAGTTCGCCGACGGTGAAGCCCGTGGCGCACGTATGCTGAATATCTGGTTGTAAGCGATGAAGCCGCTGCCGATGCGCCTTGGGGATCTGTCGGTAGGTTTCGTTCATAGCCTCGCCGATGCGGTTCGCAGTCACGGCGCCGACCCACAGCCGCTGCTCGAGCAATACGCACTGGATGCGGCAAGATTGGCCGAGGCCGGGGCACGACTGTCGATTCCGCGTTACATGCGATTGGGGCATGGCGCGATTCAATTGACCGGGGATCCGGCCCTCGGCCTGCGCATGGGCCAGCTCAGTCGCTTGAGCCAGGCGGGACTGGCCGGTGTCACCGCATCACAGGCGCCTACCGTACGTGAGGCCGCTCGCTGCCTGATCCGCTTCGAACCGTTGTACGGTTCCAATTACCGCGGCCAGTCGAGCTTTCACGAGGACGCCACTGGCGCATGGCTGCGTTTCTATTCGATCAGCCCGTACAACGCCTATAACCGTTTCGTGGTGGATTCGATCATCGCCGGCTGGCTGCATCAACTGTCCAGTGTCAGCCGCGAACCGCTGCGGGCTGAACGCGTTGAAATCGAATTCGACGCGCCCGATTATCGCGACGCTTACGCTGCCCTGGGTGATTGCCCGATCCAGTTCGGCGCCGAGCGCAACCAGTTGCGCCTGAACCTGGCCAGCCTCGCCCTGCGCAACCCTGAGCACTGCCCGAGCACTTGGCGGCATCTGCTGCAACTGTGTGAAAGAGAGCTGGAGCAACTGACCCGCACTCGTAGCCTGCGCGAACGCATCACGCAACTGCTTGGGCCGTTATTGAATGGTGGCCGAGAACCCGACCTGGAAGAAGTGGCGGCACGCCTGAAGCTGCCGACATGGACCTTGCGACGCAAACTGACTGAGGAAGGCACGCAATTTCGCGCGATCCTCAACGACACTCGCCGTGATCTGGCGATGACCTACATCCGCGATACGGAACTGGCGTTCGGCGAAATCGCTTACCTGCTCGGCTTTGCTTCAGCCGAAGCATTCCAGCGAGCGTTCAAACGCTGGAGCGGCCAGACGCCGGGCGAATTCCGCCGCAGTCATCGTAAAACAGCCTGACACCTTAAAGCTCGGTAGCGTCTTCCGCCGGCTCTGGCGAATCCAGTTCGTAGGCCTGGTATTCGAGCAGTTCTTCCTGATAGTCATCCATCGCGTAATCCCCCTGCTGCTCTGTTGAATGGGCCTGAGCAAATGCCCAGTGCCTCGAGCATAACGTGCCCGTGTGAAGGAAAAGTGAAGCTTGGCCTTCATGAATAAAACGTAGCAGGCGGTCAGGAATTTATCGCGGGATTTTTGTCAGGGGAATGTAACGAGATATTCCTCTGTGGCGCTGCCGAAGGCTGGATCCTTGATGATTTCAAGATCAAAAGATCGCAGCCTTCGGCAGCTCCTACAGGGGACGAGTCGAGTCGTGGGATTATTGGCCGGAGGCTGGCATTGCCGGAATCGGCTCGGACGGCGGCGGAATGTCCGTCGGATTGGCCGGTGGCGTGATGGTTTCGGTAGCCGGGGCAGGTTCTGCACTGGATGCCGGAGCAATCGGGGTCGACTCCGCAGGAGGCACTACCGGCTCGGAACTGACCGGTGCCGGTTCAGCGGGCGCAGGCGCGGTCACGGCTGGCTCCGGTGCTGGTACAGGCGCTGTAACAGGTGCTGGAGCGGGCTCTGCGGCCGGCGTCAGGCTCGCGGGGGCCACTTTTGCCTCAGGCACGCCCAGATCCGTCTTCGGCTTTTCCTCGATATGTGCAGCTTTCTTGGTTTCTGCCGGCAGAAATTGTTCGACCAGGGTAAAGAAGCGCTCATAGAACTTCTGCGCCGTCACCGTCTCGCTGGCGACCTTGACCATCGAATCGTCCGACGAGCCGATCGGCATCGATACCGACCCCAACACGCCGACACCGAGACTGGCCGAGTTGTTGGTCTTCTTCAGCGCATAACGATCCTGCAAGGCATTGGCGAACATCGTCGCGTGGTGCCCGGCACTGCCGTCATCGGCACAGACCACATTGAAGCTGATCTCCATGTGCGTATCGCCGGTTTGCTGAAAACTCTTGTGGCCACTGATGAGTTTCGAATCGCTGCTGGTAATGATGTAGCCCTGACTCAGCAACGCACGACGCGCCGCTTCGCAACTGACAACGTCGGTCACGGGGTAATTACGCGAAAACGTACCGGAGTCATCGAAGCTCTCGTGCTCATACATCGGCTTGTCTTTCGCACAACCGGCAACACCGGCCAACAACAGCGCCAACCCGACAACACGCAGGGGAGTGGAAATCAACATTAAACATCCTGAGGGAAAACAGTCCGGGGCGTATTGTGCAACAGAACGCGCCCTCGCGGCGTATGGATTAGTGTCTTGAAACGGTTACAAGCCTATCGACCCCAGATTGCGGAAAAAGGTCGCGCTGATAACTCAATGAAGGAAATCCAGCAAAATCCATAATCAGTTCTCGGCTAAAAGCGACGACAGCAACACCCCAAACCGAATGGTTAGTTACAGAAGAGAGCATCAGCAACCAATGCGTCGCCTATCGACCTGCCATCGCTGGCAAGCCAGGTCCCACACAGACTGCGTGCACTCCGACGATATTGGTCGGCGGTCAGGCTGGCTCCCACTGTTTTAATGTGCGCCCCACTCCCCCCCCAAGAGCGTGGTCGGCCGACAGACCGCCAAGGCGAAAAAACAACACTAAGAAAAAAGCCCCGGCACACAGGCCGGGGCTTCTTGTACTACAGCTCAAACCGCCATCAGAACTTCTTGATGTCAGCCTTGCTTTCCAACTGCTTGCGATACGCCGCAAAGTCCTGCTGACCTTCACGCGACGCAAGGAAGCGACGGTACTGAACCTTCTCTTCATCCGTCGGAGCAGCCGCTTCGTTCACGCCATTGAGGCGAACGATCACCAAACTGCCGTCCGGCAACGTCACACTGGTGAACGTCGGTTTGTCCTTGGCAGCCGGTTTCGGCATGCGGAACAGTGCTTGCAGCACCGCCGGTTCAACACCTTCCTGACCACGGGTGGCCGCTCCGGTGGTTTTCCAGTCCTGACCGTCAACTGCTTTGTCCAGAGGAGCCTTGCCATCACGCAGATCAGCAATCAGCTTCTCGGCCTTGGTCTTGGCTGCAGCGCTGGCATGCTCTTTGGTCAACTGAGTGCGGATGGCCGCACTCACGCTTTCCAGAGGCAGTTGAGCAGGCTTCAAGTGCTCCTTGGCACGCAGCACGATCACCGTGTCCGGATCCAGCTCAATGGCGGTGCTGTTGGCACTCTCATCGAGCACTTCGGTGCTGAATGCAGCAGTGACTACGGCACGGTTGGCCGTAACCCCTTCGCCACCTTCACGGCCGAATGGCTTGGAAGTGTGAACGGTCAGCTTCAAATCTGCTGCTGGCTGAGCCAGGTCAGACGCTTCAAACGCGGAGTCTTCCAGTTGCTTGGTCGCCTCGACGAAACGCTGCTCGACCTGCGCCGCTTTCAAATCGCGGGTCAGCTTGTCTTTCAGGCTGGCCAGGGACGGCACTTCAGGTGCTTCAACACCCAGCAGCTTGATCAGGTGGAAACCGAAATCGGTGCGAACCGGCTCGGAAACCTGATCTTTGGCCAGCGAGTACAGCGATTTTTCGAAGGCTGGGTCGTAGACACCAGGACCTGCGTAACCGAGGTCACCGCCATTGTTGGCCGAACCCGGATCCTGCGAGAACTCCTTGGCCAGCGCTTCGAATTTCTCGCCTTTGGCCAGACGCGCCTGGACTTCTTCGATCTTCGCTTTGGCTTGAGCTTCGGTGGTCTTGTCGTTCACTTCGATCAGGATGTGAGCCGCGCGACGCTGCTCCGACAGGTTGGCAATCTCTTTCTGATACGCCGCCTGCAGGTCTTCATCCTTGACAGTAACCTGGTCGAAGAACGAGGCCTTCTTCAGCTCCAGGTAATCGATGACGACTTGATCCGGAGTCATGAACTCCTTGGCGTGTTCGTCGTAGTAAGCCTTGACCTCATCGTCGGTTACTTTGACTGCAGCCGGATCGGCCTTGACGTTCAGGGTCGCGAAGTCACGGGTCTGTTTTTCCAGACGGGCGAAAGCCAGTACTTCGGCGTCGGTCACAAAGCCGCTGCCTGCAACGCCGGCGCGCAGTTGGCCGATCAGCATTTCCTGAGCCAGCATCTGGCGGAACTGCATACGGCTGTAACCCAGTTGACGGATTACCTGGTCGAAACGCTCGGAGCTGAACTTGCCGTCAACCTGAAATTCAGGCGTCAGCAGAATCACCTGATCAAGGGCACCTTCGGAGAAAGCAAATTTCGCTTCGTCCGCACCTTGCAGCAGCAGCTTGCGATCAATCAAACCCTTGAGGGCTGATTCGCGGAGCATTTTTTCATCGAGCAACGAAGCGTCGAAATCCTTGCCCAGCTGTTGCATCAGTTGACGGCGTTGCATATCAACGGCTTGGCTGAGCTCATTCTGGCTGATGTCTTCACCGTTGACCGTGGCCGCATTCTGGCTGTTGGTCGTAGCCTGGAAAATGGCCTCGACACCCGTGAACGCCATCAATACAACGATGATCCCGATAATAGTCTTGGCAATCCAGCCTTGTGAATTGTCCCTGATATTCTGCAGCATGCGTCCCCCAGAAACGGTTGAATTTCAATATTTAGGCAACCGTGGAGCGTGGGTAAAATCCGGATAGAAGAAAGGCGCATCCGAGGATGCGCCTTCTCGTAACTGGCGGAGCGGACAGGGCTCGAACCCTAGATCCCGGCGTTACAGGCAGCTGTTTCAGCGACCTGCTCTACCGCTCCGCTGCCAAGTCAGGCATAACCCCGACCCGGATGGGTAAAAACCTGAAAACTTAGTTAACCGCTTCTTTCAGTGCTTTACCGGCTTTGAAACCTGGTTTTTTAGCAGCAGCGATTTGCAGCGTCTTGCCGGTCTGTGGGTTACGACCAACGCGAGCTGGACGATCAGTTACGGAGAAAGTACCGAAACCAACCAGAACTACGGAGTCGCCAGCCTTGAGAGCGCCAGTGACGGATTCGATTACAGCGTCCAGCGCACGGCCAGCAGCAGCTTTCGGGATATCAGCGGATGCAGCGATAGCATCAATCAGTTCCGACTTGTTCACTCTAAGTCCCCTTATATCTATTTTGAGATGATTCTAAGTTTTTTGGTGAAAGCAAAAACGAGTGCTGGATGGCCTACAAACACTTAAGAGCCGCTTTATAACAAGGGCTCTAAAAAGCTGTCAAGGAAGCCACCCAGTCAAAAACGATTAATGCGTGCTAATTCTTTCCTTAGAGTCAGACTCACGTTTTTCATCCTTGGCAACTATCTCCGGAGCCACATCCGGCAAGGGCTCCGGCGCGTATTGCAGCGCAATTTGCAGGACCTCGTCAATCCATTTAACCGGTTTAATCTGCAGATCCTGCTTGATATTGTCAGGAATCTCCTTCAAATCGCGCACGTTCTCTTCCGGAATAATCACAATCTTGATTCCGCCGCGGTGTGCCGCCAGCAGTTTTTCCTTCAGACCGCCGATTGCCAGTACCTGACCACGCAGTGTGATTTCGCCCGTCATGGCGACATCAGCGCGCACCGGAATACCGGTCAGCGCAGACACCAATGCCGTGCACATGCCTACACCGGCGCTAGGACCATCCTTCGGGGTCGCCCCTTCCGGCATGTGAATGTGCGTGTCGCGCTTCTCGTGGAAGTCCAGAGGAATGCCCAGGCTCTTCGCACGGCTGCGCACAACGGTCAGGGCAGCAGTGATCGATTCGACCATTACATCGCCCAGCGAGCCCGTCTTGATCAACTGACCTTTGCCAGGTACGACAGCGGCTTCGATAGTCAACAATTCGCCGCCAACCTGCGTCCAGGCAAGGCCGGTGACCTGACCGATCTGATCCTGCTGCTCGGCCAGGCCATAGCGAAATTTGCGCACACCGAGGAAGTGCTCCAGCAGCTCAGCTGTCACTTTCACCGAGAAGCGTTTTTCCATCGCATGCTCTTTCACCGCCTTGCGGCAGACCTTGGCGATCTGACGTTCGAGGCCACGAACACCGGCTTCACGGGTGTAGTAACGAATAATGTCGCGGATTGCTTCGGCGTCGAATTCCAGTTCGCCTTTCTTCAGACCGTTGGCGGTGATCTGCTTAGGCGACAGGTATTTGACCGCGATGTTGATCTTCTCGTCTTCGGTGTAGCCCGGCAGACGGATGACTTCCATCCGGTCGAGCAGCGCCGGCGGGATGTTCATCGAGTTCGAGGTGCACAGGAACATCACATCCGAAAGGTCGTAATCGACTTCCAGATAGTGGTCGTTGAAGTTGTGGTTCTGCTCCGGATCGAGCACTTCCAGCAAAGCAGATGCCGGATCGCCACGCATGTCGCTGCCCATTTTGTCGATTTCATCGAGCAGGAACAGCGGGTTACGGACGCCCACCTTTGTCATTTTTTGAATCAATCTTCCCGGCATCGAACCGATGTAAGTCCGGCGGTGACCGCGAATTTCCGCTTCATCACGCACGCCACCCAAGGCCATGCGCACGAATTTGCGGTTGGTGGCATGAGCAATCGACTCTGCCAACGAGGTTTTACCCACACCAGGAGGACCAACCAGGCACAACACCGGGCCACGGATTTTTTTCACGCGTTTTTGCACGGCGAGGTATTCAAGGATACGTTCCTTGACCTCTTCGAGGCCGTAGTGATCGGCATCGAGAATGTCTTCTGCGCGAGCCAGGTCCAGACGCACCTTGCTCTGCGCCTTCCACGGCACCTGCACCAGCCAGTCGATGTACGAGCGCACCACGGTGGCCTCGGCGGACATCGGCGACATTTGCTTGAGCTTGTTCAGCTCGGCAGTGGCTTTGGTCAAGGCGTCCTTCGGCAGACCCGCAGCGTCGATACGCTTTTTCAGGTCTTCGATTTCGTTGTGGCCTTCATCGCTGTCACCCAGTTCTTTCTGAATGGCCTTCATCTGCTCATTCAGGTAGTACTCGCGCTGACTGCGCTCCATCTGCTTTTTGACGCGACCACGGATGCGTTTTTCGACTTGCAGCAGATCGATCTCGGCGTCCAGCAATGCCAGGACGTGCTCGACCCGTGCCGACAAATCGATAATTTCGAGAATTTCCTGCTTCTGCTCGATCTTCAGCGCCATGTGTGCAGCCATGGTGTCGACCAGGCGGCCCGGCTCATCGATGCTGTTGAGCGAAGACAGGACTTCAGCCGGGACTTTTTTGCCCAGCTGTACATATTGTTCGAACTGCGAAAGCAGCGTGCGCACGAACACTTCGGATTCGCGCTCGACAGCCTCGACTTCTTCGATCAGCGAGACTTCGGCACGGCAGTGCCCGTCGACTTCACTGAAGCGTTCAACGGTACCGCGCTGCTCACCCTCGACCAGCACCTTAACGGTGCCGTCAGGCAGCTTGAGCAGCTGCAGAACGGTAGCGATGGTACCTACGCGATAGAGAGCGTCTTCACCGGGATCATCATCAGCCGGGTTTCTCTGGGCCAGCAACAGAATCTGCTTGTCGCCCGTCATCGCAGCTTCGAGGGCTTCGATGGATTTCTCGCGCCCCACGAACAGCGGGATAACCATGTGCGGATAAACCACGACATCACGCAATGGCAAGAGAGGCAATTCGATGGTTGTCTTCATGATTTCGCCTCTACGGCGGCCATATGGCCGTAATCAGATGGAATTAAGCTTGAAACCAAGATGGGGGCTGCCTTGAAAAAAAACAAGCGCAAAGCGGATGTAAAAAACGACATAAAAAAAAGAGGCCCGAAGGCCCCTTCTTTATTCCGGCAGAGTGGACGCTTATGCGTCCGGCGCTGCCTTGGCAGTCGGCTCACTGTTTTCGTAGATATACAGTGGCTTGGACTTGCCTTCGATCACACTTTCATCGATCACGACTTTGCTCACCTCAGACTGCGAGGGGATTTCATACATCGTGTCGAGCAGCACACCTTCGAGAATCGAACGCAGGCCACGAGCACCGGTTTTACGTTCCAGGGCACGTTTAGCGACTGATTTCAGTGCATCGGCACGGAATTCCAGATCGACGCCTTCCATCTCGAACAGCTTGGCATACTGTTTGGTCAGAGCATTTTTCGGCTCGGTGAGGATCTGCATCAGCGCAGCCTCATCCAGTTCGTCCAGCGTCGCGAGGACCGGCAGACGACCGACGAACTCCGGGATCAGACCGAACTTGACCAGATCGTCAGGCTCGACTTCACGCAGGGATTCACCGACTTTCTTGCCTCCTTCCTTGCTGCGCACTTCTGCGTTGAAACCGATGCCACCCTTGGTGGAACGGTTCTGGATGACCTTCTCGAGACCCGAGAAAGCGCCACCGCAGATGAACAGGATATTACGGGTGTCGACCTGCAGGAATTCCTGCTGCGGATGCTTGCGGCCACCTTGCGGCGGTACGGAAGCGACCGTGCCTTCGATCAACTTGAGCAAGGCCTGCTGCACGCCTTCACCGGAAACGTCCCGGGTGATCGACGGGTTGTCGGACTTGCGGGAAATCTTGTCGATTTCGTCGATATAGACAATACCCATCTGGGCTTTCTCTACGTCGTAATCGCACTTCTGCAGCAGTTTCTGAATGATGTTCTCGACATCTTCACCCACGTAACCGGCCTCGGTGAGGGTGGTGGCGTCGGCGATCGTGAACGGAACGTTCAGCAAGCGGGCCAGTGTTTCGGCCAGCAGGGTTTTACCGGAGCCTGTCGGGCCGATCAGCAGGATGTTGCTCTTGCCGAGTTCGACGTCGTCAGCCTTTTTGTCACGCTGGTTAAGGCGCTTGTAGTGGTTGTACACCGCTACGGCCAGAACCTTTTTTGCACGCTCCTGACCAATGACGTACTGGTCAAGGATGCCGCTGATTTCTTTAGGCGAAGGCAATTTATGCGCGCTGCTTTCGGCCTGGGCTTCCTGCACCTCCTCGCGGATGATGTCATTGCACAGGTCGACGCACTCGTCGCAGATAAAGACCGAGGGGCCGGCAATCAATTTGCGCACTTCATGCTGGCTTTTGCCACAGAAGGAGCAATAGAGCAGCTTGCCGTTGTCCTCGCCGTTGCGGGTGTCAGTCATTCGTTCGATCCAAATCCGATAGGCTTGCAACACAAGATGAAGGCTATTGCGGGCTTTTTCAAGCCCGCCGCTGATCAGACCAGCCGACCAAGCCTATTTTGAGCTGCTTATTTTTACGCTGGGCGCTGGTTGATCACTTCGTCGATCAAGCCATATGCCTTCGCAGCTTCTGCACTCATGAAGTTATCGCGGTTGGTATCGCGCTCGATTTCTTCCAGAGTGTGACCGCTGTGCTTGGCCATCAACGTGTTCAGACGTTCGCGAATGAAGAGGATTTCCTTGGCATGGATTTCGATATCCGATGCCTGGCCCTGGAAACCGCCCAGTGGCTGGTGAATCATCACACGCGAGTTCGGCAGGCAGAAACGCTTGCCTGGAGCACCTGCGGTCAGCAGGAATGCGCCCATGCTGCAGGCCTGGCCGATGCAAGTGGTCGATACGTTGGGTTTGATGAACTGCATGGTGTCGTAGATCGACATGCCCGCTGTCACCGAACCGCCCGGGGAGTTGATATAGAGATGGATGTCCTTGTCCGGGTTTTCCGCTTCAAGGAACAGCAGTTGCGCGCAAATCAGGTTGGCCATGTAGTCCTCTACCGGACCAACCAGAAAGATCACTCGCTCCTTGAGCAGGCGCGAGTAGATGTCATAGGCGCGTTCGCCACGAGCAGATTGCTCGACAACCATCGGAACCAGGCCGCCTGCGGCCTGGATATCAGAGTTCTGCTGAATATACGAATTACGGAACATGCTCTGCAGTCACTCCCAAATAGTTATGTCTTGAATACGCATAAGCCAGCTCGAGAGCTGGCTTATGTGAGCACTTCTTAACGCAAAAACAATCAGTCGGCTGTTGGAGCTTCTACCGGCTTGACCGCTTCTTCGTAAGAGACCGATTTGTCGGTCACGCTAGCTTTCTGCAGAACAGTATCCACAACTTGCTCTTCCAGCACAACCGAACGAACTTCGTTCAGTTGCTGGTCGTTCTTGTAGTACCAGGACACAACCTGCTCAGGTTCCTGGTAAGCAGAAGCCATTTCCTGAATCATTTCGCGTACGCGGGCTTCGTCAGGCTTGAGGTCGAACTGCTTGACCACTTCAGCCACGATCAGGCCCAGCACGACGCGGCGCTTGGCTTGCTCTTCGAACAGCTCGGCCGGCAGTTGGTCAGGCTTGATGTTGCCACCGAACTGCTGAACAGCCTGCACGCGCAGACGGTCGACTTCGTTGGACAGCAGAGCCTTTGGCACTTCAATCGGGTTGGTGGCCAGCAGACCGTCCATTACCTGATTCTTGACCTTGGATTTGATCGCCTGACGCAGTTCACGCTCCATGTTCTTGCGAACTTCGGTGCGGAAACCGTCGATACCGCTTTCCTTGATGCCGAATTGAGCGAAGAACTCTTCGTTCAGCTCAGGCAGCTTTGGCTCGGAAACGGTGTTTACAGTCACGGTGAACTCGGCGGTTTTGCCAGCCAGGTCCAGGTTCTGATAGTCCTCTGGGAAGGTCAGGTTCAGAACGCGCTCTTCGCCCGCCTTAGCGCCAACCAGGCCATCTTCGAAGCCCGGGATCATGCGGCCGGAGCCCAGCACCAGCTGAGTGCCCTTGGCGGAGCCGCCAGCAAACACTTCGCCGTCGACCTTGCCAACGAAATCGATGTTCAGCTGGTCTTCGTTCTGGGCAGCGCGATCGGCCACTTCAAAACGGGTGTTCTGCTTGCGCAGGATGTCGAGCATTTTGTCCAGGTCAGCGTCAGCCACGTCAGCACTCAGGCGCTCAACGGTGATACCTTCGAAACCAGCAACGGTGAACTCAGGGAACACTTCGAATACGGCAACGTATTCCAGATCCTTGCCAGCTTCGAGCGACTTTGGCTCGATTGCAGGCGAACCAGCCGGGTTCAGCTTCTGCTCGACCACAGCTTCGTAGAAGGAGGACTGGATGACATCACCAACAGCTTCCTGACGAGCATCAGCACCGAAACGGCGCTTGATTTCGCTCATTGGCACTTTGCCTGGACGGAAGCCAGCAATCTTGGCCTTTTGGGCAGTCTGCTGCAGACGCTTGTTGACCTGGCTCTCAATGCGCTCAGCCGGCACGGTGACGCTCATGCGGCGCTCAAGAGCAGTAGTATTTTCAACAGAAACTTGCATGGATATTCCTCGTTGCACAGACGTTAGCCGGCCGTTTCCGACCCCAGAATCAAGGGCATGCATTCTAGTGGGTCAAACTCAAGAAGTCACCCTACTGAAAACGGGTAAAAAAACAGCAGGCAATTTATAGGAGCCGATGCACGGATGCGTCGCGCCCCCGAGGCGAATACAACCAATCACGCCAGGGCTCTGCGCCGACCTCTTCTATATATAGAAGCGGCGACCAATCATTCCCTGACGGCCGACCTTGCAAGCAAGCTCGACGAGCAGCACAGCATCATCGAGCAACATAAATTCGACGAAGCGCCCTGCTCTTGCGACTCGAAAGCGGCAATCGCCGACTTTTCAAATCGCTAAAACAAAAAAGGCGCCAGACTGTTAAATCTGGCGCCTTTCGAAATATGGGGTGGACGATGGGGATCGAACCCACGACAACGGGAGTCACAATCCCGTGCTCTACCAACTGAGCTACGCCCACCATATTGCGTAACAAAAAAGCCAAACAACTTCTTTGTTGAACCTCACCAGCCCAAAGGCATAAATGAAGCTTTAATTGGTGCGGATGAAGAGACTCGAACTCTTACGCCTCGCGGCGCTGGAACCTAAATCCAGTGTGTCTACCAATTCCACCACATCCGCGGATGAAGCTTTTAAAACAAAAACGCCAGACCGTTAAATCTGGCGCTTTTCGAAATATGGGGTGGACGATGGGGATCGAACCCACGACAACGGGAGTCACAATCCCGTGCTCTACCAACTGAGCTACGCCCACCATATCGCGTTACTTGTGCCAAAGCTGCCTAATGGCGCACCCGGCAGGACTCGAACCTGCGACCATCCGCTTAGAAGGCGGATGCTCTATCCAGCTGAGCTACGGGCGCCTTATTAATCTGTACTCTTAAAGGACTACAAACTAAGTGCTTTCCAGTGCCGCGGAACGTTGATTCCGCTTTACCTTCTTAACCAGTGCTAGGCTGTGCCCGACAAGTGCGACGAATAGTATAGAGCGCTCCAAAGGTCGTCAAATCCTTTTTGAAAAAAATTCATTTAATTAAAGGAGTTAGGGGAATTTGCTGACCAAGCGCCTTTGCCCTCACCGCCCGACATGCGAGAATGCGTTCTCTTTTTTTCCCCTCTCGATGGTTAATCACGCGCAATGACTGCACAACTAATCGACGGCAAATCGATCGCCGCCAGCCTGCGCCAGCAGATCGCCAAACGAGTTGCCGAGCGTCGCCAGCAAGGCCTGCGCACTCCCGGCCTCGCGGTGATCCTGGTCGGCAGCGATCCTGCCTCTCAGGTTTATGTCTCGCACAAGCGTAAAGACTGTGAAGAGGTCGGCTTCCTCTCGCAAGCCTACGACCTGCCCTCTGACACCACTCAGCAAGCGCTGACCGATCTGGTCGACCGTCTTAACGACGATCCGGCCATCGACGGCATTCTGTTGCAGCTACCGCTGCCCGAGCATCTGGACGCCTCCAAATTACTGGAGCGCATCCGCCCGGACAAAGACGTAGACGGTTTCCACCCTTATAACGTCGGCCGTCTGGCCCAGCGCATCCCACTGCTGCGCCCATGCACGCCAAAAGGCATCATCACCCTGCTGGAAAGCACCGGTGCTGATCTTTATGGCATGGATGCGGTGGTTGTCGGCGCCTCCAACATTGTGGGTCGTCCGATGGCGATGGAACTGCTGCTGGCCGGTTGCACCGTGACCGTGACACACCGCTTCACCAAGGATCTGGCCGGCCACGTTGGCCGTGCCGATCTGGTGGTCGTGGCCGCCGGCAAGCCGGGCCTGGTCAAGGGCGAGTGGATCAAGGAAGGCGCGATCGTGATCGACGTCGGCATCAACCGTCAGGAAGACGGCAAACTGGTCGGTGACGTTGTCTACGAAACCGCCCTGCCCCGCGCCGGCTGGATCACTCCAGTGCCGGGCGGCGTTGGCCCGATGACTCGCGCCTGCCTGCTGGAAAACACCCTCTACGCGGCAGAAACCCTGCACGCTTAAGTCGGTTTTTTCGCAGCATTGGAACCCCGCCTCGTGCGGGGTTTTTCATGCGTGAGAAAAAACACTAACCGTTCGCCGGAAACCCCTCTTTTTACAGGTCTTTTCACGAGATTTTCAGGTCATTCAAACAACCATCGACAGATGTTCAGCCATACTTCTAGAATGCGACGCTTTTAAGAAATAACCCGTTACAAACTAACGGAATATCCAACTTTTATGAGTTCGCCCGCGTGAAAATTCGTCATTCGATTCTGAGCCTGTTTTTTGCATTTACAGGCGCATTCATCACGCCAACGATCAACGCTGCGGAAACCACCGCCGCCCCACGTGACGCTTCGACACTGAAGATCGCTTCCGGCAGCGCCCTGCTCATGGATATGCAGACCAACAAAGTCATCTACTCCAGCAATCCTGACGTGATCGTTCCGATCGCTTCCGTCAGCAAGCTGATGACTGGACTGGTAGTGGTTGAAGCCCGACAGAACATGGACGAATGGATCAATGTCGATATCAGCAGCACGCCGGAAATGAGAGGCGTGTTCTCCCGAGTCAAACTCAAGAGTGAACTGCCGCGCCGCGAGATGCTGCTGATTGCCCTGATGTCTTCGGAAAACCGCGCAGCTGCAAGCCTGGCGCATCACTACCCGGGTGGCTACGCAGCGTTTATCGCGGCGATGAATGCCAAGGCAAAAGCACTGGGCATGACCAGCACTCACTTTGTCGAGCCGACTGGCCTGTCGCCGCGCAACGTATCCACCGCGCGCGACTTGAGCAAATTGCTCATAGCTGCGCAAAAGCAACCGTTGCTTGTTCAGTTGAGCACCACCAAGGAAAAAACCGTAGCGTTCCGCAAACCCAACTACACCCTGGGTTTTCGTAACACCAACCATTTGGTGAGCAAGGACAACTGGAACATCAGGATTACCAAGACCGGTTTCACCAATCAGGCCGGGCATTGCCTGGTGCTGGTGACGAGCATGGGCAATCGTCAGGTAGCGCTGGTGATTCTTGACGCATTCGGCAAATACACACATTTTGCCGATGCCAGCCGTATCCGCAGCTGGGTTGAGACGGGCAAGAGCGCCAACGTTCCAGCGGTGGCTCAACAGTACAAGGCCGATAAAAACCTCAAGAGCCGCCAGAGTGGCGTGGTTGAAGCCTCCAAGTAAAAGGTACCCAAACAAAAAGCCCCGAATTTTCGGGGCTTTTTTTCATCTACACGCCTCAGTCGTTAGGCAATGGCATCTTGTCATCGTCAGGAATGCCATCTCCCTTGCTGACATCCGGCGTAAGCCCAGGGGCTACCAAGGGCCGGGCCATTGGGTCGCGCATCGGGCTGTCCGGATCGAGCACTGGATCAACGCCTTCCTCAGGCGTCGTCGGCACGCTGTCGGGCTTTTGGTCATCGAAGCTTGAATCGGTACTCATACGCACCTCACATCAAGGTTTCAGATTGGCTAAAGGATCGTAGGGTTTGGCCGGTTTCTTTTCTTCTTCACCGGGCTCCACATCCAGCGGTGCCTTGGCGGGACCTACAGGATCAACTTGTGGATCGGCGACATCCGGCGAATCCGGATCAAACCCCAGGTCATCGCCTGAGGAATGCTCGGAAGAATGCGGGCTTTGCGGGGATCGAGAATCTGTCATGTCGCCTCCTTGTTCACCCGTGAACAACGGGTTGTCATCTTCAGAGGCCTGCCGAGCGCAGTCGTGCCCGGCAGATGACGAACGGAGACTCAGTGCGCGGCCAGTGCCTTACGCGCTTGCGCCGCTTCCGATTCCTGACCTGCCTGGGACAACTCGTCGGCAGCCTTGAGCCAGCGCTGGCGATCCACGTCCGCAGGAATCTGCGCAGGTTTCTGGATCAGGATGGCCCAGCCGCCAGACTTTTCGAAGGCCGATTCAAAAGCGCTGAAGCTCATCAGCTCGCGACGGTTCATGCCCGCGCGCAGCAGCACCTTCTGTTTATTGCGGTCGTAACCGGAAAGAATCGCGTAACGCGGCTCAGCCCAGAATGCCGAACCTTCGCTGAACCGCACCATCACCGGGAACCCTGCCGCAACCTGGGTCAACAAGACCGGCAAGCTCTTGTCCAGCGGATACACAACCATGCCGTATTCTCGGGCCACGTTCTGGATGTTCTGTTGCAGCTTGTCCTCGGCACCCGGCAGGTGCAGCGGTTTTTCCAGCAAGCCCGGCGTGATCACGATGCCTTGCTGCGACAACAGACTGGCCAACACCTGCGGGCCGCTTTGATTGGCTTCGCCCCGATAGAACGTGCCGCTCAGCTCGACCCGTTCCGGCAGTCGCTTGACCTGCGGCGCGACAGTGCTCGCACACCCAACCATCACGGCTGCGCATCCGGCCACCACCAGCGCCGCACGAATTCGAGAAAATACCTGCACCTTTGTCACTCTCTGTTCAGACGCCGGTCGTCGTGTTCCGGCAAGGTCAAGGATCATAGGACGCCGCAAGGCTGCGGTATAGCCTTAAACCGCAGACACATCGATTGCATAGAGCAAACTGATTGGTCATCACCGACCTTTGGTCAATAGCTTGAAACACCCCAGTGACTAGACTGTCACTGAGACAGAGCGAACTGAAAAGTGGGCGCCCGATGCAGGGCAAAGAGGAGGCACTGATGAGCCTGACCATGACCATCGTAATGTTGATTGCCGGCTGGCTGGCTGTGGCCACCGCCATGCTTTGGGGAGTGCTGCGGATTGCGCGGCGCCATCATCATCCGGTTCAGACCACGCCGGTAGATAAGGTTGAAAAGCATCGCGTACGTCACGCCACAGCGCATTAAAAAATGCTGAAAGCCCCTCACCCTGGCCCTCTCCCTCGTGAGAGTTCTGGGCGGGCGGCGCGATGACGGGCGGTTTCGAATAGACACCACAAATCTTCAGTCGAAAAAAAACCGCCTGAACTCCAGGAGTTCAAGCGGCCTTTTGTCTTTCAGCTATTACGCCTGCGCGGCCAGCTTCTTCTGCTTGGCACGACGCGACAGCATGTTCAGCACTTCAATCCCGGCCGAGAACGCCATGGCCGCATACACATAACCTTTCGGTACGTGGGCGCCGAAGCCTTCGGCGATCAGCGTCATGCCGATCATGATCAGGAAGCCCAGGGCCAGCATCACCACCGTCGGGTTGTCGTTGATGAACTTGGCCAGCGGATCAGCAGCCAACAACATCACCAGTACCGAGGCCACGACCGCGATGATCATGATCGGCAAGTGTTCGGTCATGCCGACCGCAGTGATGATGCTGTCGATCGAGAACACCATGTCGAGCACCAGGATCTGGCCGATAGCCGCAGCAAAGCCCAGCGTGACCGTCGAGGTGGCCGACTTCGGGTCTTCCGGCGCCGGGTCCATGCTGTGATGGATTTCGGTAGTGGCTTTCCAGACCAGGAACAGACCACCGGCAATCAGGATCATGTCCTTCCAGGAGAAAGCCTGGCCGAGGATGTCAATCACCGGCTCGGTCAACTGCACGATGAACGCGATAGTGCTCAACAGCGCCAGACGCAGAATCAACGCCATGCCGATACCAATGCGCCGCGCCTTCTGGCGATGCTGCTCAGGCAACTTGTTGGTCAGGATCGAAATGAAGATCAGGTTATCGATGCCGAGCACGATCTCCATCACGACCAGTGTGGCCAAGGCAACCCAGGCGGTGGGGCTGGCGGCGAGTTCTAACAGATATTCCATGGGTCAGTCCTGACTCTGTGTAAGACGATTTAGATGGTCTTGGAGGAAGATTCGGAAGTTTCCGAGTCTTTTTCCGATGGTTCTTTTTTCTCGATCAGCCCGCCAGTGGCGTCGCTGATTGCTTGCTCGGCAGCCTTGTGGGTGTCATCGATGGCTTGCTTGGCGCTTTCGGCCGCTTTGCCCATCAACTGCTGAGCGCTTTTCTCGGCCTGATCGCAACCGGTCAGAACCAGTAAAGACGTAAACATCAACACAGGGAATGTGTATTTCATGAGGCTTCCTTGGAATAAACAGTCAGGGTCACAGACCGACCCTCGATGGCTGGGCATTCTAGGGAGCGAAACACTTCAGGAAAATTCGTATTTTTAGCGGCTATACTTCGGTTTTTACGAACTGACGGAGCCGCTAATGCTCAATTACCGACAACTGCATTATTTCTGGGTGGTCGCCAAAACCGGCAGCATCGTGCGTGCCTGCGAGCAGTTGAACCTGACGCCACAGACTATCAGCGGGCAGATTTCCCTGCTCGAGCAAACTTACGGTATTGAATTGTTCAGACGGGTTGGCCGGCAGTTGGAGCTCACCGAGGCCGGGCGTCAGGCCCTGCCCTACGCCGAGCAGATGTTTCAACTGGGCGGCGAACTGGAACTGATGCTGCGCGCCCAGCCCAACGAACAGCAGATCCTGTTCCGCGTTGGTGTTGCAGACGTGGTGCCGAAATCCATCGTCTATCGCCTGATCGCGCCAACCATGGAGCTGAACGAACCACTGCGCATCACCTGCCGCGAAGACAAACTCGAGCGATTGCTGGCGGATCTGGCGATCCAGCGCCTGGATCTGGTGATTTCCGACAGCCCGATGCCATCACACCTCGACATCAAGGGCTACAGCCAGAAACTCGGTGAGTGCGGGATCAGTTTCTTCGCGACCGCCGAGCTGGCTGCGCGCTTCGGTCAGGATTTTCCGCGCAGTCTGCACGGCGCACCGCTGTTGATTCCCGGACAGGAAACCGTGGTGCGCAGTCGGTTGCAGCGCTGGTTTGCCGAGCAGCAGATCCAGCCGCAAATCGTCGGCGAGTTCGATGACAGTGCCTTGATGCAGGCCTTCGGCCAATCGGGCAGCGGGATTTTTATCGGCCCCAGCGTGATTGCCGAGGAAGTGAAGCGCCAGTACGGCGTTCAGCTGATCGGCCAGACCGACGCGGTGACCGAGTCGTTCTATGCCATATCCGTGGAGCGCAAGGTCAAGCACCCCGGCATCGTTGCGATTACCGAAGGTGCCCGACGCGAGCTGTTTACCGCGTTATGAAGCCTCGGCGCAGACGTCGCGCGGCTTGAGCGTCATCAGCACCATGGCGAGGAACACCGACAGCAGAATGAACCCTGCGGCGGCAAACCCGAGGAAGCCCAGACCTGCGCTGTCGATGACCCGGCCGCCGACCATCGCGCCCAGACCGATTCCCAGGTTGGCGCCGGCGATGTTCAGCGATGCGGCGAAGGCCGGCGCTTCAGGCGCGGCTTTCATCAGGCGCACATGGCTGACCAGGAACAACGCCGCCTGAGTCACGCCCCAGATCCCCATTGCAACCGTCAAACCCAGCGGCGAATGAATGTTCGGCACCAGCGACACCATGCCGGCAATCATGAACGCACAGAACAACACCGACGCTCCCAGCGGATGGCGGTCCACTGCACGACCACCCAACGAGTTGCCGATCAAGCCGACCGCGCCGAAGCCCATCAGGCACCAGCCAACCACTGTGCCGTTGAAACCGGCGAGGCGTTCAAGGATGTCGGCCAGATAGGTGTAAACGGTGAACATGCCGCTGAACACCAGAATCGACAACACGACGTGGCCGATCATCAGCGGGCTGCGCAAGATCTTGAACTGCGAGCTGAAGCTGACCTGATGCTGGTGCAGATCGGTTTTCGGCAGATACACAAACAGCAGCAATGCCTTGGCAAAGGCGATTACCGCCAGAATGCCAAACGCGCTGCGCCAGCCGAACGCATCGGATATCAAGGTGCCGACCGGAATGCCGAACACCGTGGCGCAGACAATGCCGAAGCCGATCTTGGCGATGGCTCGACCGGCAAAGTCCGGGCCGACGATGTCCACCGCCGTTTCACTGGCCAGCGCCCAGAACACCGGCAGCCCCAGCGCCGGGATCAACCGGGCAATCGCCATCACCCAGATATTGGGCGCCAGTGCGGCCACGGTATTGGCCAGACCGAACATGATCAGGATGCTGATAAACAGCTTGCGCCGCTCGAAGCGAGCGAAATACGCGGTCAAGAATGGGCCGAACATCGCCACGGTAAAAGCGAATAGAGTCACCAGCAGGCCGGCCTGCGGGATGGTGACCTCAAGGTCTCGGGCTATCGCCGGTAGCAGGCCGACGATAACGAATTCCGTGGTCAGCACCGTGAAACCGGCGGCGGACAACAGAAGGATGGGAAACAGCATGGGAAACTCCAACGAAACGACGACACCAGCGATGACCGGAAGGCCCGCTGGCAGAACTTGAAAATGAGGATGCGCGATCTTAACAGAGTGTGTCCGGACTGACTTGCACAAACCTGTCTATCTTGCTGACAGATCGGGTGGCAGATCGTCACATGCCTGAAGGATAAGGCCTACGCTGTGATAAAGTCCGCGCCCTGAAAAACGTACACCCGTTCAGCGGCCTGTTTAAGGACGTTGAATTTGCGTCAACACTTTCGCTGCGTGGTGGTGGTCTGCCCTGGTTTTGCCACCGCCTCACGCAACCTTGTACCCAATAAAAAAACAGAGATGCCGTCATGACCGCTTCATCCCCTTCTCTATTGCAACGCTTGAAAAACCTGAGCCTGGTCACGCAGATCGTGATCGGCCTGATTGCCGGTATCGTCTTGGCGATGTTCGCGCCGGAAGCGGCGAAATCGACGGCGTTTATCGGCAAGGTGTTCGTTTCGGCATTGAAAGCCGTGGCGCCGATTCTGGTGTTCGTGCTGGTCATGGCGTCGATCGCCAACCACAAGCACGGCCAGGAAACTCACATCCGTCCGATTCTGTTCCTTTACCTGCTGGGCACCTTCTCCGCAGCAGCGGTGGCTGTGGTCGCGAGCATGTTGTTCCCGTCGAATCTGGTACTGGCCACCGAGAACGTTGCGGTATCCGCGCCGGGCGGTATCGGTGAAGTGCTGCAAAGCCTGCTGCTCAGCGTGGTGGATAACCCGGTGAGTGCGCTGATGAACGCCAACTTCATCGGCATTCTGGCCTGGGCGATCGGCATGGGCATCGCGATTCGTCATGCCGGCGACACTACCCGCGAAGTGCTGGGTGATCTGTCCAACGGTGTCACGGTAATCGTGCGCGTGGTGATTCGCTTCGCCCCACTGGGGATCTTCGGCCTGGTCGCTTCGACGCTGGCAACGTCCGGCTTCGGCGCGCTGGTCGGTTATGCGCACCTGCTGGCGGTGCTGCTGGGCTGCATGCTGTTCGTGGCGCTGGTGATGAATCCGCTGATCGTGTTCTGGAAGCTGCGTCGTAACCCATATCCGCTGACCCTCAAGTGCCTGCGCGAAAGCGGCATCACTGCATTCTTCACCCGCAGTTCGGCGGCGAACATTCCGGTCAACCTGGAATTGAGCAAGCGTCTGGGCCTGCACGAAGACACGTACTCGGTATCGATCCCGCTGGGCGCGACGATCAACATGGCCGGCGCGGCGATTACCATCACCGTGCTGTCCTTGGCCGCAGTGCACACGCTGGGCATTGCCGTGGATATTCCGACGGCGATCCTGCTGAGTGTCGTCGCCGCGATCTGCGCCTGCGGCGCTTCGGGTGTGGCCGGTGGCTCGCTGTTGCTGATTCCGCTGGCGTGCAGCCTGTTTGGCATTCCAAGCGAGATCGCCATGCAGGTGGTCGCGGTAGGTTTCATTATTGGCGTGCTGCAGGATTCCGCCGAAACCGCGCTGAACTCCTCCACCGACGTGCTGTTTACCGCAGCGGCGTGCCTGGGTGAGGAAGAGAAAGCCCAACGCACCGCGTAATTTTCGCTGCAATAAAAAGCCCGCCAAGGTGTGAACCTTGGCGGGCTTTTTTGTGGCTGAAATCGCGCCCCCTCACCCCAACCCTCTCCCCCCGGGCGGTCCGACGTTTCGGAAAGGTTAGGGTGAGGGGCTCTTGGCGATTTAGAACGCGCCCATGTAATCGCGTTTACCCACTTCAACACCGTTGTGACGCAGCAAGGCGTAAGTGGTGGTGACGTGGAAGAAGAACTGCGGCAGACCGTAGGTCAGCAGGTAGGACTGGCCACTGAAGCGCTTCTCTTTCGGCGTGCCTGGACGGGTAACGATTTCGATGCCTTCCTTGCCATCGATCTGCTCAGGCTTGATCTCGCCGATGAAGGCCAGGACCTTGGCGATCAGGGCTTGCAGCTCGGCGAAGGTGGTTTCGCTGTCGTCGTACTTCGGCAGTTCGACTTCAGCCAGACGCGCGGAAACACCTTTGGCGAAGTCCACGGCGATCTGCACCTGACGGGTCAGCGGGAACATGTCCGGGTACAGGCGCGCTTGCAGGAAGGCGTTCGGGTCGATGTTTTTCTCGGTGGCGTGGGCTTCAGCCTTTTTCAGGACATCGCTCAGGGCGTTGAGCATTTGTTGAAAAACCGGGACGGATGCGGCGTACAGGGAAATGGTCATGGCAGTCTCGTGTAGTGGCTGGGTGGAACATGGGGGCGATTATAGCCATGCTTGATGACCACACGGCTTGCCTTTTGTTTGGCAAGGATTACGCTAGGCGCCTTCGACTGCTGAGGGAACGCGCGATGACCACCGAACCAGAATCCACCTTTGACGAGCCACGGCTTAACGCCACGGAAATCCGTATCCTCGGTTCGTTGATCGAGAAACAGGCCACCAGCCCGGAAACCTACCCGTTGACCCTCAACGCACTGGTCACCGCCTGCAATCAGAAAACCAGCCGTGAACCGGTGATGAACCTGACCCAGGGCCAGGTTGGCCAGAGCCTGCGCGCTCTGGAAGGTCGCGGTTTTGCCAAGCTTGTCATGGGCAGTCGTGCCGACCGCTGGGAGCACAAGGTCGACAAGGCGCTGGAACTGGTGCCGGCGCAGGTGATCCTGACGGGGCTGCTGTTTCTGCGCGGCCCGCAAACCATCAACGAACTGCTGACCCGCAGCGGGCGCATGCATGATTTCGAAGATGCCGAGCAGGTGTTGCATCAGCTTGAGCGCCTGATTGCTCGCGGGCTGGCGGTGTTGATTCCACGTCAGGCCGGGCAGCGCGAAGATCGTTACACCCATGCGCTGGGTGATCCGGCGGATATCGAGGTCATTCTGGCGGCGCGGCACAACCCTCAGGAGCGCGGCGCGGCTAGCGGTGTTTCGGTGGAGCGTATCGAAGAGCTTGAGGCGCGGATTGCGGCGCTGGAAGAGCGCCTGGCGCGGCTGGAATAAACACCTGAAATCAGTGTGGGAGCCAGCAGGCTAGCTCCCACAGGAAATATCCGACCTTAAGACGTGCGTGTTATTCGCCATCCCAGTAATCCACCCCATCCGCCTGTCGCGCCACAGCGACAAAGCCTGACGCATTGCCTTCGGCATCGACCGTGAAATTGTCCATCACCGCATATTTATTCGAATCCGGGTATTCGCAAATATCCGGCTGCTGCTGAGTGCTGACTGCCAGATAGCGCAGTTCGCCCGCGCTGGTATTGATGATCTGATGCGCCATCTCCGGGCCGCCCGGCGGACAGGCAATGACATCACCTTCCCGGATCGGGAATCGCTCGGCGCCAAGACGCACCTCGCCCTCCCCGGCCACCACGTAGAACATTTCCTCATTGACCCGATGGCTGTGAAACGGGCTGCCGCGCATGCCCGGCGGCAGTGCATACAGGCGATACCCGAGTTTCTGTGCACCGAGTTGCTGGCCAATCCGCGCTGAGCGTTGCTGGTAACGTGCGGCGGTTTCGCCTTCGGGGGACAGGGCTTCGGGCAGCGGTTCGAGTTTGACCTGATGCAGATTGAGAATGCGCGGGTGCATGCTGACCTCGGTTTTTGTGGGTGGGCAAGTCTGGGCTTGCTGGCGAAGCAGTATAGGCAACCCGAAACACCGCAGTGACCCCATCGCTGGCAAGCCAGCCACATTGGGTCTTGGTGATACGCAGGTATTGTGCTCACCGAGATCCCTGTGGGAGCTGGCTTGCCAGCGATGGGGCCAGTTCATTCACCGCATGACTTTCAGCTACGCGCAAACTCCACCGCTGCCTGAAACTGCTCTTCGGTCGGCCGCACCCCGGTATAAAGCACAAACTGCTCCAGCGCCTGGATCGCAATCACCTCCAGCCCGGTGATCACTCGCTTGCCTTCAGCCCTTCCGCGCACGATCAGCGGCGTTTCCGAAGGAATCGCCACCACATCAAACACAGTCTGCGCCGCGTTGATCACCTCAGGCTCAAACGCCAGTTGCCCTGCTTCCGGGCCACCGTCCATACCGACCGGAGTGACGTTGATCAGCATCTGCGGGCGCTCATCGCCCAATGCTGCCAGCCAGCGATAACCCAGCGAGTCTGCGAGTGCACGCCCGGCGCGCTCGTTACGGGCGACGATCAAGCCGTTTTTGTAGCCACCATCACGCAGGGCACTGGCCACAGCCTTGGCCATGCCACCGCTGCCGCGCAGAGCGAAGGTCGATTCCTTGGGCACCGCGTGGGTTTCCAGCAGCTGTGCGATGGCAATGTAGTCAGTGTTGTAAGCCTTGAGATGGCCATGGGTGTTGACGATGGTATTGATCGACTGAATCGCCGCCGCCGACGCGTCCAGCTCATCGACCAGCGCAATACTGGCCTCCTTGAACGGCATCGACACTCCGCAACCACGGATGCCCAGCGCGCGAATCCCACTGACTGCGCCGGTCAGATCCTTACTGGCGAAGGCCTTGTAGTAGAAATTCAGGCCCAACTGCTCATACAAATGGTTATGAAAACGCAGACCGAAGTTACCCGGGCGGCCGGACAGGGACATGCACAGCTGGGTGTCTTTGTTCGGGTTCATCTGCATGAAACTTCTCCTTCAAACGCACTTTCGGATGGGCGGGATTAGCCAGCCCATCGGGTTCTGTTCGATCATATCGGCGTGTCTGAACGCGATGACGTTAGCGTTGAGCGTCCGGTAAAGAAAACGGTACAGACCTTACACAAAATTTACCTGGCGGCTGTGCTGAATTTCAAAAAATCGCTGTCTTAGAAGTATCCCCGCGACGACTGCGGGCCTGGTGCAGGCCCTGCCGCCGGGTCGAAGAACCGAGGAATTATCATGATTCGTAAACTCTCCATCATGGCAATGTTGATTGGCGCACTCGCTGTCACAGGACAGGCAGAAGCCGGTGGTGGCCATGGCTGGCAAGGCCCTGCGGTGTTTGGCGCGATCGTCGGCTCGGCCATCATCGGCTCGGCGCTGATCAATCAGGATCGACCGGTGTATGTCCAGCAACAACCGGTTTACGTTCAGCCACAACCGGTTTACGTGCAACAGCCGCCCCCACCGGTTTATTACCAACCGGCACCGGTGTATGTGCAGCAACCGGTATATATCCAACAGGCGCCCGCCTATTACGGCCCGCCTCGCGGTTATTACGGTCGGCCACACGGTTACTACGGTGGCCCACGCTGGTAACCGAAACACAAAGCCCCGCCTTGATAGCGGGGCTTTTTTGTGACCGTCTGTCGGCCAGCGTCTGAAAAAATCTCGCCAAGGTCGCTGTGAGGACAGTTTCAACAGCTAAAGTCGGCATGATGGATTTGACCGCTGGGGAAACATCGAACGGTCATTTATTTGTCATGACGGAACCGCAAGCTGAATCCGTCCGTAAACAACAGGTTGATAACAACAAGGACGACTCCATGCCAACACAAAATCCGCACCGCATCGTCGGCTTGTGCACCTCCAGCAAGGTGTACAGCGCGCTGACCGAGCTCAAGCACCTGGAAGGCCACCGCTGCGCCAAGTTTCTTTCGCTGCTGGCCGAGAACCTCGTGCACAAAGGGCTGCTCAATGAGCGTGAAGTGATGCACATGCTTGATCAAGTGGTCGATTGAAACAGCCCTCACTGTTATCAATGACCACTATCGAAAGCGTTGATTGTCCCTGAGAACGCCGAGTCCCTAAGGTAGCGCCATCGATTGATGGAGTTCCTTGTCATGGCTCAGGTTCAAATCATGTCCGTTATTGGCAGCGCCGTTCCCGCCTCACTCAGAGAGCTGGGATTGCTCGCCTGTTGGTATCTGGTGCGTGACGGCGAGCCGATCAGCGGCCCGCTCACGTCCTTGCCGGCAGCGCAGGCACTGTCGCAACAGGTCGCCGGCGCGCGGTTCCAGGTTTAAGGCAACTGCACCTTGGGCTTGGTCTCGATAAACAGCGCCCAGCTGGACATGAACAGCGCGGCAATCAAAGGCCCGATCACGAACCCGTTCAAGCCGAATACCGCCAGACCGCCCAGGGTCGAGATCAGGATCAGGTAGTCGGGCATGCGCGTGTCCTTGCCGACCAGAATCGGGCGCAGCACGTTATCGACCAGCCCGATCACGAAAATGCCGAACAAACCGAGCACGACACCCTGCCAGATCATGTTGCTGAGCAGGAAATAGACCGCCACCGGTGCCCAGACGATCCCGGCTCCGACAGCGGGCAACAGCGACAGAAACGCCATCAATACCGCCCACAGCAGCGCGCTGGGGATGTCGAGAAACCAGAAAATCGCGCCGCCCAGCGCGCCTTGCGTGACCGCGACCACCAGGTTGCCCTTCACCGTTGCCCGCACCACGCGGTTGAACTTCAGCTGCAGGCGTCGCTTGTGACTCTCTTCCAGCGGTACGGCGGTGCGTATCTTGCGCGCCAGTTCCGGGCCGTCTCGCAGAAAGAAGAACAGCAGATAGAGCATGATGAAGAAACTCACCACAAACTCAAATGTACCCTGGCCAAAACTGAATGCCTGAGTGGCCAGCACCTGGCTGCCCTGCATCGCCGACTTGACGATTTTGTCGCGCAAGCCGTTCAGCTCGCCCATGCCGAAACGGTCCAGCAAATGCTGGAAGTACGGCGGCAGACTCTGCTTGAACTGCGCCAGATAAGCCGCGACATCCAGCTCGCCACTCTCGATGTTCTTGTAGACCATCGCCCCTTCCTGGACCAGCAACACGCTGATGATGATCACGGGCAAAATCGCAATCACCAGGCAGACGCTCAACGTACACAGCGACGTCAGGTTGCGCTGCCAGCCGAATCGGGCCTGCAACCGGCGCTGCATCGGCGCAAACAGAATGCCGAGGATCACCGCCCAGAACACCGCGCCATAGAACGGCAACAGAATCCAGATGAAGGCCACCGTCACCAGTAACAGCAACACCGTCAGCGATTTGAATTGAATACTTTTTTGGTTCATGTCCAGTCCATGTCAGTCAGGCGCCATGCACGCCAGCCCAACTTAGTCAGCCGCCAACCGCGCGAGTGCCATCTTTATTCAAGGAGCATAGATCCAGATCAATAAACCCCGCAGACAACCGCGCTACCCTGCCGCGCTTTTGCGAGCGCTGCCGCCATGACTCCCACCCTCACTCTCGCCGCCCCCGAATTGCTCGCCCCCGCCGGCACCCTGAAAAACATGCGTTACGCCTTCGCCTACGGTGCCGATGCGGTTTACGCCGGCCAGCCGCGCTACAGCCTGCGGGTGCGCAACAATGAATTCGATCACGCCAATCTGGCACTGGGTATTCGTGAAGCGCAGGCGCAGGGCAAGCGCTTCTACGTGGTGGTCAACATCGCGCCGCACAATGCCAAGCTCAAGACCTTTCTCAAGGACCTGGCACCAGTCATCGAGATGGCGCCGGACGCGCTGATCATGTCAGATCCGGGGCTGATCATGCTGGTGCGCCGGCATTACCCGCAGATGCCGATCCACCTTTCGGTGCAGGCCAACACGGTGAACTGGGCGAGCGTCGAGTTCTGGCAGCAACAGGGCCTGAGCCGGATCATCCTGTCCCGCGAACTGTCGCTGGAAGAAATCGCCGAAATCCGCGAGCAAGTGCCGGGCATGGAACTGGAGGTGTTCGTTCACGGTGCCCTGTGCATGGCCTATTCCGGACGTTGCCTGCTCTCGGGCTACATGAACAAACGTGACGCCAATCAGGGCACCTGCACCAACGCCTGCCGCTGGAAATACTCGGCGCAGGAGGCCACGGAGAATCAGCTGGGCGAGATCGTCCAGACCTTTCAGCCCGAGCCAACCCTGGGTCTTGGCGCGCCGACCGATCAGGTGTTTCTGCTGCAGGAAGCCAATCGCCCTGACGAATTGATGCCCGCCTTCGAGGACGAGCACGGCACCTACATCATGAACGCCAAGGATCTGCGCGCGGTCCAGCACGTCGAGCGCCTGACCCGCATGGGCGTGCATTCACTGAAAATCGAGGGCCGGACCAAATCGCACTTTTACTGCGCGCGCACCACGCAGGTGTATCGCCGGGCAATTGATGATGCGATGGCCGGGCGCGAGTTCGATCGCAGCCTGATGAGCGATCTGGAATCACTGGCCCAGCGCGGCTACACCGAGGGTTTCCTGCGTCGCCATGTGCATGACGAGTACCAGAATTATCTGCATGGCAGCTCGGTGTCGGAGCGACAGCAGTTTGTCGGGGAGTTGACCGGCGAGCGGCGTGACGGATTGGCCGAGGTCAAGGTGAAGAATCGTTTTGCGCTGGGCGATCATCTGGAATTGATGACGCCTGGGGGCAACTTTCATTTTGATTTGCAGGAACTGCGCAACCTCAAGGGTGACGCTGTCGAGGTGGCACCGGGGGATGGGCACACGGTGTTCGTGCCGATTCCGGACGGGGTGGATTTGCGCTTCGGGTTGTTGATGCGCGACCTCAAGCCAAACTAACCAGCTCCATCATCCACACGAACCCGTGTAGGAGCTGCCGAAGGCTGCGATCTTTTGACTTGGATTTAAAAAAAGCAAAATCAAAAGATCGCAGCCTTCGGCAACTCCTACAGGGGTGATGTGTTCGGAGCACAAAGGGCGGCTGGGTCAGGTGAATTCTTCGCGCAACATCGCCACAAACGCCTCGCGCGCCGGATGCACCCTGGCGTTTTCATGCCAGTAAAACAGATTCTCGATGGCCGTCAGTTCGGGGAACTCATAGCCCACACACCCCGCGCCTTTGGCGTATTGCTCGAACACCCCTTTGGGCACCAACGCCACGCCCGCCCCCGCACTGACGCACCCGACAATTGCCCCGTAACTGGCCAGACTGACAATCGGCAACGCCTGCCCCTGACGCAACAACCAGTGCTCCAGCGCCGCCCGATACGGACAGCCTTGCGGCCACATGAACACGGTTTTGTCCTGCAGATCATCGATGCCGCGCACCGGCCCGAACGACGTCGAGGCAATCAGCAGCAACTCTTCGCGATACATCGGTGTGCGCTTGAGCTGCGAGCGCTCAACGTCCACCGCGACAATCGCGCCGTCGAGGCGATGGTTCAGCGTGTCGTCGAGCAACTGGCCCCAGGTGCCGGTGGTGAGTTCCAGTGCGACCTGCGGATAACGCTTGTGAAACTTCGCAAGCAGCCGTGGCAAACGCCCGGTGGCCGACGATTCGATGGCGCCGATGCGCAGCGGCCCGGATGGCTCGGCCGAGGGATCAACTGCGCGTTTGGCCTCCGCCGTCAGCGCCAGAATTTTTTGCGCATAGGCAAGAAAAGTCTGCCCTGCCGGACTGATCCGCAGCCCACGCCCCTGGCGCACGAACAGTGCAACACCCAACTCCGCCTCGAGCGCCTTGATCCGCGCGGTGATGTTCGACGGCACGCAGAACAGTTTTTCCGCCGCCCGGGCGATGCTGCCTTCCTCGGCCACGGTCTTGAACATACGGATTTGTGCCAGCTCCATACTCATCACTCTGAGTGAACATTCAGCGCAGTATAAGTCAGTTGTGGCGAATGATTGCGCACCCGGATACTCGGCGCATCATGCCTACTGGTGCTCGATCATGCCGTCCCCTGCTTCGCTGAAAATGTTACTGGCCATGGCGTTTGTCGTCGGCTGCTGGGCGTATTCGCCAACCGGCATCCACATCGGCCTGCAAGCTTACGATCCCGGGCATCTGGCGTTGCTGCGGTTTTTGTTGGCGTCGGTGTTCATGGCGGTCATCGCCGCGTTCAAAGGTCTGCAACTCCCTCGCGTGAGGGACGTACCACTGCTGTTCGCGCTGGGTTTCTTCGCGGTCAGCCTGCATCACGTCGCGCTGAACATCGGCCAGCAAAGCGTCAGCGCCGGGGCGTCGAGCGTGCTGGCGCAATCGAGTCCACTGTTCAGCACTTTACTGGCGCGCTTCGTGTTCAAGGATCAGATCAGTGTCTGGCGTTGGGGCTGTGTATTGCTGGGTTTGGTCGGCGTGGCGATTGTGGTCAGCGGTGATCGTGGTGTGCGCGAGATCGACGCGCATGGCTTGCTGATCTTGCTGGCGGCGGTTTCCTGGAGCATTTATTTCGCCCTGCAAAAGCATCACGCCCGGCGTTATGACGGTTTGAGCCTGACGTGCTACGCGGTGTGGTCGGGGACATTGCTGTTGCTGATTTACCTGCCCGGGTTGAGCGACGCGGTGATGAAAGCGCCGCTGCGGGTGCAATGGGCAGTGTTGGCGCTGGGTGTGTTTCCAAGTGCCCTGGCCTATCTGGCGTGGGGGTTTGTGCTCAGGCATGTGGATTTGAGTCGGGCGACCATGACCCTCTACCTGATTCCGCCGACGGCGATGGGGATTGCGTCGGTGGGGCTGGGCGAGCGGCCGACCCTGTTGATGCTGGCGGGCTCGGCGGTGGTATTGGTCAGTGTGCTGGCGTTGAATCTGGAGCGGCGGTTTTGGCTGGGGCGGACTGCGTGCGCTAATCATTGATATCGAGTGAGACGGATGCCGCCATCGCTGGCAAGCCAGCTCCCACAGAGTTCGGGGTTGTGCAAAGGTTCTGCTGCACACCCGCATAACCTGTGGGAGCCATCACATCAATAGAGCCAGCTACCCATCAGCGCCGATCATCCGACAACGGCGTCGGTTCATCCGCCGGCGGCATTTCTTCATCCGCCGGTGGGTCCTTCCAGTCCTCCGGCCGATCGGCGTCACTCAACGGATCGCGCCCCGGGGTCATCCCTGGCGGTGCATCGTGATCGCCCAGTGACGGCTCATCGGTGCCGGGCACCGGGAGGGTCGGGTCGGTGGGAAGCACTCCCCCCTGAAACAGCAAGTCGTTAGCCATGACGCACCTCACCAAAGAGGTCCGGAAAACCCGGGCCGTACAGTTTGGAAGCGGCCCCGGGAACGGCGTGCCATCGAACAGACCAACGGCGCTCAATCCTGTGCCAGGAACCGGTCGCGACTGTTGGTCAGATGCAGCCACATGGCTGCCCGCGCTGCATCCGGATCCTGGCGCTTGATCGCATTCAAGATCGCCTCGTGCTCCAGATTGGCCAGTTGCCCCAGCTTGCTCAAATCCGCCGCCCCACGCTCGACTGCATTGACCCGCGCCCGCGGAATCATCGCGTTGCCCAAGTGCTGCATGATCTCGCTGAAGCACACATTGCCGGTGGCCTCGGCGATCAACAGATGAAAACGCCGATCGGCCTCGACGCAGCTGTCGTTGTTGGCCAACAGACGTTGATAGTCATCCAGCGCCTGGCGCATCTGCAGCACTTGCTGCTCGCTGCGGCGCTGCGCCGCCAGCGCCACGGCTTGCGTCTCCAGCCCCATGCGCAATTCAAGAATGCTGCGCACCCCGAGCGCGGTGTCGACGTTCAGCCGCAACCCCTGCTCCGGCGCCCGCTCGATCACGAACGTGCCGATGCCATGCCGGGTCTCGACCAGCCCCGACGCCTGCAATTTGGAAATTGCCTCGCGCACCACTGTGCGGCTGACCCCGTATTCCTGAACGATGGAATTCTCCGACGGCAATTTGTCGCCGGGGGACATTTGCCCGAGCAGGATGCTCTGGGTGAGCTTCTCCACCAGGTCATGGGCCAGGTTGTGCGCACGTTTGCGCGCGGGGGCGTCGAGGTCTTCTTGCATGGTCGGTTCCGGTGAACGGTGCTTGCGGATCGTAGCACTGCGGGGATGGGTGACAAGGTCGATTTAATTCATTCGGGATTGACCAACTTGTATGACAACACTCGTTTTCCGCGAAAAAACTCGTTCATGAATTAAGCGTTCCGCTGAAATAAAATGCGGAGCCGCTCAAAAGACACGACCGCCCAACACAAGATAAAACCAGTAAATACGGACTTAAAAACCAAAAAAAGCATAAGAAATCTGCCTCTCCAAAGAATTTAGTCGGTCCTTGCCACTTGTAGGACAAAAAAACCTAGTTGTATGATGTCTATCAACAACGCAGCACCCAGCCCTACCCCGCATAAAAATAATCAGTGGGAGAAAACCTAGTGAAAACCTCCGTCTCCGGGATGAACGAGGGCGTTGATTCAACGCTGGCGTCCGCCATCTCGAAAGTTAAACGCCACGTCTTGCCGCTCTTCGTGATCATGTTCATCGTCAATTACATTGACCGGGTGAACATCGGTTTCGTCCGTACCCACATGGAACATGACCTGGGCATCGGCGCCGCCGCTTACGGCTTTGGCGCCGGTCTGTTCTTCATCGGTTATGCGCTGTTCGAAGTCCCCTCCAACATGCTGTTGCAAAAGGTCGGCGCACGCATCTGGCTGACCCGAATCATGTTCACCTGGGGCGTGGTCGCTACCTGCATGGCGTTCATCCAGAACGAAACCCACTTCTACATCCTGCGTTTCCTGCTTGGCGTCGCCGAGGCCGGATTCTTTCCCGGGGTGATCTACTACTTCACCCGCTGGTTGCCCGGCGCGGAACGCGGTAAAGCCATTGCGATCTTCCTCAGCGGCTCGGCCATTGCGTCCCTGATCTCCGGCCCGCTGTCCGGCCTGCTCCTGCAAATCAACGGGCTGGGCATGCACGGCTGGCAATGGATGTACTTTATTGAAGGGATGTTTTCGGTGTGCCTGTGCGTGTTCGTCTGGTTCTGGCTCGACGCCAAACCTCACGATGCAAAATGGCTGAGCCGCGCCGAACAGGACGCGCTCGTCACGGCCATCGACGACGAACAGAAGGCCCGCGAAGCTGCCACACCGATCCGGCCATCGATGGGCAAACTGCTCAAGGACCGGCAGATCATCCTGTTCTGCCTGATCTACTTCTTCATTCAGTTGACGATCTACGCCGCGACCTTCTGGCTGCCGAGCATCATCAAGAAGATGGGCGAACTCAGCGATGTGCAGGTCGGCTTGTTCAACTCGATTCCGTGGCTGCTGTCGATTGTCGGCATGTATGCCTTCGCCTCCCTCTCCACCAAATGGAAACACCAGCAGGCATGGGTCGCCGCTGCGCTGTTGATCGCTGCAGCGGGGATGTTCATGTCCACCACGGGTGGGCCGATCTTCGCCTTCGTCGCGATCTGCTTTGCGGCGCTGGGTTTCAAGTCGGCTTCGTCGCTGTTCTGGCCGATACCGCAGGCGTATCTGGATGCGCGAATTGCCGCCGCCGTGATCGCGCTGATCAACTCGGTGGGCAACCTTGGCGGCTTCGTTGCGCCGACCACTTTCGGCCTGCTCGAAGAACACACCGGCTCGATTCAGGGTGGCCTCTACGGCTTGGCCGCTACCTCGATCATTGCCGCGATCATCGTCTTCTTCGCCCGCACCAAGCCTAGGCCGGCTGCGGATATTGCTATAGCTGAAACTGCGCCGAAACACGCCTGACTCTGAAAGATACGAAAGGATAAAAACAATGAACGCACACGACACCGCCAAAGCCCCGATCATCACTGACATGCAGGTCATTCCGGTGGCCGGCCACGACGGTATGCTGCTTAATCTGAGCGGCGCCCACGGGCCATTTTTCACCCGCAATATCGTCATTCTCAAGGACAACGCCGGCCACACCGGTGTCGGTGAAGTACCCGGTGGCGAGCGCATTCGCCAGACGCTGGAAGACGCACGCAGCCTGGTCATCGGCAGCCCGATCGGCACGTATCAAAAGATGCTCAATCAAGTCCGTCAGACCTTTGCCGACCGCGATGCCGGCGGTCGCGGCCTGCAAACCTTCGACCTGCGCATCACTATTCACGCGGTCACCGGCCTCGAAGCCGCACTGCTCGACTTGCTCGGTCAGCACCTCGACGTGCCAGTCGCGGCGCTGCTCGGTGAAGGCCAGCAACGCGATGAAGTGAAGATGCTTGGATACCTGTTTTACGTCGGCGATCAGCACGAAACCGACCTCGCCTACCGCAGCGAACCGGACGCCGAAAACGACTGGTTCCGCGTGCGTCACGAGAAGGCCATGACCGCCGAAGCCGTGGTGCGCCTCGCCGAAGCGGCCCACGCGAAATACGGCTTCAAGGATTTCAAGCTCAAGGGCGGCGTGCTCAGTGGCGACGCGGAAATCGAAGCGGTCACGGCGCTGGCCGAACGCTTTCCGCAGGCGCGCATCACCCTCGATCCGAACGGCGCCTGGTCACTCAAGGAAGCGATCCGCTTGTGCCGCGACCAGCATCAGGTTCTGGCGTATGCGGAAGATCCGTGCGGTGCGGAAAACGGGTATTCCGGCCGCGAAGTGATGGCAGAGTTTCGCCGCGCCACCGGCCTGAAAACCGCTACCAACATGATCGCCACCGACTGGCGTGAAATGGGGCATGCGATCCAGCTGCAATCGGTGGATATCCCGCTGGCCGACCCGCACTTCTGGACCATGCAGGGTTCCGTGCGCGTGGCGCAAATGTGCCATGAGTGGGGACTGACCTGGGGCTCGCACTCCAACAACCATTTCGATATTTCGCTGGCCATGTTCACCCACGTTGCGGCGGCAGCACCGGGTGAAATCACCGCCATCGACACCCACTGGATCTGGCAGGACGGCCAGCGCCTGACCAAGGCGCCGTTGCAAATCGTCGACGGTTGCGTGCAGGTGCCGAAGACATCGGGGCTGGGCGTGGAAGTGGATATGGATCAAGTGGCCAAGGCTCACGAACTGTACAAAGGCATGGGCCTTGGCGCACGGGATGACAGCGTGGCGATGCAGTTTCTGATTCCGGGCTGGAAGTTCGATAACAAGCGGCCGTGTCTGGTGCGCTGATTTCCGAAAAACACTGATCCCCTGTAGGAGCTGCCGAAGGCTGCGATCTTTTGATCTTAAAAGACAAGATCAAAAGATCGCAGCCTTCGGCAGCTCCTACAGGACGTTGTGCCAGCTTCAGAGCTGTAGCAACCAGTTTTTAAACGCATTCATCGCCGCCGTCTCCGGCCGCGACTGCAACCGCGTCAGCCAGTAACTCCCGGTCGTGATCTCGATCACGAACGGCTGGCGGATCGCATCCGCCGCCAGTTGCCGGGCAAACATCAGCGGCGGGGCCAACGCCACGCCACTGCCCTGCAACGCCGCCTCCATCATCGCCAGCGACGAGTCGAACATGATGCTTTGCGGCGGCGCGGCCTGTGTCGCCAGACCCGCCGCCTGAAACCACGCGGGCCATTCATCAGTGCGATAGGAACGCAGCAACGTCTGCTGCAACAGATCCCCCGGCGTGTGCAATTGCCGGGCGATCTCCGGCACGCACAGCACTGATAGTGGAGCATCGAGCAAGCGCATCGCCTCGATACCGTGCCAGGCGCCAGCGCCAAAGCGGATCGCATAATCCAGCCCTTCGGCGGCAACATCCACGCGATTGTTGTGCGTCGACAGCCGTAAATCTATGAGCGGATGTTTCGCCCGGAAGTCCGCAAGCCTTGGCAACAGCCAACCCACGGCGAAAGTGCCGACCGCGCCGACGGTCAACATCTCGCGATACTGTCCACCGGCAAGGCGTTCGAGGATCTGCGCGATGTGGTCAAACGAGGTGCTTAACACCGGCAGCAACGTTTCGCCTTCACTGGTCAGCATCAGCCCGCGGGGCAGGCGTTTGAACAGTGTTACGTTGAGCTGCGCTTCGAGGCTTTTGACCTGATGACTGACGGCAGCCTGAGTCACGCACAGCTCCACGGCAGCTCGAGTGAAACTCAAGTGACGCGCCGATGCTTCGAAAGCGCGCAGTGCATTGAGCGGCAATTGCGGTCGAATCATGCCCAGCCCCTAATTTTTCTAATGGCTAATCCAAGATTTCGTCGTTTGTCGATTCACGTCGGACTGCCTAAATTGTCGGCGCTGATCAGCCGCCCATTACAAAAATCGCCCGCAGTGTAGCGCGATACCACCATCAACACTCATGGAGAGTGGTTCACTTATGTCATCCATCAACCTGACCAAAGCCTTTTCCTGTAGCGCGTTCGGACTGCTATTCGGCGCTGCAACCTGCCTCGGCGCCCCGCAAACCGATGAGCAACTGCAAGCTCTCGTCAAAGCCGCCGTCACACCGGTGATGCAGCAACAGAACATTGCCGGCCTGGCCGTTGCACTGACCATCAACGGCCAGCCGCATTACTTTAACTACGGCGTTGCCGCCAAGGACACCGGGCAGAATGTCAGCGAAAACACCCTGTTCGAAGTCGGCTCGGTGAGCAAAACCTTCACCGCGACATTGGCCGGTTATGCGCAGGCCACGGGCAAACTGGACCTGTCGACCAAGGCCAGCACGCTGTGGCCGGAGCTAAAAGGCAGCGCCTTCGACAACATCAGCGTGCTGCAACTAGGCACCTACAGCGCGGGCGGTTTGCCGCTGCAGTTTCCCGCTGATGCGGACTCAACGGACAAGATGCTGGGCTATTACCAGCAGTGGAAACCGGCCTATTCGCCGGGAAGCCATCGCCTGTATTCGAACCCCAGCCTCGGGCTGTTCGGCTATCTGACGGCAAAAAGCCTCGATCAACCCTTTGCTCAGGCCATGACTGCAACCTTGCTGCCGAAGCTGGGCCTCAAGCACACCTTCATTGAAGTGCCCGCCTCAGAAGCGAAGCTCTACGCGCAGGGTTACGACAAGAACGACAAACCGGTTCGTGTCAGCCCCGGCGCACTGGATGCCGAAGCCTATGGCATCAAGACCAGTGCGGCGGATCTGCTGCGCTACGTCGAGGCCAACCTCAAGCCTGCGAACCTTGAACAGCCGCTACAAAAAGCCATCGCCGCGACCCACACCGGTCACTACACCGTCGGAGATATGACGCAGGGTCTGGGCTGGGAGCGTTATCACTATCCGATCAGCCTGGAGAAGCTGCAGGCCGGCAACTCGACGCCGATGGCAATGGAGCCGCACAAGGTCAAATGGCTGACCCCGCCACAGCCTGAGCCGGCCAATGTGCTTTACAACAAAACCGGCGCAACCGGCGGTTTCGGCGCGTACGTGGCGTTCGTGCCATCGAAGGATATTGGTATCGTGATTCTGGCCAACAAGAACTACCCGAATGCGGAACGGGTGAAGATTGCGCATGAGATTTTCAGTGCGCTGACCAACTAAAGATCAAGAGATCGCAGCCTTCGGCAGCGCCCTTCTTGCAGGCAATAAAAATGGGCGACCTATAGAGGTCGCCCATTTTTTTGATTCAGATCCCGCCATCAATCATTCGGCATTTCTGGCGGCTTGGTCGGTTTGGCGGGTTTGCTCGGCTTGGCGCCTTTCGCACCTTTGGCCGGTTCAGGTTCGGCAGCGGCCGGGGCCTGGGCTGCTGCGGCGGCGGCCGCTTCTTTCTCGGCCATGGGCATGGCGTCGATGGTGTCGAAGATTTTCTTCAGGTCGATGGCCTTCGCGTCATCCCCCGAGGCGGAGAGTTTGGTCTCGCCGTCCTTGCCCACCAGGAACACTTTCGGATAAGCACCGGCGCCCAGCTTCAGTGAGCGCAGCAGGGCCATGGTGTCTTGCTGGCCCATGTCCTTGCCGTCGAGCTGACCCGACATACTGAGGATGGTGTAAACCTTGATATTGCGATCGGCGACACCCTTTTTGTTGGCCGGGTCGTCCAGCGACTTTTTCAGGTTCAGCCACACGGGGTCGGCGGTGCTTTGCGCGATCACGATCAGCGGTCGGGCGCGGCCCATGTCTGCGGCAATCGGCGAATCGTTGTCAGCGGCGAACAGGGGGCCGGCAACTGCCAGCAAGAGTGTCAGGGTCAGTGACCTGATGAGCATGCGCATCTCCTTTTGATATCCACGCTCTAATGATTGCGCATCGCGGCGATTGTTCCGGTGTATCCGGCAAATATCTGTCGCCCTGCCAGAAGCTTAGGTCAGGCCCGACATTGCGCAACTGCACAAACGCGATTGCCACGCCAATTTGATTACCGTTCAAGAGCGCATTAGGGTGGCTGTTCTGCTCACGAAATGGAGGTCACCCCGTGCACATTGATTACCTGTGCGATCACCCTGAATTGATCGAAGAACTGGCTGAACTCAACTTCAAGGAGTGGGGTAGCTTTCGTCCCGACGACACCCTTGCTGCCCGCACCGAACGCATGCGTGCGGCGTGCGGCAAAGGTGCGATCCCCAGCGTCGTGGTAGCGATTGAAGACGGCAGGTTGCTGGGCGGCGCACTGCTGATCGACAGCGACATGAAGGTCCGCCCCGAACTCACGCCCTGGCTGGCCGGGGTTTATGTGAAGGCTGAAGAACGTGGCCGCGGGATTGCTTCGCAACTGGTCAAACGCATTGTTGAAGAGGCTGAGGCGTTGGATGTGCCGGAACTGTACCTGTACACCGACGCAGCACAGTCGCTGTATGCGCGGCTGGGTTGGGAGGTGGTCGAGGAGATGGTTTACGAAAGTTTGCCGGTGACCGTCATGAAATACACCACGCGGCAACCAACATAAGAAGATATCTATGGCGAGGGGATCTAGCGCGACGTCAGTCCAGCGCCGAATCGAGTGCCGCCAGTAGATGTGCGGATTCGATCAGACGCTCGCCGAGTCTGATTACCCCGCCGTCCAGATCAATGCTCACCGTCACCGACGAGCGATCGCCAGGGTATTTGCGCAGCAGCAAGTCGATGCCACTGACCGTCTCCTGCGCTATGCCGATCAAATCCCATACGCTGTCGCTCAGATCCAGCAAAACCTGCTGACGCTGCTGATCAACCACCAGCGGCGCATACAGCCAATGGCTCATGCGCATCTCGCGAGGTTCGACAGTGATGGCGATACGGCCATCGCAGTGCACAGTGGTTTCGCTCATGGTTGTCGATCAAAACGCCAGTTTATAGCCGATCAATACCAGCATCGTCGCCAGGCAGGGTCGTAGCACTTCGTCGGAGATGCGGCCGGTCAGGTGGCTGCCAAGCCAGATGCCTGGCAACGAACCGATCAGCAAAAAGCCCAGCACGCTCCAGTCCATGTTGCCCATGCTCGCATGGCCGAGGCCGGCGACGAGGGTCAGCGGTACGGCGTGAGCGATTTCAGTGCCGACCAGGCGGCGGGTCGGCAGCAGCGGATAGAGGATGAACAAGGCCACGGTGCCGAGGGCGCCGGCGCCGATCGAGGTCAGGGCGACCATGGTGCCAAGGATCAGGCCGGTGATCACCGTCATCACGTTCAGCCGCGAACCGCTCGGGTTGTAGTTGCCGCCAGCGCGTTTGTGGGCGAATTCCAGCAAGCGTTTCTTGAAGAAGATCGCCAACGCCGTGGCGAACAACACAAAGCCCAAGGCCTGTTTGATGATGGCGTTCATCGCGTCCGGCGCGGTGTGCAGCGTGCTGAGAAACCACAAGGTCATGACCACCGCCGGCACGCTGCCGAGGGTCAACCAACCGGTGATGGCCCAATCGATATTCTTGTTCTTCTTGTGAACGATGACGCCACTGGATTTGGTAATGGCCGCGTACAGCAGGTCGGTGCCGACCGCCGTGGCCGGGTTGATGCCGAACCACAGCAGGATCGGCGTCATCAACGAACCACCGCCGACACCGGTCATGCCGACAATAAAACCCACCACCAGCCCGGCAATCACCAGGCCGAAATTTGCCAATTCCATTAAGACGTCCAGAAAAACGACGAGAAAAATCTGGTCCGCAGCATAGCGATTTTTCTTATAACCACATATATCGATGCGGTCTATCGTTATGCCCAATCACCACCTCCCCCTGTAAAAGCTGCAGAGGGCTGCGATCCTTTGAAGGTCGCGCTTTCTGGTTTTTGGGAACTTTGGTTGCGTTTTTTTTGTGTCTTGGCGGCCTGTGGGCCGACCAGGTTGTTGGGGGGCCTGTGTGAATATCCGTTTTTTGGGTGATGGCTGAGTAGGGTTCCGCCCTTACGGCGGGTCACCTTTTCCAAACGCCGAAAAGGTAACCCAAAAGGCTTTGCCCTGACGTTCGGCCCACTCGCTGGGGCTCGGGGTTCCTTCGCTCCGTGATCCATCCGGGGCATCGATTCCGGTTTGCTTCGCTGCACCTCCTTTCGATGTCCTCCCCGGATGAATCCCTCCACTCAGCCTGCCGACGGGCTCTGAGATCAAGAGCTGCACTCGAGCTAACGCTCATTGTGTTGAGTGGTGGGAGAGCGATGCGGTCGGCATTGGTTTTGGGGTGGGTTCGCCCCTCATCGGAACGCCGCCCGCCAAGCCCTCTCCCGAGAGAGAGGGGGTCGATTTTTGCGCTTTTCAAAATTGGAATTCGACTCGGTATCCCACGTCGGCGCATCTCGCCCAAACAACGCGATCAGTCCCCTCTCCCTCCGGGAGAGGGCTAGGGTGAGGGGCTCTTGATCTGGCTTTTGATCTTCTGCCCCTTCGGCAGGCCGAGCGTAGGTGTTCATCCGGGGGTCAGGCGCTCAGCGCCGTGCGGCGAAGCCGCATTCATCGAGAGGAGGTGCAGCGCAGCAAACCGTAGACGATGCCCCCGGATGGACACCGTAGCGAGGGAACACTGAGCCTCAGCGAAGTGCCGTACGCCGGGGCAAAGCCTTTTGGTTCCTTTTTGGCGTTTGAAAAAGGGACTCGCTGTAAGAGCGAAACCGCCAGCGGCAACACCCGCAGCAACGGATATACCCCCGATCCCAATCCCAATCCGGCGTTCAGATGCTCCACGACGAACGCAATAAGAAAGATCAAAAGATCGCAGCCTTCGGCAGCTCCTACAGGGGGGATCAGTGTTGGCGTCGTCCCGGTTTGAAGCTGTGTGTGCTGTTGATCCACACCGTGGCCAGCGCGATCAGGGACAGAATCAGCAGCGCCCACGGAAACGACATCGCCCCCGCTCGATCCAGCAGCAACCCACCGAACAGCCCGCCTCCGGCGATTGCCACGTTCCAGGAAGTCGTCAGCATTGCCTGCACCACATCGACATGATCACCGGCAGAATCCGCCGCTGCCGTCAGCAACAACGTCGCCGAACCACCGAAGGACAACCCCCACACCGCCATGCAGCCGTAGATCACCCATGGCGACGGATTCGCCAGGGCCAGCACCAGCGCCGTCACGGCAAACACCGCGAGGCTTATCAGGGTCAGCCAGCGCAACCAGCGATCCACCAGCATGCCGATGATCCAGATTCCCACCAGCGAACACACGCCAAACACCAGCAGCACCAGATCGACACGTCCGGCGAGTCCGGCCTGCATCAAAAACGGTGAAATGTAGGTGTAGAGAATGTTGTGCCCGAGCATCCACGTCAGCACCACCAACAACACCGGGCGCACACCCGGCAGGCGCAGGGACTGCATCAACGGCAGACGCTCGGCACTGGCCTGCCCCGGGCGATCCGGCACCGCCACAACAATCCACGCCGCCAGCACCAGCGCCAGTGCCGACATTATTCCGAACGAGGCGCGCCAACCGATCAGATGGCCCAGCCACGTCCCCGCCGGTGTTCCCAGGGAAAGCGCCACTGGTGTGCCGAGCATGGCAATCGCCAGCGCTCGCCCCTGCTGATGCACCGGCACGATCCCGCGGGCGTAACCGGCCATGATTCCCCACGACAGCCCAGCCGCCATCCCGGCGAGAAAGCGCGAGGCCAGCGTCAGGCCGTAATGACTGGAAAACGTGGTGATGGTGTTGAACAGCACAAACCCGCCAACCGTCATCAACAGCACCCGGCGCCGTGGCCAGCCACGGGTGGCCACGGTCAGCGGAATCGCGGCAACAATCGAACCCAGCGCATACAGCGTCACCAGTTGCCCGGCGAGCACTTCGCTGACGTTCAGCCCGGCACTGATTTGCGGCAGCAATCCGGCCGGCAGGGTTTCAGTGAGGATGGCGATGAACCCGGTCATGGCGAAGGCCAGCAACGCGGCATAGGGCAGTTTGTCGGCGCGGGTGGCGTGGTCGACACGGCTGAAATCGGCGCTTGCGGGGTCGGTCATGACGGATGCAGCTCCATTTGGATCAAAATTAGCGAGTGATTGTATACAAGTTATCCAGTCACCAATCAACCCAATCCCGCTGACACCACCCCCCCTGTAGGAGCTGCCGAAGGCTGCGATCTTTTGACTTTGGTTTTTCAAGATCAAGATCAAAAGATCGCAGCCTGCGGCAGCTCCTTTATTGCGCCAGCAGCGTATCCACAGATTTATTGCACCGGGAGGAAGTTGAGGAACAGCAAACTCTGCGCGTAATTGAGCCCGATCCGCCGATAGCGCTCATCAAGCATTTGCGTCAGCAGATCCAGACGCGCAACGATTTTGCCGAACTCCACGGCAAAACTCAGGTTGCTGCCCTCCTCCGAGATCTCATTGGAAAACAACAGCGGCTGGCCTTCCTTGTTCTGACGCTGCGACAGAATCCACGTGGCTTTTTCGATGTTGCGCGCCGCGTTATGCACGAACGTGGGGTTGATCGCGTCCGTCATGTAGAACTGGGTTCGATTGCCATGGGCCGTCACCAGCATGCTGCCGATGGCATAAATGAACGCGCCGACGCGGTCACCACGAAACTCCGGGCTCATCGCATAGCTGAGCGCCGCGAGGTCCTTTCTGCCGCCGAGCACCGGCAATGGTTGTTGCTGCTCGATGGCCAGTCGTACCTGCTTGACGGCGGCGTGAATGTTGAGGAAACCCGACTTGCGCAACTCGTCCGGGTTGCGCAGGTACAGCTTGCCCATCAACCGATAAAGACTGCCAAGGTTGTCACGCATCGCCAGCGTGGCCATCCGGTCGACGCTGGTCTGCAGAAATTCCTGCGGCTGCCCTTCCCGGATCTGGTTGATGAAACCGTTACCGTCCTGATGGCTACAACCGCTGAACAACAGCGACGACAAACACACCAACAACAGGCACGGGCGACGGACAAATCGGCTGATCAGCTTAAACACTCTCGGCATGAATTCTCGAACAGGCACATTCCTGTGCGGCGGGAGTCACCGCATCCTGGCCATGGATAGAGCCGCTGATTGCGCAAAAGTGCAGTGCTGGCGGTATTTCCCGACCTTCGGCGTGACACAGCGATCCATTTAGTCCGACTTTATTTTTGCAATAAACGTTTATTCCGCTATAAATTCTCACCTGAATACCAAATAGCATGACTATTACCCGGCCTCTGTAGGAGCTGCCGCAGGCTGCGATCTTTTAACCTTGTTTTTTTAAGATCAAAAGATCGCAGCCTTCGGCAGCTCCTACAGGGGGGTTACTGAAAACAACAACAACAAAAAGGAAGGTCAACCATGATTCAATCCCGTCACCTGCTCTCCGGCCTTGGACTGTCCCTGATGATCGCCACCCTCTCTGCCAACGCGGCCGGCCTGAGCGCCGAACACAAGGCCTTCGGCAAAACCAATGACGGCACGCCCGTCGAGCAATACATCCTGCGCAACAGCCATGGCATGCAAGCCACGGTCATCACGTACGGCGCAACCCTGCAATCGCTGCAAGTGGCGGACAAGAACGGAAAGTTCGACGACGTCGTGCTCGGCTTCGACGATGTGCAGGGCTACCAGAAAGGCACCGCGTACTTCGGCGCGACCATTGGCCGCTTCGGCAATCGTCTGGCAGAAGGTGCTTTCGAACTCGACGGCAAACGCTATCAAGTGCCGCAGAATGACAAGTCCAACGCCTTGCATGGCGGCACTCAGGGCTTCGATAAAAAGGTCTGGAAAGCCCAGGAAACCAAAGACAAGGATTCAGTCGGCGTAACCCTGACCTATCTGTCGGTGGACGGTGAAATGGGTTTCCCCGGCAACCTCACCACCGAGGTGACTTATCGCCTCACCGACAACAACGAATTGCGCATCGACTACAAGGCCAGCACCGATAAACCGACAGTGCTGAACCTGACCAATCACAGCTACTTCAACCTCGCCGGCGCCGGTAATGGCGACATCCTCAAGCAAGTCGCGACCTTGCATGCCAGCCATTACACGCCGGTCACCGGCAAACTGATCCCCACCGGAGAGCTGGCGCCAGTGGCCGGCACACCGATGGACTTCAGCAAACCGACCGCCATCGGCGCGCACATCAAGGCGGATCATCCGCAACTGAAATTTGCCGAGCCGAAACAGGGTGGCTTCGATTTCAACTGGGCGCTGGATACCAAAGGTGATGCGAGCAAACTGGCCGTCGAAGTCAGCGATCCGCAGTCCGGCCGGCATCTACAGCTGTTCACCAGCGAACCGGGCGTGCAGTTCTACACCAGCAACTTCCTCGATGGCACGGTCAAGGGCAAGGGTGGCAAGGTCTACCCGCACTGGGGCGCGTTTACCCTCGAGACCCAGCACTATCCTGACTCACCGAATCAGCCGAACTTCCCCAGCACACGGCTGGATCCGGGGCAGGCTTATGCGCATAGCGTGGTGTTGAAGTTTTCTGCGAAGTAGAAGCTGAAGATCAACAGATCGCAGCCTGCGGCAGCTCCAGTTGTTTGGGTACACCGTTTGAATGGCGGTGAATCCAACCCCACCTGTAGGAGCTGCCGCAGGCTGCGATCTGTTGCTTTATGAAGCGCATGGAACCCCTGCGCTATCCTGCTGCCCACTAAGGTATCGACCCTTTCAGGTAGGAGGTTTGAATGCGTACCCTCGAATTGGCTGGCGTGCAGGTTCCGGTGATTGGCCAGGGCACTTGGCGTATGGGCGAAGATCGTTCGGCCCACAAGCGCGAAGTTGCCGCCTTGCGCAGCGGTATCGAACTGGGCATGACCCTGATCGACAGCGCCGAAATGTACGCCGAGGGCGGCGCCGAAAGTGTGGTCGGCGAAGCTATCGCCGGTTTGCGTGATCAGGTGTTTCTGGTCAGCAAGGTCTACCCGCACAACGCCAGCCGCAAAGGCATCCCGCAAGCTTGCGAACGCAGTCTGCGTCGGCTGGATACCGATTACATCGACCTCTATCTGCTGCATTGGCGCGGCCAGTATCCGCTGGATGAAACCGTCGAGGCTTTCGAACGCCTGCGCGAAGAGGGCAAGATTGGTCGCTGGGGTGTGTCGAATTTCGACGTCGATGACCTCGAAGAACTGGCGTCTCCTGCCTGCGCGACCAATCAGGTGCTCTACAACCTTGAAGAGCGTGGCGTCGAATTCGATCTGTTGCCGTGGTGCCAGCAACAGCGCCTGCCGCTGATGGCTTACTGTCCGATCGGTCAGGGCGGCGCGATGCTGGCCAACCCGGTGCTGAAACAGATTGCCGCTCGTCACGGCGTCACCCCGGCGCAGGTGTCGCTGGCGTGGATTCTGCGTCAGGATGGCGTCATTGCGATTCCCAAGGCTGTGCGGCCGGAACACGTGCAACTCAATGCACAAGCCGCGCAGCTACAACTGGAGGCCGGGGATCTGGCGGCGCTCGACCAGGTGTTTCAAGCGCCACAACGCAAGCAGCGGCTGGCCATGGTCTGAGCTGACGACTGGCCGAGGTTCCGTATGAGAAGCACTGATCATCACGACCCGTTTGACCTGCAACGATTCGTCCAGGCGCAGGACCCGGTATTTGACCGGGTCCTGCGTGAACTCGAAGCGGGTCGCAAACGCAGCCACTGGATGTGGTTTGTCTTCCCGCAGTTCGCAGGGCTTGGCGGCAGTGAAATGTCCCGACGCTTCGCCATCGGGTCAGCCGCAGAAACCCAGGCCTACCTCGATCACCCATTGCTCGGCGCACGACTGCGCACCTGCACGCAGCTCGTGCTGAATACCGAGCAGCGTTCGATTGCAGAGATTTTCGGGCATCCCGATGACTTGAAATTTCACTCCTCGATGACGCTGTTCAGCCAGTTTGCCGCTGACGAAAGCCTGTTCAATCAGGCCCTCGAGCGCTACTTCCACGGCATTCCCGACGAATGGACGCTGCAACTGCTGGACTCAAAAGAGGCCCAACTGCCCCCCGATCAGGGTTGAGAAATCATCGTCGACGAAGGGCAGGATCGCGTCCGCCACCGGTTGCAGCTGCCGGGTGATGTAGTGATCGTAATCGATGGTTGAACGTCGCACTTCCAGCGGTTCCGGACCGGCCAGGGTGATGACGTAGCTGATCCAGCCGCCATTCTGGTATTGCCGTGGACGGCCGTGCTGTGAGTTGTATTCGTCGGCCAGCCGCGCGGCGCGCACATGGGGCGGCACGTTGCGTTCGTAATCATCGAGGGTGCGACGCAGGCGTTTGCGATAGACCAGCCGATCATCGAATTCCCCGGCGAGGGTTTTGCGCACGTAATCACGCACGTAATCCTGATACGGCTTGCGCTGGAAGATTCGCTCATACAGTTCCTGCTGGAACTGCCGGGCCAGGAGCGACCAATCGGTGCGCACGGTTTCCAGGCCTTTATAGACCATCTCATCTGTGCCGTCAGCGCGCGTTACCAGACCGGCATAGCGCTTCTTGCTGCCCTCCTCTGCGCCGCGAATGGTCGGCATCAGGAAGCGTTTGTAGTGAATTTCAAACTGCAATTCGAGCGCACTTTCCAGCCCGTACTCTTCGCGCACATGCTCGCGCCACCAGTCGTTGACGTGCTTGACCAGCGTATGGCCGATCGTCGCCGCTTCCTCCTGACCATGGGCGCGACGCAGCCAGACGAAGGTCGAATCGGTGTCGCCGTAGATCACCGCATGCCCCTGCTCTTCGATCAGCTTGCGTGTGCGCAGCATGATTTCGTGTCCGCGCAGCGTGATCGATGAAGCCAGTCGCGTATCGAAGAAGCGGCAACCACTGGAGCCGAGCACGCCGTAGAAGGCATTCATGATGATTTTCAAGGCTTGCGACAGCGGCGCGTTGTGCTCGCGTTTGGCGGTCTCGCGACCCTCGGCGACCCGCGACACAATCGACGGCAGGCAATGCCGGGTGCGCGAAAACCGTGCGCCCCGAAAACCCGCGACTGAATCAACGTCGTCCGGGTGCTGCAAGCCTTCGATCAGCCCTACCGGATCAATCAGGAAAGTGCGGATGATCGACGGATAAAGACTCTTGTAGTCGAGCACCAGCACCGATTCGTAGAGGCCCGGTTGCGAGTCCATGACAAACCCGCCGGGGCTGGCCTGCGGCGGATTGGTCCCGAGGTTCGGCGCGACAAACCCTTGGCGGTGCATCAGCGGCATATACAGGTGCGTGAACGCCGCCACCGAACCACCGCTGCGATCCGCCGGCAGGCCGGTGACGCTGGCGCGCTCAAGCAAAAATGTCAGCAGTTCAGTCTTGGCGAAGATCCGCGTGACCAGTTCACAGTCCTTGAGGTTGTACTTGGCCAGCGCCGGTTTGTCCTCGGCGAACATGCGGTTGATCTCGTCCATGCGCTGGTACGGATTGTCGATGGCCTTGCCTTCACCGAGCAGGGTCTGGGCGACGTTTTCCAGGCTGAACGAGGGAAAGCTCCACGTCGCCGAGCGCAGGGATTCGATGCCGTCGATGATCAACCGCCCCGCCGCCGAGGCGAAGTAATGATTGCGGCTGCCGTGTTCACGCCACTGCATCTCCTCACCACCACGACCGATTTTCAGCGGCACGCCGAGGCGCCGTGCGTGTTCGTGAAGAATGCGTAAATCGAATTGCACGACGTTCCAGCCGATGATCGCGTCAGGGTCGTGCAGCGCGAACCAGTCGTTGAGCTTCTTAAGGATGACCGTGCGTGAATCGCAGTATTCAAGGTCGAAGTCGACGATGCTGTCATCGCCATTCGCCGTGCCGAGCATATAGACCTGACGCTCGCCGCAGCCTTCCAGCGCGATGGAGTACAACTCGCCGTTTTCGGTGGTTTCAATGTCCAGCGAGACCAGCCGCAGCTTCGGCCGGTAGTTGGGGTCGGGCTTCAGTTGAGCGTTGAGCAATATGCCGTTGGCATCGGGTGTGCCACTGAACAACACCGGGGCGGTGATGAAACGCTCCATCAGGTAACGCTCGGGCGGGCGGACATCGGCCTCGAAGACATCGACGCCGGCGCGGGTGAGCGCGGTTTCCAGGCGCATCAACTGGCCGTGTTGCTGGCAATACAGGCCCAACACCGGACGATGTTCGAAATCCAGCAGGGCCAAAGGTCGCAGTTCGACGTTTTTTTCGTCGTGCAGCAGACGTTCAGCCGCTTCACGCTGCTCGGCAGGTATAAACGCCACCGACGGCTGATGGGGCAAACGCACACGGCGCGGCCCGGCGTCGGTCGCCAGCCAGAACTCGACTTCGGTGCCGGCGGGGGTATCACGCCAATGCCGGGTCAGGACGAAGCCCTGCTGTAAATCCACCACTGCGACCTCATAAATTGAAACAGAGGGGCATTCTACGCGGCATTCGACCATTGGGTGGCGCGCAAAGCATGGCTGGCAACGGTGCGACACCTGTCAGAGTTGACAGGTTACACACCGTGCCAGAGTTGCTAGATTGACCTTTGCCTCCATGCGATGCCTTGCGTCGAAGGAAATGAGAAATGGATCTCTCCGTTCATCGCCGAACCCCGTCAGTCAGCGTGAACGACGGCCGGGGTCTTCCTGTTCGTCAGATCGCCTATTTGCGAAAGGTGCCAGGGGCGGCCGCACAGTCGTTGATCACCCGGCAACGTCACGACGCCGCAGGCAGAGCAATAGAGCATTGGGATCCACGACTGTTCGCAACAGCGCCAAAAGCCAATTTGACGACCATTCATGACATGGCAGGCCAATCGCTGCAGCTCAACAGCGTCGATTCTGGCTGGAGCCTGAGTTTGCATGGTTTGGCTGGGGAAGTTGTCCGGCGTTGGGATGCCCGAGGGAATCGGTGGAGCAACCGCTACGACAATCGTTTGCGCTTGCAGGGCATCAAAGTGAACGACGGGCCTGAGATGGAGACCATGCGCTATGGCGCCGCCGATGCAGATGCCGAGAAAAACCTGCGCGGCCAATTGCTACACAAAGTCGATGCCTCAGGCTCTCTGGATTACAGCTCGTTCAGCCTCAATGCCCTGCCTCTGGAGGAAACCCGCACACTGCGTGATGCCGGTGTCTACACCACGCGTTGGCGCTACGGGGCCAACGGCGCAGCACTGAGCCAGACGGATGCAAGCGGCCATCAGCAATGCTCACGCTATGACGTCGGCGGACAACTCCAGCAGGTGACCCTGAAGATCAGCGGCGACGATGCTGTAAAAGACATCCTCAAACACGCCCGATACAACGCCGAAGGCGAGAAAATCGAACAAACCCTGGGCAACGGTGTGGTGTGCAATTGGGAATACGATGGCGCCAACGGTCGCTTGAATGGCATCAAGGCAGGTCTGCCCGGCGAGGCGTTGCGGCAAAATCTCGAATACAAATACGACAAGGTCGGCAATGTCATCAGTCTTCTGGATCGCACTGTTGACCCAGTGTTCTTTGCCAACCAGCTGATCGACGGCCAGCGCGACTTTAGCTATGACTCGCTCTATCGCCTGATCCGCGCTACCGGACATGACGCCCTCCCCCCGACCGGCATGCCTGGCCGTCCATTACCGAGCGATCCCAAAAACCGCCTCAATTACACCCAGACCTACGAATACGACACCGGTGATAACCTGGTCAAACTGGTTCACGCACGAGCAATCGGTGGCTACACCCAGCGCATGTTCATTGACCCGAACAGCAACCGTGGCGTGCGCTGGAAAGAAGGTGACTCACCGCCCGACTTCTCGACGCAGTTCGACGCTCATGGCAACCTGCAAGCCTTGCAACCCGGCCAGGGTTTGCAATGGAATGTCCTGGATGAACTGGCATCGGTCACGTTGATCGAACGCGAATCCGCGCTGCCCGACAAGGAAATCTATCGCTACAGCGGTGGCGCCCGAGTCTTCAAACACCAAGAGACTCAGGGCTCAACCAGGACGCACTTTCATCAGGTACGTTACCTGCCGGGCATCGAAATCCGCACTCGCGAAACGGGTGAAGAGTTGCACGTCATCACGTTGCCGAGCGTGATCGGCAACGTCCGCTGCCTGCATTGGCTCAGTGGCCGCCCAGGCGAAATCGTCAACGATCAACTGCGTTATTGCCTTGAAGACAGCCAGAGCTCCAGCCTGATCGAACTCGACCAGAACGCACGCCTGATCAGTCATGAACACTATTACCCGTTCGGGGGGACGGCCTCACTGGCCGCCAATTCGGAGCTGGAAGTCAGCTACAAAACGGTTCGTTATTCGGCTAAGGAACTGGATGACAGCGGACTTTATTATTACGGGCGACGCTATTACGCACCGTGGTTGCAGCGCTGGATAAGCGCCGATCCGGCGGGGGCGGTGGATGGGTGGAATCTGTATGCGATGGTGGGGAATAACCCGGTGAGTTTTGTTGATGAGTTCGGGTTGAATGACAAGTTGAACGAAAGAGTCAGTAGTCGAACAACGAGTATGATAAGTGCAGGAAACGAACCTGTTGATTCCAGACCAGCCAAGCAAAAGAGGCGATTACTTGAAAACCCTGATAGGCGGTTCACCAAAAAATACAGGAATACTCAAGCCGTAGCCCATGCTGGAGCTCTGATACCTGGCACAAGTTCAGACCAAGACATTATCGTCACTGACTTTTTTAATATTTCGCTGGAAAGCGCGAATTTCACAAAAAAGGAACATGGCTTCCATATCACAAGACAGATTGACAACAATCTGGACTCAAGCGAACTCGCTTCACTTGGGGTTTTCCAGGTTGACGACTTGAACGAATTTAAAAGCTACATGGCAAAGCTCTATATCAATCGGCTGGAGGACAAGAATCTGGCTGTAAAAATCTACAACGGGGAATCGTCAGAGCCTCAAAGCCTCAAAGGAATGGAATATGAAGTACCTCTTCTCCATGAGGTAACACTTGATCGCATGAAGCGTCACATAGAAGCCAGCAATAACCGAATACCCATGAGTCGCGGGCTTCCAGGAGCTCATGCGGAAGTGCAGGCAGCCAACGCAGCTCTTTATATCCAACAACATCTTACGGGCTCGACTAACCCGGCAGAGATCTCGATAGTGACCCAGAAAATGCAGCAAACTAAGCACGCACAGGCATTTGAAGCGTGCTACAACTGCACCGGCCAGTTGGTCGCGACTTACGGTGACGCTATTGTTCCCTTCAACGTACTATCGGGAGCCACAAATCAGGACCACGAACTTTGGACAAATCAACAGAGGACTCTCTCCGGGTGGCTATAAGTTTCAGGAACTAAAAAAAGGCCTGTTTCGGAAAACAGGCCGTTTTTTTATGCAGCTATCGACTGCTTTGATAATAGGCCTCGCGTCAATGCTTTCAGCAAAGCCTTACGTTCCTCGTTTAATCCGACAAGTTCGCGCTCATAAACTTGCTGCGAAACGGTGCCTGCCGAATACCGATCAAGCAACGCCTCCGCCTTCGCGTCGTACACCTGCGCATTCTGCTTAAACGCCTGCGTATACCTCCCTTTCAGATATTTACGCCAGAACCGCTGTTCGATCATTCGGTTGACCAATCCGTCCCCCGCCTCAAGCGACAACACCGTTTGATAAGCCTCGTCGATCTGCGTCTCACTGACTTCAGCGATGCTGCGAAACAACATTCCCCGTGACTGCCACGGCAACTCGAGCCGATCAGCCAGACCGGTCTGAAATGCCAGATAGACTTCCACTTCATCAATGCTGCCCGTGAATTCACCGTCCTCATCAAGTGCAATAAAAGCTTCACCAGCCTCCAGGCGGGTCTGGATGTTGGCGCGGGCAACGTCGTTAACCATGTCCAGGCGAGACTTGCCCTTCGCCAATTGCACCAGACTGGACTCGACCTGCTCGGGGCTGCCGGCCAGCCAGGCTTCATGGATCAGAACCTTGATCCCCATCTCATTGAAAATCTGTGCCCCGGCGTCCGCGCAAGAGTCAGGATTACTGGCCATGCGGAACAACTCTTCACGCAGTTGCGTGTTCTGTGTCGCGGCATCCAGCATTCGCCACACTCGCTCGGTCAGCGCCGGACGCGCCTCGTCGGCGATGTAGTCTGCTGACTCCGCGACTTTCTCCAGCACTTCAAAAAAACCCTGGGAATCAGGCTCGTGCTCCAACTCATCCCACACTGTTTGCTTGCGCTGACGCGGCTCGCCCGTGACGCCCTCCAGCCAATGCGCACTGGTCTGCTCGCCCTTCGGCGGATAACTGCGGGCGGGGTCGTAGCCCACTGAGCGCATATAGGCATGAAATTGTTCGCGGCCCTGATCGGACAGACGGTCACGACTCAAACGGGTGCGCGCTATCAATCGCGCCTGCTCCGAACCGGGTACTACCTGAGGAACCTGTTCGATTGGATTGCCTTGCAGCTCCAGATCAAATGCCCTTGAACGCGGTGCCGTGAACAGGCCTGTCGGCCATTGGGTAATCCCGGTGTCATGCAGATCGAGGATTTGCAGGTCTGCCATCGCACTGACATCCGGTGCCCGCGCCAGCATCGGATTCGCGCCCAGCCTCAATGTCTGCAAGCGGGTCAGACGGCTGAGTTCAGTGACGTCTCCGGCCGTCAGCGTCAGTTGATTGTTGCCCAGATCCAGTGTTTCCAAAGCGTGCAGATGGCCTACCCGACGAGGCAACGCGGTGAGGGAGTTTTCGCTCAGGTTCAGGACCTTCAATTTGGGGAAGTAGCCGAGGAACTGGCTGATATCAATGCGCAACTGCGCATGACGAAATTGCAGCTCGCTGACGTGCGCAAACTCAACGTCAAGCGTCGGCAGGTACTCAAGAAAATCACTGGTCCAGTGAAAATCCAGATCCAGCGTGTAGCCACCCTCTCCCGCCGTTTCAGCGGCCTGCCAGCATTGGCTGAGAGCCTTGGCGAAACGCCGTTTGTGAAAACGCTGATCCATCGGCAGCAACTCGCCGCGCTCGATTGCCACCCAGTCATCAAGGGTTTTCTGCAGATGTTTGAACGCCAATTCCCGCTCCCGGATGAGCCGTAAAGCGTCGGCAGGTGTTCCGGATGCTCGCACAAACTCATTGAAGTTAGCCGTGGTGGCCCGCGGATAGAGGCTTTTGAACCGATCCTCCGGACTCGACTCACCGCCCGTGCCTAATAGCCGTTCAGTGATCAACGTGTAGCCTGGATTTTGGGGTTTTTCGACGGCGATTCTAAGCGGTGAGTCGTCGAGCAGATCGCGCAGTTCTGTACGGTTTATGGATGATTGCTGAAGGTTGCTGCGCAGGCGCTGACCTTCACCGATGCCAAGCCCCAGACTGTCGCGTTCGGCATCCGGCAATGCCTGCAACACCGCGTCATAAAAATCACCCGCGCCTTGCAGGCTATTGCCCTGCGCGTCGTAGGGCTGGAACTGGTTCTGCACCGTGCGCAACAGTACTTTGCGAACGGGTGCCGAGGTCGGTCCGACGCTGTCGATCAGCAGTCCGTCGAACGATTGGTTGCGAATTTCGATCAATACCTGCGGCGACCAGCCCGGTAACTTTTCCAGACTGTGCAATGCCAATCGGTAGCTGTCGAGATTGGCATTAGCCGGCAGGTACAGCCCCTCCCAGGCCCGGGTCGTGCGCCATTCACGCATCGCTTCACGGGCAGCCTGCTTCAAGCGCAAGGACAATTGTCCCTGCTCGCTGGCCAACTGCTTTTCTGCTGGCAAGACATCCGTCAGTACATTGCTCACAAGCTCGTTCGGCAGCTGGGGAAACTCGTTGCGCAGCAACACGCTTTCGGCAGAAGGCACGGCAGTCGGCACCTCCTGCCATTTGACGTGGCTATCCACCAACGCTGTTCTTTGCGTCCTTGCCGCCTCGACGATCAAGGCGCGCAGCCTCGCAGCACGCACGTTCGCAGCGATGACGCCACGACCAAACTCTTCTTCCAGCAACACTTTGATGTCCTGCTCGCTCAACAGGGACAACAGCGTGGCGGACAGGTCTGCGACGATGCCGTGGTCGAGCTGCAAATTGATCGGCGTTTTACCTGCCAGTGATGACGATTGCCACAGCACGTTGCCTTGCTCATCGAGCCATCGCAGCGAGAGCTTTTCAGGCCATTGTTTGTGCCCCGTCAGCAACTGCAGTTGCATCCGCACATCGGCCTTCCCATGGATCTGCAAGTCGTCACTGGCAAGCTGTGCAATGAACGTTTCAATGGACTGATCGGCAGTAAAACGCTTGATCGTCGCCGCCAGCATCGCGGGCGGCTGTTCACGTTCAACGTGCAGTTTGCGCAATGTCGACTCATCCACGCCGCTGACGATGCGGATCTGTTCCAGCGACTGTTCGGAAAAACCGTCGACCTGATGACCGAGACGCCGCATCAACTGACTCCCCTGCCAGGCCTGAGGTTGTTCGGCTTCATGCACCCAGGCGCCAGCACCGTTATGGCTGAGTCGGGGGGCATAGGCATCGCTGCGCTGCGGATGCTGGATGCGGTAATCATCCGATCCGGGCTCCGGGCGAATAACAAACGTTTCGCCCTCCAGCGGTAACACCTGCCGATCGGACTGACGATAAATGCCCATGGCGTCAGGCCGGGCCGATTCACTCAAGTCCACCGACTGTGAATAGCGCCGCAGATCCGAATCCCATAACCGCGAGCGACCATCCGCCATATCGACAATTTTCATGCGGCCGATCAAGGGCGACGCCTTGGGCGAGACCACCGCCCCCACCAGTTGACCACCCACCAGGAACGCACCGAGCTGAATCAGGCTTTCCACCACGCCGAGCACATGTTCGAACGCCTCAGTACGCAGTCCTTGAGCCCACTCGACAATCCCTTCGAACGTTTCATCCAGTAACTGGTAGGCGGTATACGCAAGCATCAATTCACCCAGACCAGGTACAAACGGCGCGGCGACAAATGCTCCCACCTCCAGCACGGTCAGCGCGACGTTAAGGAAGCTGTCCCAGCGAGCCCAGCGTGTTTTGGCGTCCTCATCGCCAGTGGGGACTGCCCGCGTTCGAGCATCGGCGAACAAGGTGTTCAACTTCTGCTGAAACTGGTGAAACCAGAACTCACCCTTGATTCGCGCATACCCGATCTGCAGAGCAGGTTTCAGAACAGGCGCTGGGCGCCAGGCCGGCAGTTGCTGAAAAGGAACCGGTGCATGCCATTGCAGTTTTGATAGCCGATTGTTGAGCTGAAAAAAGAACTGGCCTCGGTGCTGATGCGGCACGAACCGGCTGAAGAATCGCTGGTACTCAGGTGAGCGCAGCTGTCGTGTCAGCTCGGCGACGAACTGGGTCGAAGACGCATACCGCTTCAGCGGATGCTCGGGATGGTGGGGGACATAGGCAATGACCGGAACAGTCGTTGAACTGTGCTCAAGATCGGCGCAGACCAGCACAATCCCTGGCAACTCGACGCCCATCATCGTCAATGCATGGCAGTGGACTGCCCGCCCGTTCCAGAAAAACCGTCGATCTCCCGCAGCCCACCTCTCTACCAGGCGATGAGCGTCGTGATCAATATCGCCTTTGAGCAACGCCAGCCCATTGCACAGGCGCAGGGTGCTCTTCTCGTTAGCCTCGACCTTTATTTTCAGGACGGCGCTGGCAACGGGATTGGCCTGATCGAAAAAGTCTTCGAGATATTTCTGATAAGCAGCACCTGCGTCCAGCTCCCGGCACAACGCGGTAAAAGCCGCGACGGACATTCTGGCCTTGATCGGCACAACGTCGAATTCTCCGGAGGCCGAAGGTCGGGTAATAAAGCCGCTCGCCTGGTCGTAATATTCTGGTCGAGTCTCTTTCAATTCAAAATTGTGCAGACAGCACTCGAGCAGGGTCAGGGTGCGCACCTCGAAGCCCCCCGTCATCCCGGTCGAACGGTAAAGCCTTAGACACGTCGAGCTGACGTCTACGGTGATGTCATAACGGTCTTTCAGCGCAGCGGTCAGTAACCCATGGGCAAACGCTTCGACTTCGGTCAGCCGCGCGAAGACCTTGTCCACTGCCTGCCGGGCAGTCCAACTCGCTGCAAGGGCGCTTTTCATCTGGTCGCGTTGCGTTGATGAAGCAGAGTGAAACCAAGGCTGGTCTGGCACTGTGGCCTGCTTTAACGCGTCCCTGTGCAGTGCGGTGCTGTTCAATAGCCAGTCTGGAACATTCCCGGCAATGAAGCTGAACGTGGCATTGCCAGCCAGAGAATCCGGCAGCGATGGCACGATATTTTTGTTGCTCAAATTCAAGCCAGGCATCGAAATTTTCATCCATGAAATTCAGATGCCCGAGTCTATCCAAGACGCAGAAACGCCATCGCGCCCTTCTGTATCAAGACGTGCACACGCAATGAAGCGGCCACGTTTGGAAAAAAACGGCCAAATGACGTTTTTTGCGTGCTATCTGCCGCTTTGCCACCTTGCCCTGCGCGCCAGCGTCTACGATGCTTGGATAACAACGACAACACCTGAGTAACCGCCATGAAGACCGTCGCCCAACTGCTCAAGCTCAAAGATCAGAAAAACCAGGAAGTGCACCAGATCAAGCCAGATCACATGGTGCTTGAAGCGCTGATGAAGATGGCCGAGAAAAACGTCGGTGCCCTGCTGGTGGTGGAAGACGACAACGTGGTCGGCATCATCAGCGAGCGCGATTACGCGCGCAAACTGGTGCTGCATGGCCGCTCATCGGTGGGCACGCCGGTTCGCGACATCATGGTGGCGAACGTCATTACCGTTGATACCCACCAGACCGTCGACACCTGCCTGAGCATCATGTCGGACAAGCGCCTGCGCCACTTGCCCGTGGTGGAGAACGGCAAGTTGATTGGCTTGCTGTCGATTGGTGACCTGGTCAAGGAAGCGATTGCCGAACAAGCCGAACTGATCAAACAACTGGAGCAGTACATTCGCGGGGAGTGATCTCCCGAAACACCACGATCCCCTGTAGGAGTGAGCCTGCTCACTCCTACTACTGGATTTACCGTGTGTTCACACGGGCCAATGCCGCGCAAACACCGGCGCCAGCACCGGATGTCGATCAATGCGCTGCAACCACGCATAAAATCCCGGCCGGGTCTGACGCAAATGCTCGCGGCTGCCCGCCCAGCGCGTCACCACCGCCGCCAGCACATCCAGCGCACCCGGTGTTTCGTCGTCCAGGTACAGCTCGGCGGAAAACTGGTCGGCAAACACTTCCCAGCTCCAGTGCAATCGCTGGCGAGCGCCGGCGATCAGGTTCTGTTGCGACGCTTCGTCGGGCATCACCAGCCAGCGCTCGGGGTAGTCGACGACGCCGATGGCCGCGTAGCAGTTGCTGACAATGTAGACCAGACCGCGAATGGCCTGATCGCGTTCGTCCGCCTTGGCCGGCAGCAAACCCGATTTGGGAAATGTCAGGCCCAGATGAATCAGAATCGCCGCGCTCTCGGTGAGCACGCTGCCATCGGGCAATTGCAGGGTCGGGATCTGCTTCAGGGGATTGAGCTTCGCCAGATCCTCGGCGGCTTCGGTACTGGCTTCGATATCAATGAAGCGAAAAGCGATCTGACACAACTCCAGCGCCGCTTCGATGGCGGCTGCGCCTGAGTTGCGATGTCCGTAGAGCTGATACATATCCCCTCCTCAATCCCCGACAGGCCTCTGATGTAGCACTATTTATAGCTGTTGTATCCGATTTGGCCCGATTTTCCCATGCACTCGTACCTGCAAATCAAACCTCGCAAGAAAGCGCTGGCGGTGATTAAAAAATATTTTTCAGTCACTGCATCCAAACCCCTCCGTCACGGGTAGTCCCTGTAACAGCCCTCCTCGGCTGTCAGCGGTTTACCCTTTTTGGAGAAAGACACTGATGAACACCACACAGCTGATCTGCTTCACCGGTTTGCTCGCCGTCACCTCGACGACCTTCGCCCAAAGCAACTATCCGGACGCCATCAAAGTTCCGGAAGGCCACAAGATCGCGTTGGAAACCACCGGGGTGGGCGAGATCACTTACGAATGCCGCGACAAGCCCAACGCTGCCGGACAGACCGAGTGGACCTTCGTCGGCCCGAAAGCGGTGCTCAATGATCGCAGCGGCAAGCAGGTCGGCACCTATTTCGGTCCGCCAGCCACCTGGCAGGCCAAGGACGGTTCGAAAGTCACCGGTACGCAATTGGCCGTGGCGCCGTCGACTCCGGGCAACCTGCCCTATCAACTGGTCAAGGCCAACCCTGCCGAAGGCAAAGGCGCAATGACCGGCGTCAGCTACATCCAGCGCGTCGCGCTCAAGGGTGGCGTGGCGCCAGGCAGTGCCTGCACGGCGGATAACAAGGGCAAGCAGGAAGTGGTGAAGTATCAGGCGGATTACATTTTCTGGGCAGCGAACTGACGTTACAGGCCTGACACAAAACCTGTGGAAGCGGGCGTGCCCGCGATAGCGGTGGATCAGTGAAGTAGAAATTGGCTGACACGACGCCATCGCGGGCAAGCCCGCTCCCACAAGGTTCTGTGTGCAGAAGTTAAATGTCAGCTAGATTGCACCACATGACCTTGCCTGAAACCGAATTCGATTATGAAGCCCGTCTCGCTGCCTGTGCCCGCGGCGAGCGTTCTGCCCTGCGCGATTTGTACGTGCAGGAAGGCCCGCGCCTGCTCGGTGTGGCCAAACGGCTGGTGCGCGACACGGCGCTGGCGGAGGACATTGTCCATGACGCATTTATCAAGATCTGGAACGGTGCTGCGGGGTTTGACGCTTCACGGGGTTCAGCGCGTGGCTGGATGTACAGCGTGACGCGGCATCTGGCGTTGAATCAACTGCGTGATCACCGTCGGGAAACGCCGTTCGACGAAGACCACGAAGTGCTCGACGAGACCTTCAACGCGCAGGATCATTCGGCGCGCATCCATCGCTGCCTGGAACAACTCGACCCACAGCGTCGGCGCTGCATCCTCCACGCCTACGTCGACGGCTATACCCACGCGCAAATTTCCACGCGCCTCGGCACGCCGCTCGGCACGGTCAAGGCCTGGATCAAACGCAGCCTCAACGCCTTGCGGGAGTGCATGGGATGACCACTGAATCGGCGCAGGAACGCGATGAACTGGCGGGAGAATACGTGCTCGGCACGCTCTCTGCCGAACAGCGAATCGAGGTGCAGAAACGCCTGCCACATGAGCCTGATCTGCGTGCGGCGGTGGATGCCTGGGAACGGCGCTTGCTGGAACTGACGGATTTCGCCTCGCCGCAACAACCGTCAGCGCTGCTGTGGCCGCGGATCAATCGCAGCATTGATCGACTCACGCAGCCAACACCTTCAACCTCATGGTGGAACCTGCTGCCGCTGTGGCGCGGTTTGAGCGCTGCCGGCCTGGCCGCCACATTGGTGTTGGGCGCGATGCTGCTGACCCAGACCACACCGAAACCGAGTTATCTGGTGGTGCTGGTCGCGCCGCAGGACAAGGCTCCGGGCTGGGTGATCCAGGCGAGCAATTCGCGGGAAATCCAGCTGATTCCCTTGGGTATGATGGACGTGCCCGCGGACAAGGCGCTGGAGTTCTGGACCAAGGCTGACGGCTGGCAAGGCCCGGTATCGCTGGGGTTGGTCAAACCGGGGCAGGCGCTCTCGGTGCCCCTGGACAAGTTGCCGCCGCTGGAAGCGAATCAGCTGTTCGAGTTGACGCTTGAAGGGGCGAACGGTTCGCCAATCGGCAAGCCGACCGGGCCGATTCAGGCGATTGGCCGGGCAGTCAAAGTCCTCTGAATCAATCATCATTGCCGTCGATGTTCACCATCACGGCAATGAAGTTCTCTTAAAAAATCTCCGGCGTAACATCTGCTCCATACCAACCCAATAACACCCCGGAGCACACCATCATGAAACGCCAAACTCTTCTCAGCATCGCTTTCTCGGTTTTCGCAGTTAACGCTTTTGCCGCTACCCCGGCTCACACGATGATCGCTGCTGATGGCGCAGATCGTGTGCACCAGAGCACCATCGCCGCTGACGGCGCCGATCGCGTCAAAGGCAACACCATCGCTGCTGACGGTGCTGATCGTGTCAAAGGCAACACCATCGCTGCTGACGGTGCTGATCGTGTCAAAGGCAACACCATCGCCGCTGACGGTGCTGATCGTGTCAAAGGCAACACCATTGCCGCTGACGGCGCCGATCGCGTCAAAGGCAACACCATTGCTGCTGACGGTGCTGATCGTGTCAAAGGCAACACCATTGCCGCTGACGGTGCTGATCGTGTCAAAGGCAACACCATCGCTGCTGACGGTGCTGATCGTGTCAAAGGCAACACCATCGCTGCTGACGGTGCTGATCGTGTCAAAGGCAACACCATCGCTGCTGACGGTGCTGATCGTGTCAAAGGCAACACCATTGCCGCTGATGGTTCGGATCGCCTGAATGGCAACCGTGTCGCTGAAGGTGGTGCAGATCGTCTGAACGAACTTCGTAACGCTTGAATGAATGGCGTTAATCGCAACAACCCAGAGAAACCCGGCTCCCGTAGCCGGGTTTTTTATGTCTGGTTTTTTTATGTCTGGGAAAGTTATCCGGCCTTGGCCATGCAGCGTTTGTAGCGCTCGTCCACACGTTTGGCGAACCACGCGGTGGTCAGTTTGCGGGTGATTTTCGGGCTCTGCAGGACGATCCCCGGCAGCACCGCCCTTGGCAGCGATTTGCCTTCGGCCTTTTCGGCCAGTGCAAAAACCTCTCGGTACAGCTTGGTCTCTTCAAATTCCAGGGTTTTGCCCTTCTCCAGTTGATCGCGAATGGTCGGATTGCGCATGCCCAATGACTTGCCAAGGGTACGCACCGCCAGCTCCGTGCCGCCGGGCATGATCGAGTCGTAGCGGATCAGGTCGCCATCCAGTGCCAGCGGGATACCCGATGCGCGGCTGACCGCATTCTGAAACGCCGCATTGCGGCTGGCGTACCAACCGGCGTTGAAGTCGGCGAAGCGATAGAGCGGCTCGCGGTAGCTCACGGGGTAGCCGAGCAAATGCGCGATGCCGAAATACATGCCGCCGCGACGGCTGAACACTTCGCGGCGGATCGTGCCGTCGACGGGGTACGGATAGTCCTTGGCGTGCTGCTCGGCAAATTCGATGCTGACCTGCATCGGCCCGCCGGTGTGCACCGGGTTGAAGCCGCCGAACAGCGTGCGGCCCATTGGCACCATGCCGATGAACTCGTCAAAAATGGCACTCAATTCCTTTTCACTGCGCGCCGCCTGCAAGCGCTCGCTGTAGGTTTTGCCATTGGAGGAGCGGACCTGCAAGGCGCCGCTGACCAGCAAGCCGGGGATGTGGACTTTGCCGGCACGACGGTCGATTTCGTCGCGGGCGATCTTGCCCAGGCCCGGCACTGTCGGATCGGCTTGAAAGGTTGATTCCTGCTCGGTAACGGCCAGCACCGAACACAGGTTTTGCGTGGTCGGGCTGATGTCCTGTGCAGCGAATGCCACGTAAATATCAGTCGCCCAGCCCTGGCGGTCAGCGATTTTCGCCGGCATCAGGCGCACGATCTCAGCCTTCACTTCGGCCGCAGGACGCGGGGCGGGCTCGCCATTGCGCTGGCTGGCGCAACCGGCCAGCACCAGCATTGCCGCGAGGGTGATCAGTAATCGAGGGGTGTGCATGTTGCTTCATCCAGTCCGTTGAGGCGGGTTCACCATACGTTCAATAGCCCAATCTGAACACTTCCCCCTATCGAGCTACGACGAATCGATCACCACGCCGGTCTACGGCATCGTGTTCAAACCGTGGGACTACGTGTCGTTCTACGCCAACCACATCGGAGGCCTCGCCCGGCCTGCAAGGCGTAGCGCTGAACGCGTGGATGCTGCGCACCGGCGGGCAATACGACGACGCGGCCAACAACCTCAGCCTGCCGACCTGGAACCGCTTTGACGCGGGTGCGCGTTATGCCTTCAAGGTCTCGGAGAAAGACGTGACGGTGCGTCTGGGCGTGGAGAACCTGGCCAACAAGATGTATTGGGAATCGGCGCAGGGTGGATATCTGACGCAAGGTGAGCCGCGCGTGGCGAAGTTGTCGGGCCAGAATGCCCACGGCCGGACGTTCATGATGAGCGCCAAAGTAGTCAATGCCCTGGCAATCATGTAACTGGACGGCGTGCCTGATCACGGAAAACCAGGGGTTCTCATGCTCTACAGCCTGTCCCTTTACCCGCCACTGTGCCGACGGGTTGTGTTTCGATTCATCGTCCATTGATGAGTTTCCCTGGGTTTTGCATGCGAAAGCGTGCCACCGGGCACTGCGCAGCGGCGCTACATTACTGCCATGCGAGGACACTGGAAATATGCCGGCAATGCCCGTCCTTGAGGCTTTTACCCGGACCAGGAATCGCAAGCGATTCCTGGTGATTCGAGGCTCAAACAGTGGCTGGCGAATAACTCAACAAGCGCCGGTCGCGACTCAGGAACATACCCAGCACCATCACCAGCGTGATCAAGGAAATGCCCGCCGCCACCAGGGTGATCGAGTTCAGCGGCATGCCGGCATCGATCACTCGGCCACCGACCCACGCACCGATCGCATTACCCAGGTTGAACGCACCGACGTTCAAGGTCGACGCGTAGTTGGCCGACTCGCCCGCCACGCGGATGATCATCGCTTGCAGGAGCATGCCGACCGAGAACGACAGACAACCCCACACCGCCATATTGATCACGGCCGGATAAACGAAGTGGCTGGTCCAGAAGAAGCTCACCAGCGCTGCAATCAATGCCAGCAAGGTCAGCACCAGCGAGCGGGTCAGGCTCCAGTCCGCCAGGCGACCACCAAGCAACCCGCCGATGGTGATACCGACACCACAGACCAGCAGCGCGACACTGGCGAACTTGGGCTCGACATGGGTGACGTCTTGCAGGATCGGCACGATGTAGGTGAAGAACGCGAACATGCTGGCCGAAGCCATCACGCTGGTCATCAGGCCCAACCAGATGATCGGGCGCTTCATCCCTTCCAGATTGGCGCGCGTCTGTTGCTTGTTGGCACCCGCACGCGCAGGCACCAGGTACCAGACCATCAACAACGAAATCAGACCAAGCGCGACCACACCCAAAAACGTGGTACGCCAGCCGTAGACCTGACCCACCAACGAACCCACCGGCACACCGAGCACGTTGGCCAGCGTCATGCCCGTGAACATCAGCGTCATCGCCCGGCCTTCCTTGCCCGGCGGGGCGATACGCGACGCAAGCACCGCAGCCATGCCGATGAACGATGCGTGACTGAACGCGGTAAATATCCGGGCCACAATCAACGAGGTGAAGTCCGGCGCGATCATGCAGGCGACGTTGCCGATGGTGAAGATCGCCATCAGGATCAGCAGCGCGCGTTTTTCTTCCATCTTGCCGACCAGCATCGCCAACAGCGGGCCACCGACCACCACGCCCATGGCGTAACCCGAGACCAGATAACCGGCCGAGGGAATCGAAACCCCAAGGTCCGCTGACACTTGCGGCAGCAGGCCCATGATGATGAATTCGGCGGTGCCGATTGCAAAAGCGGCGATGGCCAGAGCGAATAGCGGCCAACTCATCACGCGCTCATCTTTGTTGCGCAGGTTTGCATTCATGGCGACGCTCATTGCGCAACTCCCACTCTGTGACTGTCACGAATCCACGAAAGAACATCGGAATGTTGTGGCTCCCAGCCAAAATCCCGGGCTTTCTGGCCGCAGACCCGAATGTTCGAGCCCAGACCGTATTCGGCTTCTTCCGGGTCGTGAGCGCAGCATTCACTCAAGATGTATTCCATAGACACCGATTGCGTGCGACCGCCGAAACCGAGCTTTTCGCTGATGCCGACTCCGTGTTCGAACGCCAGACGCGTCAACAGCGGAATCTGGATCGAATCCTTGTGCAGCCCGCGCCCTTCACCGAACACCATCGTCGGGCACACCACCAGGGTGCGCAGGCCTTGCTGGCCGGCCATGCGGATCGCGTTATCAATAGCCACCCGGCCTACGTTTTCCAGGCGTGGACGCGGCTGCGATAGCTCTGTCCATTGTTGGTCGGAACCCGCCCCCTCGGCACGATCACCGATGACGCTGGTGCCGCTGTAATGAATCAGGGTCTTGCTGGTGCCGCGCAAACTCTGCAACAGCGTGGAGACCACGTAAGCGTTATCGGAGTTGGCCGCGTTGACGATCAGATCCGCCGCGAGTGCCTGCTTCTTGATGATTTCGGTGTCATACAGCGTCCCCAATACCGGAATGATCCCCAGTCGGCCGACCTCTTTGGCCTGATGTGCCGAACGCACCAGGCCAGACACTTGATATCCACGGTCGATCAACGCCATGGCCATCGACCCACCGATGTAACCGGTAACGCCCGTCACAAATGCTTTCAAAATGGCGACTCCTGTCGTCCTGAACCAGAAAAAATCATGTTCATCCATGAACGGTGCACGTCCCTGATGCGCTGCCTTGCTGTCGCAGACCGATCAACATTGCAGGCGCTGTGAAGGTTAATGGCATAGGCATTGCGGAAAAAGCAGGTTACCGTTCCGGTCTGTCCGGTCGCTGATGTCCGCAATCAAGGAAGTGTCATGCTCGAATCCGTTGCCGCGTTTTCCGTGTTTGTGCAAGTCGCCGAGTTACGCAGCTTTGTCGCCGCTGGCAGAGCGTTGGGTGTCTCGGCGTCAGCGATCGGCAAACGCATTTCGCGGTTGGAGGAAAGCCTCGGTGTGCAGCTGTTTCAGCGCAGTACCCGGAGCATCGCCCTGACGCCGGAAGGTGAAAAACTGTTGGAGCGCAGCCGGCGGATTCTTGATGAAATCGAGGAAATCCAGACCGAGCTGAGCAGCGCCGCCGACCTGCCCCGAGGTCGTCTGAAGATCAGTCTGGCGCCAATCAGTGACGTGTTTCTCGATCATCTGGCGCATTTCAACGAGCGCTACCCCGAGATCGAGCTGGAACTGGACTACGCCGAGCGCAACGTTGACATTATCCAGGAAGGATTCGACGCGGCCATCCGCGTCGGCGAGGTGGCCGACAACAACCTGCGGGCACACCCGATGGGCCACTTTCGTCGCTTGATCGTCGCCTCCCCGACTTATCTGGAGCGGCACGGCACGCCTACCCGACCGGAACAATTGCCTGAACACAAACTGTTGCACTATCGCTCGCCCAACTCCGGCAAGGTCGAGCCATGGCCGCTCAACGATTGCGGCGAGCTGTACTTGCCCACTTCAATTGTCTGCAACGACATCAATACCCGCATCGATTTTGCCCTCAAAGGCCTGGGCATCGCCTGCCTGCCGGACATCTCGATCCGAAAACCGCTGGCTGACGGACGGCTGACCCCCATGTTGCTGGCGCACTCGGCCAATGCCACGCCGATTCACGCGCTCTGGCCGCATGCGCACCAGTACACCTCGCGCCAAAAAGCCTTTATCGACTTCATCAAGACTGTCGATTTCTGAGCAACACTGCACTGGCGTCAGCAGCTGCGATGGGCTTCACTTAAAGCTCATCCTTTGCACCCTGCCCTGCGCGGAAAGTGGCCATCATGAACCGCAGCGACGTCCTGATCATCGGTGCCGGCCCCACCGGGCTGGTGCTGGCCCTGTGGCTGAGCAAGTTCGGCGTGCAGGTGCGCATCATCGACAAGACAGCCGCACCCGGCACCACTTCCCGGGCGCTGGCGGTGCAGGCGCGAACGCTGGAGCTGTATCGGCAACTGGGCCTGGCCGAGACCATCGTGCGCAACGGTCATCAGGTGGCGGCGGCAAACTTCTGGGTCAATGGCAAACCGGTCGCACAGTTGCCGCTTAACCGTATCGGCGAAGGCCTGACGCCTTACTCTTTCGTCGAAATCTTCCCGCAGGACCAACATGAACAGCTTTTGATCGAGCGTCTCGAAGACTATGGCGTGCGCGTCGAGCGCGAAACCACGCTGGAAAGTTTCGAGGAAACCAGCGACGGCGTCACCGCCCATTTGCGCCTGCCCGATGGCGAGCAGGAAATCTGCCAGGCCTGCTATCTGGCAGGTGCAGACGGGGCGCGGTCGGTGGTGCGCAAAAACCTCGACGCCGGTTTTCCCGGTGGCACTTATCAGCAGATTTTCTATGTGGCGGATGTCCAGGCCAGCGGCCCGGCGCTCAACGGCGAGTTGCATCTGGATCTGGACGAAGCCGACTTTCTCGCGGTGTTTCCACTGGCCGGCAAAGGCCGCGCGCGATTGATCGGCACCGTGCGTGACGAACGTGCGGAGCGTGCCGAAACGCTGGAGTTTTCTGATGTCAGCAGCCGCGCCATCGAACACCTGAAAGTGCACATCGAGGACGTCCACTGGTTTTCCACCTACCGCGTGCACCACCGCGTGGCCGAGCATTTTCGCGGCGGGCGGGCGTTTCTGCTCGGCGACGCGGCCCATGTGCACAGCCCGGCGGGCGGTCAGGGCATGAACACCGGCATCGGCGATGCGATCAATCTGGCGTGGAAACTCGCTGCAGTCCTCAGTGGCGGTGCCGAGGCGAAACTGCTCGACAGCTACGAAACCGAACGCATCGCCTTCGCCCGGCGACTGATCTCCACCACCGACAAAGTGTTCAGTTTCGTCACGGCCGAGGGGCGCATGGCCGATCTGTTGCGCACGCGGCTGGCACCGTTTCTGATTCCCAGGATGGCGTCGTTCGAGGCGAGTCGCGAATTCCTTTTTCGCACGGTCTCACAAGTCACCCTCAACTATCGTGGCATGCCGCTGAGTCAAGGCACGGCCGGCCATGTCCACGGTGGCGATCGCTTGCCGTGGGCACATGACGGTGAGGGAGATAATTACGAACCACTGCGCCAGCCGTGCTGGCAGGTGCATGTGTATGGCGACACCAGCGACGAAATGCTCGCCTGGTGCCTTGAACATCATTTGCCGCTGCACGTGTTCGACTGGCGACCGGCGTTTGAAACGGCAGGATTGGCGCGCAACGGTTTTTACCTGTTGCGCCCGGACACCTACGTGGCGATTGCCGATAGCAGCGCCGATCCGAAGGTGATTGAGCGCTACTTCCGCGACCAAGGAATCCGGCCATTTTTCGCCTGTTCCTGAGACGCACGAACACCACAGAAACCTGTGGGAGCTGGCTTGCCAGCGATGAGGTCAGCACAGCCAAAACCAGTCTCGACTGAACCACCACTATCGCTGGCAAGCCAGCTCCCACCTTTTGTTGCCGTGTGGCTTAGATCCCGGCCAGCGCCAGATCCATCGCGAAATACGTGAAGATCAGATCCGCCCCCGCACGCTTGATCGCGCCCAGGCTCTCGCGCACCACGCGATCCTCATCAATCGCTCCGGCCTGCGCGCCGAACTTGATCATCGCGTACTCGCCGCTGACCTGATACGCCGCCAGCGGCAGGTTCGAGGCCTCGCGGATGTCGCGGATGATGTCCAGGTACGCACCGGCTGGTTTGACCATCAGCGCATCGGCGCCTTCCTGCTCGTCGAGCAACGATTCGCGCAGAGCCTCGCGGCGGTTCATCGGGTTCATCTGATAGCTTTTGCGGTCGCCTTTCAACGCGCTGCCGCCGGCCTCGCGGAACGGGCCGTACAACGCCGAGGCGAATTTGGTCGAATACGCCATGATCGGAATCTGGGTGAACCCGGCCGCGTCCAGTGCCTGGCGAATCGCCCGCACCTGACCGTCCATCGCCGCCGACGGCGCAATCACATCAGCACCGGCACGGGCAGCAGCAACGGCCTGTTTGCCGAGGTTGATCAGCGTCTGATCGTTGTCGACTTCATGGTTGTGCATCACGCCGCAGTGGCCGTGATCGGTGTATTCGCAGAAGCAGGTGTCGGACATCACGATCATTTCCGGCACGGCGTCCTTGGCGATGCGCGACATGCGCGAGACCAGGCCCTCTTCGCGCCAGGTGTCGCTGCCGTTGCTGTCCAGATGATGGGACACGCCGAAGGTCATCACCGACTTGATGCCGGCGCGGGCATAGCGCTCGATTTCGCTGGCCAGTTTGCGCTCGGGAATACGCATCACACCGGGCATGCTCTTGATCGGCACGAAGTCATCGATCTCTTCCTCGACGAAAATCGGCAGCACCAGATCATTCAGGCTGAACTCGGTTTCCTGGAACAGACTGCGCAGGCTCGCATTGCGGCGCAGACGGCGGGGACGTGCTTCGGGGAACTGACTGGACATGGGGCTTTCCTGAAAACGGAAGATGAGACGAAAGTCGTAGGGGGCGAAGCTTATGCCTTGCGGGCGTTGGCGTACAAACCTGGATCAATCAAGACAGCATTACTGAGTGCGTAATAATCTTTCAGGCACACCCTGAAACCCTGTGGGAGCTGGCTTGCCAGCGATGACGGCGGCAGGGTCGACATGAATGTTGCCATTTCCACCGCTATCGCTGGCAAGCCAGCTCCCACAGGGTTGTGTGTCAATCAGGAAGGGATCGTTAAACCACGGATTACCGCAGGCCGTGCCAGAAAACGCTCCAGCACCCGGGTGACATTCGGGAAGTTGCTGATGCCCACCAAGTCACCGGCCTCATAAAAGCCAATCAAATTGCGCACCCACGGAAACGTCGCGATATCGGCAATGGTGTAACGCTCGCCCATGATCCAGTCGCGACCTTCCAGTCGACCGTCGAGCACCTTGAGCAGACGTTTGCTCTCTTCGACGTAACGATCACGCGGGCGCTTGTCCTCGTAATCCTTGCCGGCGAATTTGTTGAAAAAACCGAGCTGGCCAAACATCGGGCCGATGCCGCCCATCTGGAACATCAGCCACTGCAGGGTTTCATAGCGCAAGGTGCCCTCCTGCGCGAGCAACTGGCCGCTCTTGTCGGCGAGGTAAATCAGGATCGCGCCAGACTCGAACAACGGCAGCGGCTGATCTTCGGGGCCGTGGGGATCAAGAATCGCCGGGATCTTGTTGTTCGGGTTCAGCGAGAGGAACTCCGGGGACAACTGATCATTGGTATCGAAACCCACGCGGTGCGGCTCGTAAGGCAGGCCGATCTCTTCAAGCATGATCGACACCTTGACGCCGTTGGGTGTCGGCAAGGAATAGAGCTGAATCCAGTCAGGGTACTGCGCCGGCCATTTCTGGGTGATCGGGAACGCGGACAGATCGGTCATGGGAAGCATCCAGTCACAAATTAAAGCCCGATCATAATGTAGGAGCTGCCGCAGGCTGAGATCTTTTGAGCTTGAGCGTTTCACCAGGATCAAAAGATCGCAGCCTTCGGCAACGCCTACAGGAACCGTAACATTCAGTGATTATTCTCTGCCAATGCCGTGAGTGCTTGCCATTAGAGTGCCGCGCACGCTTGCGAATCGAACCAAAGGGCCTCAGGGGACTCTGAGCTATGCCCTTGTTGCAGAGGAAGCGCTTTATGACATGGAAAACACCCGGTGCTGGGAGCCTGCGGTGTAAAGGTTTGTCAGCCTTAACCGAACACGCTGAAGACCTTTTTATTTCATGTCGAATTTGATGAGTTTCGCCAAACGCTTCAAACATCGCGCCTACGTTGCCCTGCCCTCCCTGTTGGCGGTCAGCGCGTTGTTTCTGTCGCTTGAATCCAGCGAAAGCCGTGCACAACCGGTGGACGGCACCCAGACCCTGGTGTTCCTGCGCCACGCCGAAAAGCCTGAAGGTGGCCTCGGCCAGCTCAATTGCCAGGGCTTGAACCGAGCCATTGACCTGTCGACGTTGCTGCCGGAGAAATTCGGCGCTGCCGACTACGTGTTCGCCGCCAATCCGACGCGCAATGTCGAGGAAGGCGAGTTGGACAACTCCTATAGCTATATTCGCCCGCTGATGACCATCAGCCCCGCCGCCATCAAGCTCGGCCTGCCAGTGAACATCGAATTTTCGGCCAATGACACCAGCGATCTGGCGCGCGAACTGCTGGAGGACAAGTATCACAACTCCACCATCTACACCGCGTGGTCCCACGGCTATTTGCCGGAACTGATCAACAAGGTGGCCGGGAATGCCGTCGGCGAAACACAGTCCATCACCGAGGACTGGGCGGGCAGCGACTTCGATTCGCTGTACGTGCTGACCCTGACGTGGCACAACGGCAAGGCCAGTTTGCAGAGCCACAGCTACAAGCAAGGGCTGGATAACGGCAAGGCCACCTGCCCGACTTGAGTTTTCGGGTGCCTATTCGGCCCTCATCGCTGGCAAGCCAGCTCCCACAGGTTTTGAATGCACAACGAATGCTGTGAAAGGCTGGATGATGGCTGGGACACTTGCCTGACTTGAGTCTTCTACTGTCAGTGATGGCCTCATCGCTGGCAAGCCAGCTCCCACAGGTTTTGAATGCACAATGAAGGCTGTGGAAGGCTGGATGATGGCTGGGACACTTGCCTGACTTGAGTCTTCTACTGTCAGTGATGGCCTCATCGCTGGCAAGCCGGACTCCCGCATGTTTGGAGTGATGCGCATATTTGCGGTACCCCCACGACACTGTGGGAGCTGGCTTGCCAGCGATGAGGCCGGCAAACATGCCATCAGGCTTTCTGATTCACCCGCTCGCGCAGATACTCGATAACCGCCTCACGCTCCCCGGCAAACTCGATACGCCCGCCCTTCTTCTCGCGCTGAAACACATACATCGGATCGTAATACTCACGCAGCAACCCCTCGATCCAGCCGCGATGCAGATCCACCGCACCACTGCGGGCCTGCTCTGCCAGCGCCGCTTCCATCGAATCGAACAGCCGCCGATGGCGCTCGCCACCCAGGCGTTTCTGCACGTTGTTCAGGCTCTCCAGCAGCCGCTCTGCGAACAGCGCAAAACCTTCCTCGCCATGCACCGATGCAAACTCGGCAGACAGATCGACCACGTAATCACGCAGAATCCGCTCCACGCGATCCTCGAAACTGTCTTCCAGCCAGACCATCGGGTACTGCTGCATGCCCTGATACATCGCCAGCGGCAAGGCGCAACTGCCGACCACCCGACTCTCGTCCTCCAGCACAAACTGCTCGATACCGGCATCACGCTTCTTGAGGATGTCGATGGCCAAGCGGTTCTCGAAATCGATGTTCGACGGCTGCGCGGTGGCGCGTTTACCGAAACTGGAGCCGCGGTGATTGGCGTGCCCTTCCAGATCCAGGCCATTACGCAATTGCACCAGCACTTCAGTCTTGCCGGTGCCAGTCATGCCGCCCAGCAAGACGAAATCACACTGCGCGATGGCTTGTTCAGTGGTGTCGATAAGGAAGCTGCGCATCGCCTTGTAACCGCCGCCTACGCGCGGATAGTCAATGCCGGCTTCGTCGCGCAGCCATTGTTGGGTGATCTGCGAACGCAACCCGCCGCGGAAGCAATAGAGGTAACCGTCGGGATGGGCCCGGGCGAAATCCGCCCAGGCCTGAATGCGCTCGGCCTTCACCGCACCGGACACCATTTGATGGCCCAACTCGATGGCGGCCTGCTGGCCGTGCTGCTTGTAGCAGGTGCCGATTTTCTGCCGCTCGATGTCATTCATCAACGGCAGATTGATCACGCCAGGGAACGCGCCTTTGTGAAACTCGACCGGCGCGCGAGCGTCCATCAGCGGCCAATCGTTGAGGAAAATATCGCGGTAATCGGTGCAGTCGCGGAGCATCAAATCACCTCGACTGCGTTCGTCTGTCGCTCGACCAATTCGCCAATTGGCGCCAGGTTCAAGCCCAGTTCGGCGGCGACGGCGAGGAACTCGTCATTGCCTTCAGGCGTTACCGCGATCAACAGACCGCCGCTGGTTTGCGGGTCGCAGAGCACACGCTTGTGCAGCTCCTGCACGCGGCCAACCTTGCTCGAATAACTGTCGAAGTTGCGCAACGTGCCGCCGGGCACACAGCCCTGCTCGAGGTAATACTCGACGCTGTCCAGACGCGGCACACGGTCGTAGGCGATGCGCGCCGTGAGCTGGCTGCCGTCGGCCATTTCCACCAGATGCCCGAGCAGGCCGAAACCGGTGACGTCGGTCATCGCCGTAACGCCAGCGAGTTTGCCGAAGCGGCTGCCGGGTTTGTTCAGCGTGCACATCCAGTCGCGAGCGACGCCGACGTCGGCAGGACGCAACTTGCCTTTCTTTTCGGCCGTGGTGAGGATGCCGATGCCCAGCGGTTTGGTCAGGTACAGCAGGCAACCGGCGGTGGCGGTGTCGTTGCGCTTCATGTGGCGTTTTTCCACCAGACCGGTCACCGCGAGACCGAAAATCGGCTCTGGCGCATCAATCGAATGCCCGCCCGCCAACGGAATGCCTGCGGCGTCGCACACCGCACGCCCGCCACGGATCACTTCCCGTGCCACTTCCGGCGCCAGCACATTCACCGGCCAGCCGAGTATCGCAATCGCCATCAACGGATCACCGCCCATCGCATAGATGTCGCTGATCGCGTTGGTCGCGGCAATGCGCCCGAAGTCGAATGGATCATCGACGATGGGCATGAAGAAGTCCGTGGTCGAAACAACACCGCGCTCGGCATCGATCTCGTACACCGCCGCGTCATCACGCGAGGCGTTGCCGACCCACAGTTTCGGGTCAAGGTTCTGCGCGCCGCTGCCGGCCAGAATCACCTCCAGCACCTGCGGGGAAATCTTGCAGCCGCAACCGGCACCGTGACTGTATTGGGTGAGGCGAATCGGCTCGCTCATGGGAAAGAGTCTCTGGCAGGGAATGGGGCGGATTCTAGCAGAGCGCGGCTGACAATTTTTCTGCTGACTGTCAGGGTGCCGTCATGAGCAAGCTCGCTCCCACCTCAGATTGCTCAGACCCACTGTGGGAGCGAGCCTGTTCGCGAAGGCTATTGAGCAGTCAATGAGCACTTCATTGCAAAGCGCAGAAAGTGTCCTGATGAAAAATCATCCGCCACTGCTCGACAGTTCCTACACCGATTTCACTGGTTACATGTTTGGGCTACGGCAGGTTGCGTCTTTGCCTACAACAACGCCAGAATCGGCCGGCTTGTGTGCATGGTGGGTGGCCTCTATCGTTTGCCCGTCTCTGAAAATATCTCAGCGAACGGGCTTGGCGGCTCGGATTCCCTGTTCATACGAGCAACCCTGAATGAGTGGCGATGCTTTCTTGTCCTCACACATCTGTCATGGCGGGTTGCACAAGGATTCCCTCGGGAATGCCGGTTTTTCGTGTGAGCCGGTCCGCCAATCTTGTGTAGTCCGCCACCCAATCTGCTTGGCGGCAGAAGGTGGTCTCTTTATTCACACGGAGATTCATCATGATCAAGCCAAGTCCAAATCCCCCCAGCACCATGTTCATGGTCGCCCCCGACATCGACACCGAATCTCTCCTCGCCAATACCTGTGAATCATTGGCGTCTGCCAAAGTGATGCTGACTGAATTTGCCGCCGTGCTGAATGGCCCTAACCGCAGCATCGTGCTGGGCATTGCCCAGATCGTCATGCTCGGTGAACTTGCAGTGAACCGGGCCTTGGACAATATCGACCCGCAGCAGTAAAGAACGAAAGATCGCAGTCTGCGGCAGCTCCAGGAAAACGCGAATTCCCGTGTAGGAGCTGCCGCAGGCTGCGATCTTTTGCCCCTGCAAAAAAAACCGCCCTTTCGGGCGGTTAAAAGTGCTTCGACCCTAAATCAGAAGCCAAGGCTGAAGCTGATCGTCATCGCATGATCGTTGTTGTCATCCGACAGTTGCCCCGAGTAGCCGATACCCAGTTTGCCGGTCGGGCTGATCTGGAAGTCCACGCCCGCTTCGACTATCGCGCTGTCCTTGGCAATTGGTACGCCTTGGGTGCTGAACGAGGCGCCGCCGTCGATGAAGGTCAGGTCGGCATCAGGTTTGGTGTCACCGAAGGCATGCCGCCAGCCCACTGCCGCGCGCGGAGTGAATTGCCCGCCGTTGGCCAGGGTGATGACTTTGCCGGCGCGCAGGCCGAGGGTGGAGAAGGTGATGTCCTGCTCGGCATCAGCCTTCAGACGCCCTACTCCGCCTTTTTCCTTGGCCTTGTCGGTGTCGTAGTTGACGTAGGCCAGACCGGCGAACGGCTCCAGAGCAATGCCGGCAGCTTGCATTGTGTAACCGACTTCACCGAACACCTGAGCGCTACGAGCGTCGTAATTGGCCTCCAGACGATCGTTGTAGGTGCCGACGCTGACATCGCGTTTGGTCTCGATGTCGTGCCAGCTGTAAGCCGCGCCGAGGCGCACTGCCAAAGCATCGAACTGCGAGTTGAGGTATGCCGCCAGGTGGTAGCTTTCTACCGTGGCATCCGAGCGACGATCATGCGCATCGAGGTCGCTGCGGGTGTAACCGGCGGCCATGCCCAGGCGCCACTGATCATCGAGTTGCTTGTCAGTGCCGAGCATGAAGCCGCTGAGGTTGCGGTCGAGTTTGGCGCTGTTGCTGTCGCCATCCGACTCACCCCAGGCGCCAAGTGCGCGCGCCCAGCCGACCATCTCGCCGTGGCAACCGTTGCTGCTCAACTGGTTGTCGCTTGGCGCCAAGGCACGGCGTGGATCATCCGGCGCACTGCACGAAGGCTGGCGCATGCGATCGTTGACGGCTTCGCGCACGTAACGCGAATCCTCGAGGATCGCACTGGCGGTACTCGCATGAATCTCCCCGGACAGGCTGTCGAAGGCATTGCGTGCACCCGCCGCACTGAGGTTGACGATTTGGTCCTGCAACGCCGCGCCGGCCGCACCATTGCGCGACAACGCCGAAGCGCTGTTGCGCTGGTTGCCCGTGGCGGCGACGTCGGCGAGCGAGTTGTCGTTGCGGCTCACCACCAGGTTTACCGCGTTGGCGTCGTACACCAGAGTCGAATCGAGGAACGCGTATTGCGGCAGATCCGCTGCGCTGAAGGTACCGGTGACACCGCCGCCCGCCGTGATCAGCGAATACGTGGTGTTGCCAGTGAACGGCGCAAGCGAGTTGACTTGCAGACCGCCACCCAGCGCAGCCGTACCGCCGACCGCCAGCGGTGTAGCGGTTGGCGAGCTGACTGTCAGCGCCAGCACACCGCTGGAAGCATTGGTCAGGTTGCCGGCGACACTCAACGTGCCCGCCTCGGCCCCGGATTGCACCAGACCATTGTTGACCACCGAACCGACGCTACCGTTACCGCTGAGCGCAGCGCCGCTGGCGACAGTGACTTGCCCTCCCAACGAGGCCTGAGCAGCGCGGCTGCCGACTTGCAGCACGCCTTGATCGACCGCTACGGTGCCGCTGAACGGGTTATCACCGGTCAACAGCAAGGTGCCCGTGCCGCGTTTGAGCATGGCGCCGAGCCCGCGCAACGACCCGCTAAATTGCCCGTTGAAGTTCTGCACGAACAACAGCGAAGCGTTGTTGAGGATGTTGCCTTGCAAGCTGGTGGTATTACCCACCAACGTACCGCCGCTGACAGTCGTACCACCGCTGTAAGTGTTGGCGCCGCTCAACACCAGAGTCCCGGAATCGAGCTTCTCGATGCCGCCCGTGCCCACCAGCGGTGTGGAGATTTCCGCGCTGCCGCCAGCATTCACCCGCACCGGTGCGAGACTGCCGTCTGCGCCGTTGACCGGAGTCAGCGTACCGCCAGCGCCAGGCGCCAGGCTGTAGCCATTGCTGAGGAACTGCAAACCAGTGAAGTTCCGATTACCCAACACGGTGACAGTGCCGGCCTGACCACCAAACACAGCGAACTGCCCGTTGGAGGCCAACGCCTGGGTGCCGCTCGGATCAGTCCAGTTGGTCCCCGGCCCCCACACACCACTGCCGCCACCGATGCTGCCATCAGGATTGGTGGTGCCGCCGTTCCAGAACTGCACTTCACCCGGCGAGTCTTGCACCAGCAGATTGATCTGATTGGCAATGGCGGTTTGCAGGGTCAGGTTGGCTTGCGCAACCGGCAGGCTGCCGTAGACCAGACCGTTGTCGGTCAGGCTGCCGCCGTAGCTGAACAGTTGATAGACGCCAGTGCCGAAGCCACCGGCGTTGCTGATGTTCAGCGTGCCGTCGAGGGTCAGGTTGCCGGCGACTTTGACCACCGTGGTCGAGCTGGCGGCAGACCCGAGGCTGAAGTCCAGATCAGTCCCCGAAGACAACGCCAACGCACCGACCGACAGCGGTGTCGCCGTGCCGCCACCGGCCAGGGTCGCGCCGTCGGCCAGTTGCAGCGAACCGCCCAATTGACCGCCACCGCCAATCTGCGCACCGCTGGCGACGTTGACGTTGGCGCTGTTGAGCACACCGTTGACGGTCAAAGTGCCGGCCTGCACAGAGGTGTTGCCGGTGAAGCTGTTGTTGCCGGTCAGCAGCAACTGACCGCTGCCGGTTTTGTTCAGCGTGCCGGTACCGGTGAGGTTGCCGGTGTAGCTGCCGTCGGCGTTTTGCTCGAAGGTCAGCGCCGCGTTGTTGGCGATTGCACCTTGCAGGCTGCTGGTGTCGCCTCGAGTGCTACCGCCGTTCAGCGTGGTGCCACCGCTGTAGGTGTTGGCGCCGCTGAGCAGCAGGTCGCCGCTGCCGTTTTTCACCAGACTGCCGGTGCCGGTGACAGCGCCGATCAGCGTAGTGTTCTGGTTGCCAGCCAGTGTCAGCTCGGCGCCCAGGTTGATGGCGTTGGCCAGTTGCAGCGCCGAGGTGCTGTCCAGCGTGCCGTTGCCGAGCACACTCAATGCACCGCTGCTGATTGCGCTGTTGTTGCCCAGAACCAGCGTGCCGCCACTCAGTTGGGTGCCACCGGAGTAAGTATTGCTGCCATTGAGAGTCAGGCTCGAAGCACCGGTTTTGATCAAACTGCCGCTGCCGCTGACGACGCCACCAAGGGTCAAGGCGTTGGAGCCGGCGACGCTCAATCCTCCGTTGAGCACCACATCATTGCCGAGGCTGACAGCGGTGTTGCTGTCCAGCGCAGTGCCGTTCGCTGCAGTTAACACACCAGTGCCGAGCGCCGCGTTGTTGCCGACGACAATCGTACCGCCATTGAGCGCAGTGCCGCCGGTGTAGCCGTTGGCAGCGTTGAGCACCAGGGTGCCGGTGTCATATTTGCCGAGGGTGCCTGCGCCGTTGAGCGCTACACCGACGGTTGCCGTGGCATTCGGATCAACGCGCACCGAGGCGTTGCCCAGCGAACCATTGACCAGATTGAGCGATCCCGCCGTGCCGTTCTGCAGGCTGTAGCCATCGGTGACGAACTGCATGCCGGTGATGGTTTGCGCGCCGTTGACCGTAACCGTGCCCGCCGCGCCCTGGAACACCGCGAAGTTGCTGGTCCAGCCCTGATTGGTGGTGCCGTTGACGTCGGTCCAGTTCGTGGTCCCGGTGCCCCAGGTACCGTTGCCACCGTCGACCGTGCCGTTGGCGACCAGTTGGCTACCGTCCCAGAACTGCACGGTGACGGCTGGCGCGGTGACCAGCAGGTTGAGCTGATTGGCCTGCGCGGTCTGCAGTTGCAGATCGCCCACTGACACACTGCCCGGCACGCTGCCAATGAGCATGCCGTTGTCGATCAGGCCACCGGTGTAGTTGATCAGGCGATACACGCCGCTGCCAAAACCGCCGATGTCACTGACATTGAGTGTGCCATCGAGGGTCAGGTTGCCGCCGACATTGACCAGCGCGTTACCGCCACCCGACACCGGCGTACCGAGGCCGACGTCGAAGCTGGAGTTGCCGCCAAACACCAGGGAGTCCACCGACAAGGTGCTGCCGGTGACACCCGCCAGATGTCCGCCATCGGCCACGGTCACGGCACTGGTCAACGTGCCGCTGCCGCCGAGTGTGCCGCCGTTGTTGACCAACACATTGGCGCTGGCCAGCGAACCGTTGACCTGCAAGGTGCCGGCGTTGACGTTAGTGTCGCCCGTGAGGTCGCTGATGCCGCTCAGGGTCAGGCTGCCAGTGCCGAGTTTGGTCAGCCCGCCGTCACCGCTGAGGATGCCGGCGAACGTGCCGCTGACGTTATTGCTGCCCAGGCTCAGCGTGTTGCCGGTGCCGATCAACGCGGTGCCGCTACCCGTCAGGCTGGCGAGACTGCCCGATGCGCCGAGGTTGAGGGCTGCGCCAGCACCGAGGTTGACCGTCGCTTCATTGCCCAGCGCTGTACCGCTCAGGGTGGTGAGGCTGCCGGACAGCACCTCGAAGGTCCCGCTGAACGTGTTGTTGCCGCTCAACGTCAAGTCGGCCAGGCCGTTTTTGCTCAACGTTCCGGCCCCGGCAACCACGCCGCCCAGGGTCAGGTTATTGTTACCGGCCAAGGCCAGATTCGCATTGACGTTGACGTCGTTCGCCAGCACCAGCGGCGAGCTGTTGTCGAGGGTCGACGCGCCAGCCACGTTCAGTGCGCCGGAACCCAGTGCCGCAGCGGTGCCAAGAGTCAAGGTGCCGGCATTTAAGGTAGTGCCGCCGGTGAAGGTATTGACGCCGTTGAGGGTCAGGTTCGACGCGCCGTCCTTGATCAGTCCGCCCGCGCCGCTGACTACACCGGCGAGCGTCAGGTTGTTGTTGCCGGCGTTGCTCAGGTTGGCGTTGAGCACGATGTTGTTGCCCAGGCTCAGCGCACTGGTGCTGTCCAGCGCCGAAGCGCCGGCCACGGTGAGGTTGCCCAGCCCCAGCGCCGAGTTGCTGCCGGCAGTCAGGGTGCCGGCGCCCAGGTTGATGCCGCCAAGGAAGTTGTTGTTGCCGCTCAGGGTCAGGTTGGCAGCGCCGGTTTTGCTCAGGCTGCCCGCACCATTGATCGTGCCGGCAAGGGTCAGGTCTGCCGTGCCGCCAATGCCGAGGTTACCCGCCAGATTGACCGCGTTATTCACCGAAACCCCGGTGGCGGCATCGAGCGTGGTGCCGCCCGCCGCGTTCAGGGTGCCGGAGCCCAGCGCCGAGTTCGACGCCAGAATCAGTCCGCCGGCATTCAACGCGACTGGGCCGAGGAAGGCATTGTTGCCGCCGAGCGTCAGGTTGGCCACACCGGTTTTGATCAGGCCGCCAGTTCCGCCGATCACGCCGTTGAGCGTCAGCGCATTGCTGCCGACCACGGTGAGGTTGCCATTAAGGGTCGCTGCGTTGCCGAGAGTCACCGCAGCATTGCTGTCCAGTTGCGTGCCGGCGTTGGCGGTCAGTGTGCCGCTGCCCAGCGCGGTGTTGCTGCCAACGATGATCTTGCCGCCGTCCAGTTGCGTGCCGCCGCTGTAAGTGTTGGCGCCGTTGAGCACCAGGGTGCCGGTATCGAGTTTGTTGAGGATGCCGCTGCCATCGATATTGACGCCGATGGTCGCGGTCACACCCGGATCAACGCGCAACGCGGTGGTCCCCCCGGTGCCGTTGACAGCAGTCAGTTGCCCCGCCGTGCCATTCACTACGTTGTAGCCATCGGTGAGGAACTGCATGCCGGTGAACGCTTGCGTGCCGTTGACCGTCACGGTACCCGCCGTGCCCTGGAATACCGCGAAGTCGCCCGCCCACGGTTGATTGACCAGACCGTTGGCATCGGTCCAGTTGGTGCCGACCGCATTCCAGGTACCGGTGCCGCCGTCGACGACGCCGTTGGCAATGTTCTGGCTGCCATCCCAATAACGGATGTTCACGTTCGGTGCCGACACTTGAATGTTGATCTGGTTGGCCACACCGGTTTGCACGATCAAGTCGCCGAGGCCGTAGCCGACCGGTACGCCGGCAACGTCGAGACCGAGATTGGTCAACGCACCGGTGTAGTTGAACAAGCGATACACACCGACCCCGAAACCGCCGGCGTCAGTGACGTTGAGATTACCGTCGAGGGTGAGGTTGCCGCCGACATTCATCAACGACGCGGTCGACGGTGTCCCCAGTGCCACATCAACATTGCTGCCGGCCGCGAGGGTCAGTGCACCGGCGGACAGTTGATTGCCCGAGGACAGCGCCAGATGACCGCCGCTGTTGACGTTGACGGTACCGAGCGCCGAACCGGTACCGCTCAGGGTGCCGCCGGTATTGACGTTGATCTGCGCGCTGGCCAGTGAACCGCTGAGATTCACGATGCCGCTGTTGATCGCGGTGTCGCCGGTGATGCCGTTGATTCCGGTGAGGTTCAGAGTGCCGGTGCCGACCTTGATCAGGCCACCGCTGCCACTGAGGCCGCCGTCGAACGTACTGGTGACGTTGCCACTGCCGACGGTCAGCGTGTTGCTGCCGGTGAGCTGCACGTCGCCGCTGCCGGTCAGCGCGCCGAGGCTGGCGTCGCTGCCCAGATTCAAACCGGCGCCAGCGCTGATGTTCACGCCTGCGGTGTTGCCCAGCGCATTGCTGTTCAACGTCGTGACGCTGCCGGAGACGATGTTCAGCGCCCCGGTGAACGTGTTGTTGCCAGCCAGGGTCAGGTCAGACAGACCGTTTTTGGTCAGGCTGCCGGCGCCGTCGATAACGCCGTTGAGGCTCAGGTCGTTGTTGCCCGCGACGGTCAGACCGGCGTTCAACGTGATCGCATTGCCGATTCCGAAGGAAGCGCTGTTATCCAGGGTTGCCGCGCCGCCGACGATCAGCGCGCCGCTGCCCAAGCCGTTGGCATTGCCCAGGGTCAGGGTGCCGCCGTTCAGAGTCGTACCGCCGCTGAAGGTGTTGTTGCCGTTGAGGGTCAGGTTGGCCGCGCCATTCTTGATCAATTGGCCGGTGCCGCTAGTGATGCCGCCGAGGGTCAGGTTTTGCGTCCCCCCCACGGTCAGTGCAGCGTTGAGCGCGACGCCGTTGCTGAGGCTGACCAGCGGCGAGTTGCTGTCCAGTGTTGCCGCGCCAGCGACGGTCAGTGCGCCGGAGCCCAATGCCGAACTGTTGCCAACGGTCAGCGTGCCGGCGTTCAGGGTCGTGCCACCGAGGAAATTATTGGCCGCGTTGAGAATCAGATTGGCCGCGCCGTCTTTCACCAGACTGCCGGCGCCGCTGACCAGGCCGGTCAGGGTCAGATCCGCCGTGCCGCCGATGTTCAAGGCACCGGCCAATGCCACCGCATTGTTCAGGCTCACGGCGGTATTGGCGTCGAGCGTAGTGCCTGCCGCCGCGTTCAATGTGCCGGCGCCCAGCGCGTTGTTACTGCCGAGGATCAGTTTGCCGGTGTTCAGCGCGGTGTTGCCAAAATAGGTGTTGGCGCCGTTGAGGGTCAGGTCGGCGGCGCCGTTCTTGACCAGCCCTCCGATACCGGCGACCACGCCACCGAGGGTCAGCGCATTGGTGCCGCCCAGAGTCAGCGTGCCGCCGAGGTTGACGTTGTTGGCCAGGGTTGCTGCGGTGCCGGCATCAAGCGTGGTGCCGTTCGATGCGTTCAGCGCACCAGTGCCGAGCGCCGTGTTGGAGCCGACGATCAGCGATCCGGCGTTCAGCGCGGTGGTGCCGGTATAGGTGTTATTGCCGTTGAGAGTCAGGCTTGAGGCGCCGGTCTTGATCAGGCCATTACCGCCGCTGATTACGCCGCCAAGGGTCAGCGCGTTGGCGCCGCCAGCGGTGAGGTTGGCGTTGAGGGTGATCGCGTTGCTCAACGTCACCGCCGAGCTGCTGTTGAGGGTGCCCGCCCCGGCCACGGTCAGTGCGCCAGTGCCGAGTGCTGCGCCATTGCCGACAGTCAGACTGCCGGCGTTCAGCGTGGTACCGCCAGTGAACGTGTTGGCGCCACTGAGGGTCAGGTTGGCCGCGCCATTCTTGAGCAACTGACCGGCGCCGTTGATCACACCGGAGAGGGTCAGGCCACTGCTGCCGCCGAGGGTCAGGGCACTGCTGTTGAGGTTGACGTTGTTGGTCAGGTTGACGGCGGTGTTGCTGTCCAGTGTTGAAGCATCGATGACGTTCAACGCACCGCTGCCCAACGCAGCAGCATTGCCCACGGTGAGGGTGCCGGCGGCCAGCGTGGTACCGCCGAGATAGGTGTTGGCGCCGTTGAGAGTTAGGTTAGTGAAACCGCGTTTGGTCAGCCCGCCACTGCCACTGATAACACCGCCGAGGGTCAGGTCAGCGCTGCCACTGAATTCCAGATCGCCACCCAGGGAAACGGCGTTGTTTAATGCGACCGTGGTGCTGGCATCAAGCGCGGTGCCTGCCGCAGTCGTCAAGGCACCCGTACCCAGCGCGGTGTTGGAGCCGACAATCAGCGTGCCGGCATTGAGCGCGGTACCGCCGGCGAAGGTGTTGTTGCCGCTGAGGGTAAGATCCGCCGTGCCGTTCTTGATCAGGTTACCGGCGCCGCTGACGACGCCACTCAGACCCAATGCCTGCGTGCCGCCGATGGTCAGCCCTCCCGCCAGCGCTACGGCATTGGCGAGCGTCACGGCCGTGGTCGCGTCAAGCGTGGTGTTGGCCGCCGCGTTCAATGCGCCAGTGCCGAGCGCGGTGTTGCTGCCGACAAACAGGCTGCCGGCGTTGAGCGCGGTGTTGCCGGCGTTAGTGTTGTTGCCGGCCAGCGTCAGGCTGGCGCTGCCGCTTTTGGTGATGGCGCCGGTGCCGGACAAAATGCCGTCCAGGGTCAAGGCATTGCTGCCGAGCACGTTCAGCACGCCAGTCATGGCAATGTTGTTGGCCAGCGAGACGTTGGCGGTGCTGTCGAGGCTGGTACCGGCAGCCGTGTTCAGTGCGCCGCTGCCCAGCGAGTTGTTATTGGTCACCAGCAAACTGCCGGCGCTCAGGGTGGTCGTGCCGGTGTAAGCACTGTTGGCGCCGCTGAGGGTCAGGCTGCCAGTGCCGGTTTTGGTGATACCACTGCTGCCGGAGATCAACCCGCCGAGGGTCAGTGCGCCGGTGCCGCCGGCCGTCAATGTGCCGCCGAGGCTGATGGCGTTGTTCAGGCTGATCGTGCCGGGGGCACTCAGGGTTGTCGCGCCAGTGACGTTGACGGTGCCAGTGCTCAGCGCCAGGTTGTTGCCCAACTGCACGGTGCCGCCGTTGAGTGTGGTGTTGCCCAAGTACGTGTTGGCAGCGCTGAGGCTCAGTTGCCCGGAACCGACTTTGGTCAGGCCGCCGCTGCCGGAAATCACCCCGCTGAGGGTGGTGGCGTTGGTGCCTTGCACCGTCACGCCACCGGCACCGAGGGAGATCAGATTGCTGACGTTCAACCCGGCGTTGCTCGCCTGCAGGATCCCGCCGTTGGAGGTGAGGACACCGCTGCCAAATGTGGCGTTGTTGTTGAACTGGGCGACACCGCCGTTGAGCGTGGTCGCGCCGCTGACCAACGGCCCCTGCAAGGTCCAGGTGCCGCTGTTGATGGTCAGGTTGTTGAAGTTGACGTAGGTCGCGCTGGACGCCGTTCCAGTCCCGGTCGTACCGCCGCCGACGCCGATCGGGTTTTGCAGGATCAGGCTGTTGGTGCCACCCGCGCCGCCATCGACGGTGCCGGTCGGGGCGAAGGTCAGGTTGATGCCGATCAGGCCACCGAGACCGACGCTGACCTGAACACCGTCACCGACCTGCACCGTAGAACCGGTAATCGCCGTGAACGTGTTGGTGCTGCTTGCGCCCATCGACACGCCGCCGGTAATTGCGCCGGCGTTGGTAAATGTATTGCCCGCAGCCGAGGTCTCGAAGGCGATCCGGCCGTTGATGACACCGGTGCTGCTGTTGGTCATGTTGACTTGCGAGCCGCCGTAGACGCCGACTACCGGGGTATCGGCCAGGGTGATGCCACCCACCGAAAGCCCGGTCGAGGTGATGGTGCCGTTGTTGGTGATGGTAGTGGTACCGGCCGCCGCGTTGTTCACCGCGATACCCAAGCCATCGATGCTGGTCAGGTTGAGGCCGAGCAGCATGCCGGTGCCGCGAATGATCCCGCTGGCATTGTTGAGCACGCTGACCGTGCTGGTGGCGCCAGTGCCGATGAAGGCGCCGCCGCTCAGCACCGACACCAGCCCCAACAGTGCCGGGTCGAGGGTGCCGGAGTTGTTCAGGCTGATGTTCACCCCGGTCAGGTCCATCACGTGGCCGCCGAGGGTCGCGTTCATCTGCGCCCCGCTGTTGACGTTGACCGTAAGGCCGTTGGTAGCGCTGCTGAAGTTGTTAAGAAACAGCGGCAGGCTCGGCACGCCGGTACAGGTCACTGTGGAACCGGCGGTGGAGCAAGTGGCCAGCGCCGGAGTGCTCACCGCGCCGAACAACAGTCCGGCGACGCTCAAGTGCACAGCAAGGGAAAGAGGGGAAAAACGCGAAACGAGGGCGACACCGGACCTTACTTGCACAGGCTACTCCTTGTCGTGGCCAATTCTTCCTTGAAGGCGTGCGAAGTCGTGCCTGTTTCGCACGCCAATCAAGACTGCGACGGTCATCACAAAACCGTTGATTGCTGACAAAGCTAGTAGAGCATTGGAGATGGGTGCGGATTAAATGGTGTTAATACTTTAATACTAGGCGCTCTAAACCGGGGCTTTGAGCCTGTGAATACAGGGGATTTGCTGTAACACATCCCTCTCTAGGGGATGCGGCTCGCTGCGATCTTTTGATGTTGCTTTTAAGCACCAAGATCAAAGGATCGCAGCGTGCTGCAGCTCCTGCAGGGCCGCTGGAAGAAAACTGGTACGGCTTATGCAAACGTTTGCGAGCCGTCAATCACGGCATTTTCGCCACACATCCGCCAGGCCCGCAGATTCCGGGCCTTGATCCGCAAAAAAAGGACTTTGCATGCACGTCGCTTCCCTTCTTCGCGCCCCCCTCGCGCGCACGTTTGCTGTTTCCTTGCTACTGACTGGCGTTACCGGAGTTCTCAGTCAAAGCGCATTTGCACAACCGGCCCTGCCCGAGTCCGCCCAGGGCGAAACCCTCAGCCCCGAAGCCAGCCCGCCGAAAAAAGGCGCGTACCTGTCGGACTGGTACAACCAGGACCTGACCCTGATCGGCAGCAAAGACATCAGCTTCGGCCCGCAACCGGCCGACGACATCTACCTGGAATATGAATACTTCGGGCGCAAGGGCCCGTTCGAGCTATACGGCTACATCGACGTGCCGAAAATCTTCAACATCGGCAACAGCCACGACAAAGGCGTATGGGACCACGGTTCGCCCGTGTTCATGGAGCACGAACCGCGGATCTCCATCGACTACCTCGCCGGCCGCAGCCTGGCTATCGGCCCGTTCAAGGAATGGTATGTGGCCTTCGACTGGATCTACGACCACGGCAGCCGCAAAGAAAACCGCGCCAACACCCTCTACAGCGGTTTCGGCACCGACATCGACACCCATTCGCGGGTCAACCTGTCGGCCAACCTGTACGGGCGCTACCAGTGGGAAAACTACGGTGCGAGCAACGAGTATTCCTGGGACGGCTACCGTGCACAGCTCAAGTACATCATCCCCATCGACAAATTCAGCAACGGCGCCTCGCTCACCTACATCGGCTTCACCAACTTCGATTTCGGCTCCGACATCCACAAGGACAACCCGGCACGCACCGCCAACGCGACGGTGGCGACCAACGTGTTGCTCTACGCGTTCACCCATTTGCGCTTCACCCTAGTCGGGCGTTATTTCCATAACGGCGGCAACTGGGAGGATGGCAGCGAGCTGAATTTCGGCGACGGTAATTTCCGCGCGCGTTCGAATGGTTGGGGGTATTACGCGGGGATCGGGTATCAGTTCTGACCTGTAAATGATCACTGGATCGCAGTCATCGGTAGCGCCCATCAGATCAGGGTAGATACCGTCGGACAATCCGAGTGAATTTTCCCGGTGCGCCGCGATCCTTCTATTACCACAGGGAGGAATACGGGCTTTATGAACAACGCAAAACTTTATGTCATCGACTACACCCTTCACGGCACGCCCAAGTCCTTCATTATCCGCTCGGACAAGATGGACAACGCCGAAGCTTGGCATTGGGCGAGTTGCGACGCAGGCGTAGGTCGGATCCCGCGTTTCGGCCGGGAAAAGGTGCAGAAGACCAGTAAACCGATGGCGGAAAAATTCGGCGTGGAAAACGTTGTCTGGCGACCGACAAGCTAAGCTGCGCACAGTGATCGACATCATTCGGGGGAACGCACAATGACCCACCTCATGAGCCCGGCACATCTGGATTACGGCCTGAACACCTTGTTCGGGCGTATCACCAAAAGTGTTGATTGTGCGGTAGGGCTTGAAGCCGTCGAGGGTGATCCGTTTCGCTTCGCGCTTAGGGTGCCGGCGCCGTTACCTGAAGATCTTGATCAGGCGAAAACCGTCGTGGTCACGGTCGAAGGCCGACGCTTGCAAGGCACGGTGCGGCAATAGAGCGGCTGGATGACGACAGCCTGAAACTGGAAGTGGAGCCTGATTAGGCTCCACTTTTTTTAGGTGTACGTTTACTTGGGATGCGCGCACTGGCAGCCCTTGCTGGAACATTCCTCGCCCCCCTTGTGGTGGTGAGCGCAGGCCTCACAGCAATAGTGCTTACCGTGCACAGCGTACGCATGCTCGCCGTCTTTGATGGTGCATTTACATCCGGGGCAATCGCATTTTCTATCAGGCATGGGACAGACTCCTTGGGTTGTGGTTGTCTGAGGCTCGAATGCGAGCCGTAAACAACAGTGTAGGAGCTGCAGAAGGGGGCAATAGATCAAAAGCCCTCACTGTAGCCCTCCCGAAACGTCGGACCGCCCCGAGGGAGAGGGGACTGACCGAGGTGAGCTGAAGGGTTACGCCGATAGGAAACCGTTGCCGCAGCAACGGATATGTACTCAGTCAGTAAATCAATCAACCCCACGAACACTACTGCGATACATAAAAACCAAAGCCAACCCCAAACAAACCATCGCTAAAACCCGACTGGAGGAAAGCTCAATCGCCGGATTCCCCAACCAGCCAAAATTATCAATCAACATTCCCATCCCAAGCTGTCCGACAATGACAGCTACCGTCGCCACAGCCGTCCCCACGACAGGCACCGCGCCCACCATCACCATCATATAAACCACCCCAAACAGCGCCCCCATCAACTGCCACTTGGGCACATCCAGCAGACTCACCGCCTGCGCCGGCTCAAAAAACAGAATCAACAACCCGGTCACCACCGCGCCCACCACAAACGTCAGCAAACTGCTGCGCAATACACCAACGGTTTCACCCAAACGCCCGTTGATCGCCGCCTGCACACTCAACACCGCGCCGGCCAATACCACCACTGCCAACAAAATGATCAGACTCATCACTCACCCCCGCGCAATCAAAACCAATGCCACCACAATCAACCCCAACGCCAGCCAGCGCTCAGCGTTAACCTTCTTGCGCGTGGCCCCGAACCAACCAAAATGATCGATCAAGACACTCTTGCCGACCTGTCCGGACAGAATTGCGATCATCGTCATCGCAATACCGATATGTGGCGTCGCCAACGTCAAGACCACCACATACATCGGCCCCAGAAACCCACCGATCAACTGCCAGCGTGGCAGATCGGTGAGCGCAGGGCCCTTTTGCGGGCCTGCGAACAACAACAGCAAAAACAGAATCGCCGAGCCGACGCCAAAGATGCTCAAGGTCGCCCACAGATGCCCGACCTGCACCCCCAACGGCCCGAGCAAGCCCGCTTCCACTGACAAACCCATGCCCGCCAGAATCACCAGCGGCAGCAACAACAATCGCAACAACGGCTTGGCCACTGGCGCGCTAACACTCACCTCATCCAACGTCTGCATAACCAAAACCTGTGCAAGTAAACGATGGCGCGGATTATCGGCTGGCTTCGCTGTGCGATAAATGGGAGCATCCGGACAACACTTTTGCGTAACTCGCACAGCAGGACGATCCATGCACGGACTCAATGAACTCGGTTTCAAGGCACTCAGACTGTTTGTCGCAGTGCTCGACCACGGCAGCTTCTCCGAAGTCGCACGCCGCGAGGGCGTGGCGCCCTCCTCCATCTCGCGGCAAATCCAGTTGATGGAGCAAGCGCTGAACCAGCAATTGCTCTATCGCCATACGCGCGCGGTGACGCCGACCGAAGCCGGACGCATGCTCGGCCACCACGCGCGGCTGGTGCTGGTGCAACTGGAAGAAGCCGAACAAGCCTTGCAGGAACAGCAAAGCGAACCCACCGGCCTTGTGCGGATCAACGCTCCAGTGGTGTTTGGTCAACGGCATCTGACGCCGTGGCTCGGTCAGTTGTGCGCGCGTTATCCCAAGCTGCAACTGGACATCCAGCAAACCGACCATTACGTCGACCCGTTGCAGGAAGGGGCAGACCTGTTGTTTCGCATCGGCCCGCTGCACGATTCGAGCATGCAGGCGCGGATAATTGCGCCGCACCGCTTTCAGGTCGCTGCCAGCCCGGCCTACCTGAAACGTCACGGCACGCCGCAACATCCCGACGATCTTGTGCACCATCAGTGTCTGGCCTACAAAGGTGCGACTGGCCAGCAGCGTTGGTTTTTCCGTCAGGATCAAGGCGACTGGACGCCCTATTCGGTGAGGGGTCCGATCACCGGCAACCACGCCGACACCCTCACCCAGACGGCCGAACAAGGGCTGGGGTTGGTGATGTTTCCGTCATGGCTGATTGGTGAAGCGGTGCGCGAAGGCACGCTGGTGCCGGTGCTTGGGGAGTATCAGGTGTCGAACAGTCTGGAACCGCAGCAGATCGCGGTGCTGTGGCCGGGGAGCCGGCGGTTGTCGGTGAAGGTACGGACGGTGATTGATTTCTTTGTCGAGTGTTTTGGCGAAGTGCCTTATTGGGACAGACCTTGAGGACTGCACCATCCCTGTAGGAGCTGCCGCAGGCTGCGATCTTTTGATTTTGCTTTTCAGAAGATCAAAAGATCGCAGCCTGCGGCAGCTCCTACAGGGGTTTGCGTACGGCTCCTAGATTCGGAACTGCCCAACCAGTTTGCCCAACCGCTGGCCAAGATCCGCCAGACTGCGCGACGTCTGCGCCCCCAGTTGCGTTTCATCCGCCACGCTATCCACCGCCACTGCAATCTGATGCACGCTGCGGTTGATCTCTTCGGCCACCGCCGTCTGCTCCTCGGCAGCGCTGGCAATCTGCGCGTTCATCGAGTTGATGGTCGCGATCAATTCCGCCATCGCGTCCAGCGAAGCCCCGGCCTGATTGGCCTGCGCCGATGTACCGTCACCCGCCTCGCTGGAGCGGCGCATCGCTTCGACCGCCGCTTGCGTGCCGGCCTGCAAGCGATCGATCATCGCCTGAATTTCCTGAGTGCTGATCTGCGTACGACTGGCCAACGCACGCACCTCATCCGCCACCACTGCAAAGCCACGCCCGGCCTCACCGGCCCGCGCCGCTTCAATTGCCGCGTTCAGTGCCAGCAGGTTGGTTTGCTCGGCAATCGAACGGATCACCCCAAGCACACCGACAATCGAACTGACGTCCTGTTGCAGGCTATCGAGCGACACGCCGCTGCTGCGGATGTCATCGACCAGCGCATGAATCTGTTTGATGCTGCCCGCCACCACGCGTTTGGCGCTCTGGCCTTCTTCATCGGTCTGCTGGGCGGCGACAGCGGCGTTCTGTGCGCTCTTGGCGACTTCCTGGGCGGCGGCGGACATTTCGTTGATCGCCGTGGCGACCTGATCGGTCTCGTGGCGTTGACGCTCCATCGCCTGATCCGAACGCTGGGCCTGATCCGAAACCTGCGTCACCAGCCCGGTCAGTTGTGTGGTCATCTCGGTGATCTGCCGCACCAGGCCATGAATCTTGTCGACGAAGCGGTTGAACGAGCCGGCCAGTTCACCCAGTTCGTCCTGGCTGGTGATGTTCAGGCGGCGGGTCAGGTCGCCCTCGCCCGCCGCGATATCGTCGAGGTTGGCTTTCATCTGGGTCAGCGGACGCAAAATGGTATTGGCCAGCAGCATTCCCACCGCGGCAATCACCAGCAGCACCACCACCGCCACGCCGACGATGCTCAGCACCACGCCTTGCATGCGTTCCTGCACCTGCGTTTCGACCAGCGCCACTTGCGCTTCGATGCCGTCGAGGTTGACCGAGGTACCGACCGCCATGTCCCACTTCGCCAGGTATTCGGTGTAGCCGAGTTTCGGCACCAGCACCTTTGCGTTGCCCGGCAGCGGCGAGCTGTATTGCAGGTAATGCGTGCCGTCCTTCGCCACTTTCACCAGACCGAGGTTGACGTAAACGCCGTTCGGGTCGCGGTTGTCCTTGAAGCTTTTGCCCACGCCTTCGGGATCGTTGGCCTTGAACAGGCGCACGGTCTCGGAGTCGTAGCCGAAGAAGTAGCCGTCCTTGCCGTAGCGAATCCCCGACAGCAGTTTGATCGCCTGCGCGCGCGCCGCTTCATCGCCGGGTGCGGCAGCGTCGTACAACGGTTTGATCGTGGTCATAGCCACGGCGACGTAACTTTGCAGAGTGGCTTTGGCGTCGCCGAGCAGGCGCTCGCGCGTCTGTTCGACCTCTTCGCGCGCCTGTTTCTGAAGAATGAACAGCGTGGTCAGGCTGATGACCAGCGCAAAGAGCAATACCGGGAGGACGGCAAGGGAGAGGACTTTAGCCTTGAGGCTCAGACGCATTGGGGTACTCACTCTTTTGGTTTTATTGGCGTGGTTAAAGGCTTTAACGGCACGCCATAGCAAAAGTTGAGTCAGCAGACACCTCATCACCCTGTGGGAGCGGGCTTGCCCGCGATAGCGGTGTGTCTGCCACATAATTGTTGAATGTGTCGAAGCCATCGCGGGCAAGCCCGCTCCCACAGGGTTCAGCGGTTACAGGACCATCGCGGCCACCCAGCCGAACGCCAGCAAAGGCAGGTTGTAGTGCAGGAACGTCGGCACCACGGTGTCCCAGATATGGTGATGCTGACCGTCGATGTTCAGGCCGGAGGTCGGGCCCAGGGTCGAGTCCGAGGCAGGCGAACCGGCATCACCCAGCGCACCGGCAGTGCCGACAATGCAGACGATGGCCAGCGGGCTGAAGCCCAGTTGCACGCACAGCGGGACGAAAATCGCCGCCAGAATCGGCACCGTGGAAAACGACGAACCGATGCCCATGGTCACCAGCAACCCGACCAGCAGCATCAACAGCACGCCCACGCCCTTGCTGTGATTGATCAACGAAGCCGACGACTCGACCAGTGTCTGTATCTGCCCGGTGGCCTTCATCACTTCGGCAAAACCAGAGGCAGCGATCATGATGAAGCCGATCATCGCCATCATCTTCATGCCTTCGGTGAACAGATCATCGGTGTCGCGCCATTTGACGATGCCCGATACCGAGAAGATCAGGAAGCCCACCAGCGCGCCGATAATCATAGAGTCGAGCAGCAACTGCACGATGAACGCTGCGGCAATCGCCACACCGGCAATCATCAGGCTCAGCGGGTTGTACTGCACCGCCGCTTGCTCTACCTGCTCGATCTTCGCCAGGTCGTACACGCGCCGCTTGCGGTAACTGATGAAGGCCATCGCCAGACCGAACACCATGCCCAACGCCGGAATGCCCATGGCGTGGGTGACGTTAATGCCACTGATGTCGACGCCGCTGCGCGCAACGTTGGCCAGCAGGATTTCATTGAGAAAGATATTGCCGAAACCCACCGGCAGGAACATGTACGGCGTGATCAGACCGAACGTCATGACGCAGGCGATCAAGCGGCGGTCGAGTTGCAGCTTGGTCAATACATAAAGAAGCGGCGGCACCAGCAACGGAATGAACGCAATGTGGATCGGCAGGATGTTCTGCGAGGCAATCGCCACCACCCACAACAGGCCGATCAGCAGCCATTTGACGTTGCCGCCACCGGTACTGTGCTGGCGGTCGACCATCGCCAGCGCCTTGTCGGCCAGCGCATGGGCCAGGCCCGACTTGGCAATCGCCACGGCGAAAGCGCCGAGCAATGCGTAGGACAACGCCACCGTCGCCCCGCCGCCCAAGCCGCTGTTGAACGCCTTTAGCGTGGCATCGATGCCCAAACCACCGGTCAGGCCGCCGACCAGCGCGCCGACGATCAAAGCGATCACCACGTGCACGCGGGACAGGCTGAGAATCAGCATGATGCCAACCGCCGCTATGACTGCATTCATTTCACTACCTCAAAAAACACTGCGGTGGAAAACCGACCGCCAGACAGGATGAGCCCGCCAAAGGTTAACCGGCGGATTGCAAAGAGGGTCTTATTAGAAGGGCGCGCACTGTGAATGAAGCCGCGACAGGCTGCAAGTAACAAGCTGCAAGCTTTTGCGTTTTTTCGCTTGCAGCTTGCGGCTGGAAGCTCAAGAAAGCTGCTGTCAGGCCGCTACAGTGCAAAGTCTAAGATATTTATCGAATAAGGACGTGTCCATGTCGCTGAGACAACTTTCCATCCAATGGAAAATCACCCTGCTCGCCGGGCTTTGCCTGGCCGGTATCGTGACCCTGTTGGTGGGTCTTTCGCTGTATCGCATGGAGCACAGCTCCGAAATGGTGAAAGCCTCCAGCATGGAGATGCTCACCGAATCGGCCCAGGCGCGCATCGAATCCCAGGGCGAAGTGCAAGCGGCGGGCATTCGCCAGCAGTTCATGGACGCCTATCAATACGGCCATGGTTTCTCGCGTCAGGTGCTGTTCCTGCGCGAGCAGGCCGAAAAGCGCTTCCTTGATGCCTTCGACCTGCGCGAAGACATGACCCGTCAGGTCAAGTCCGCGCTGCAAGCCAACCCGGATTTGCTCGGTCTGTCGCTGGTGTTCGAAGCCAACGCGCTGGACGGCAAGGATGAACTGTTTGCCGGCCAAGCCGAGCTGGGCAGTAACGACAAGGGCCGTTTCGCCCTGTACTGGTCGCAGCCGACACCGGGCAAAATCACCTCGATGGCCCTGCCGGAAAGCGACATGGCCGACACCAGCACCGGCCCCAGCGGTCAGGCTGCCAACGCCTGGTTTACCTGCCCGCGCGCCACGCTCAAACCCTGTGTGATCGAACCGTACTTCTATGTGATCGACGGCCAGAACGTGCTGATGACCAGCATCGTTTTCCCGCTGATGGTGAACGGCAAAGTCATCGCTTCGCTGTCGGTCGACATCAACCTCAACAGCCTGCAAGCGATCAGCCAGAGCGCCAGCAAAAAACTCTACGACGGCCAGACCGCCGTGAGCATCATCAGCCCGGTCGGCCTGCTCGCCGGCTACAGCCCGGATGCCGGCAAACTCAGCCAGCGTCTTGACGCCGTGGATAAAACCAGCGGCGCCGAACTGCTGCGCCAACTTGCTTCAAATACCAGTGTCAGCAGCCTGCACAGCAACGGCCAGTTGAAAGTGCTGTCGCCGTTCCAGCCGATTCCCGGCGGGCCGTCGTGGGCAGTGTTGCTGGATGTCCCTGAAAAAGTGCTGGTGGAACGCGCCGAAGCGCTCAAGCAGCAACTGGATGCGAGCAACAACACCGGCACGTTGATCGAGTTGGGCCTCGGCGTTCTGGCGGCGTTGATTGGCCTGGTGCTGGTCTGGCTGATGGCGCGCAGCGTGACCCGACCGATCCTTGGCGTGGCGCACATGCTCGAGGACATCGCCAGCGGCGAAGGCGATCTGACCCGCCGACTGGCGTATGACAAGCAGGATGAACTCGGTCAACTGGCCGGTTGGTTCAACAAGTTTCTCGACAAGTTGCAGCCGATCATTGCCGAAGTGAAACGCTCGGTGCAGGACGCGCGTAACACCGCCGACCAGTCCTCGGCCATCGCTACGCAGACCAGCGCCGGCATGGAACAGCAATACCGTCAGGTCGATCAGGTCGCGACCGCATCCCACGAAATGAGCGCCACCGCGCAGGACGTGGCTCGCAGTGCCGCTCAGGCGGCCGAAGCGGCCAAGGATGCTGATCGTGCCACCCGTCAGGGCCTGACCGTGATCGACCGCACCACCGCCAGCATCGACACCCTCGCCGCCGACATGAGCGCGGCAATGGTGCAAGTCGAAGGCCTGGCCGCCAACAGTGAGAAAATCGGCGCGGTGCTGGAAACCATCCGCGCCATTGCCGAACAAACCAACCTGCTGGCCCTCAACGCCGCGATCGAAGCGGCTCGTGCCGGTGAAGCCGGGCGCGGTTTTGCCGTCGTCGCCGACGAAGTCCGCAACCTCGCCCGCCGCACGCAGGAGTCGGTGGAGGAAACCCGTCAGGTCATCGAACAGTTGCAGAGCGGCACGCAGGATGTGGTCGGCTCGATGAGCAACAGCCATCGTCAGGCGCAGGGCAGTGTCGAGCAGGTGGGCCAAGCGGTGACGGCGCTGCGTCAGATTGGTGATGCGGTGACGGTGATCAGCGACATGAACCTGCAGATTGCCAGTGCCGCTGAAGAGCAGAGCGCGGTGGCGGAAGAGATCAACAACAACGTGGCGACGATTCGCGATGTGACTGAATCGCTGTCCGGGCAAGCGAACGAATCGGCGCGAGTGAGCCAGTCGCTGAACAGCCTGGCGAATCAGCAGCAGAGTTTGATGGATCAGTTTCGCGTCTGATTCGAAGAACCTGTTGCGGCTTGCTTGTTCGAGCTACAGCGGTTCACCCAGAAACGCACTCCCCCTGTAGGAGCTGCCGAAGGCTGCTCCTACAGGGTTTGTGCAAGGGTTCAGGTTATCGCCGAGGCAGTTGAATCTCTACCTTCAACCCGCCCCACTCACTCTCGCCCAACACCAACGTCCCGCCCCACGTATCGACGATATCGCGCACAATCCCCAGCCCCAGGCCATGGCCGTCAGTCTGCTCATCAAGCCGTGTCCCGCGACTGAACACCTGAGCGCGTTGTTCGGCAGGAATCCCCGGGCCATCATCCTCGACGCTCAAGGCAAACCCGTCAGCGCTCTCGACCACGCTCAAACGCACCTCGGCATCCGCCCACTTGCAGGCGTTATCCAGCAGGTTGCCGAGCAGCTCCAGCAAATCCTCACGGTCCCACGGCAGTTGCAGCCCTTTGGGCGCAACGTAACTGAGCGCCAGATGCTCGCCGTGGATCATGTTCAGCGTCGCCAGCAATCCCGGCAGTTCGGCATCGCAATCAAACAGCGCCCCGGGCAACGCATCACCGGACAGTCGCGCGCGATTGAGTTCACGATTGAGCCGTTGCTGCACCTGTTCCAGTTGTTCCTTGAGGATCTTGCGCAGCTCGGGATGGCTGTCGAGTTTTTCGCTCGACGCCAGGCTCAGCAACACCGCCAGCGGCGTTTTCAGCGCGTGGCCGAGGTTGCCCAGCGCATTGCGCGAACGCTTGAGGCTGTCTTCGGTGTGCGCGAGCAAATGGTTGATCTGCGCCACCAGTGGCTCCAGCTCCACCGGCACCTGATCGTCCAGTTGCGAGCGCTGGCCCTGCTGCAACTGAGCGATTTGCTCACGCGCCTTTTCCAACGGCCGCAGCGCGCGACGCACGGTGAGGCGTTGCAACAACAGAATCAGCAGCAAACCGGCCAGACCGAGACCGAGGCCGATCTGGCGCATGCGCTCGAAGCTGTCGCTCACCGGCGTGTAATCCTGCGCGACGCTGATGGAGATCGACTGGCCCAACCGGCGATAGTCCGAACGCAGCACCAGTAATTTCTGGCCGTCCGGGCCCAATTGCAGATTACTGTGCAGCCCCGGATGCTCGAGCAGCGGCAGATCCTGATCCCACAGTGAGCGCGAGCGCCAGTGGCTGTCGGCAAAATCGATGCGGAAATAATGCCCGGAAAACGGCCGCTGATAGGCTGGCGACAGGTGGCGCTCATCCAGCTGCAAACCCTGCGGGCCGCGCACCAGCGCCACCAAAAGGCTTTCGCTGTCGTTGCGCAACCCGGCTTCGAGGTAGCGCTGCAAGCCCATTTCGAACAACCACAGACTGGTTTGTGCCAACACCAGCCCCACCACCACCATCACGCTGATCAAACCCAGGCTCAAGCGGCGCTGGATCGACCTCATGAAGCTTGCCCGCCGAACAGGTAACCCTGACCGCGACGGGTTTCGATGACGCTTTTGCCCAGTTTGCGGCGCAGGTGATTGACGTGGACTTCGAGGACGTTGGAGTCACGCTCGGTCTCGCCGTCGTAGAGGTGTTCGGCGAGGTGGCTTTTGGAAAGGATCTGCTCCGGGTGCAGCATGAAATAGCGCAGCAGACGGAATTCTGCGGCGGTCAGCTGGATATCGGCACCCTCGCGCGTCACGCACTGACGGCCCTCGTCCAGATGCAGGCCGGCAGCCTTGAGCGTGGTTTGATTGGCCTGCCCCTTGGAACGACGCAACAGCGACTGCACCCGCAGGTGCAGCTCTTCCGGGTGGAACGGTTTGGTCAGGTAATCGTCAGCGCCGGCCTTGAGGCCCTCGATGCGTTCAGCCCAGGAGTCGCGCGCCGTGAGGATCAACACCGGGATCGCCAACCCGCCCGCGCGCCACTGCGCCAGCACCTCAAGCCCCGGCACACCGGGCAGGCCGAGGTCGAGGATGATCAGGTCATAGGGCTCGCTGCTGCCCTGATACACCGCATCGCGTCCGTCCGCCAGCCAATCCACCGCGTAGCCTTGGCGTTGCAGGCCGGCGATCAACTCGTCAGCCAGCGGTACGTGGTCTTCCACCAGAAGCAAGCGCATCGATCAATCTTCCTTGTCTTTCACGAGTTCACCGGTATCGGCCTTCAGGTGCAGCTCGCGCGCCACCCCCTCGGCCGTCAGCAACTCGACTTCATAAATGTAGACGTCGTGTTTTTCTTCCAGCTCGACTTCCAGCAGTTTTGCCCCGGGATAACGATCCATGGCCTGCTGCAACACTTGCTCCAGCGGCAGGATCACCCCGCGCTGACGCAGCTTCAGTGCCTCGTCCTGATCGAGGTCGCGAGCCATCGCCGACGACCAGAAAATCACAAGCGCCAACGCAGCAAGGCTGGTGGCGCGAACATTAACCTTCATTACGTATCCTGATGATCCTTGAGAACCTGCCCACTGACCGCGTCTAATTCCAGATCCCAGTTCAGCCCTTGAGGATCACGCAGTTCGACCTGGTAGATGTACTTGCCGTACTCCTCTTCCAGCTCGGTTTCGGTGATGGTCGAACCCGGGTGTTTGGCCAGTGCCGTGGCATTGAGCTTCTCGAAGGAGACGATAGTACCAGCGTCGCGCAGCCGCAGGGCCTCATCAGGTCCCAAATCGCGGGCATGGGCGAGGCTGGCGGTCAGGCCGATGATCGAGACGAGGGACAGGGCAGTCAGGGTTTTCATGGGTATCTCCGTATTTTTTATGTGTTGCCTACGGAGGGCACCTTAACGGGATGAACTTAACTGAAACTGAATGGCCATCATTGCTGATGGCAACGCCACATCGCAGATTCATGCAAACCCCTGTGGGAGCGGGCTTGCCCGCGATGGCGTCCTTTCAGCCAAATGGATGCAAGCTTTGCCGCCGTCATCGCGGGCAAGCCCGCTCCCACAGGGTTTGGGGAAACGCTTATAATCCTTCGCTTGCTAACGATCGAGACCGGTATGACTGCCATCCACATCAAGTTTCCCGCCCTCACCCTCAAGGCTGGCCCACGGGCCATGGCGCGCATTCGTGCGCAAGGCCTGAACGCTGCCGACGTCGGCACCCTGCCCGGCGCGGCCGGTGGGCCGAAGGCGCTGGGGATTCAGGGGCTGGATCTGGCGTTGTTCGGTGAGTGGCTGCCAAGTGCGCCGCGCGAGCGTTCGCTGATCGGGGCATCGGTCGGTTCCTGGCGCTTCGCCAGCGCCTGCCTGCCGGACGCCGCCGAAGGCATCCGTCGCCTCGGCCAGCTCTACGCCGAGCAGAATTTCAATAAAGGCGTGACCATGGCCGAGATCAGCCAGAGCTCGCAGCGCATGCTCAACGAACTGCTCGACGGCCGCGATGCGAGCATCCTCACCAACGCCGATTACCGCTTGAACATCATGGTGGTGAAGAGCCAGGGGCGTCTGGCCGATGATCATCGTGGTCGTCTCGGTCTGGCGCTGGGCTCCGTGATTGCTGATAACTTGCGAGGCCGCGCACGGCTGTCGCGGCACTTCGAACGGCTGATCATCCACGATCCGCGCCTGGCACCGCCGGTCAATGCGTTGAATGACTTTCCGTCACGCTTCGTCGCGCTCAATGCCGGCAATCTGCGTCAGGCGCTGCTGGCGTCGGGGTCGATCCCGATGGTCATGGAAGGCGTGCGTGATTTGCCGGGCGCCGGTGCCGGGACTTTTCGCGACGGTGGCCTGCTCGACTATCACCTCGACCTGCCCTACAACGGCGACGGTATCGTGCTCTATCCGCACTTCACCGACCGGGTGATTCCGGGCTGGTTCGACAAGACGTTGCCGTGGCGCCGTGCTTCGGTGCAGCGCTTGCAGGACGTGCTGTTGCTCGCGCCTTCGAAGGAATACCTGGCGCGCCTGCCCTACGGCAAACTGCCCGACCGCAACGACTTCAAGCGCTTCATGGGCGATGCACCGAGCCGGCAGAAATACTGGCACGCGGCGATGGACGAGAGCCGCCGACTGGGCGACGAGTTTCTCGAACTGGCTGCCAATGGTCGCCTCGCCGAGCGCTTGCTGACCCTTTAGTCAGCACGGCCAAACACAAGCTGGTAAACTCGCCGCCTGCCCGAATCGCTGCGGCGAACGCCATCTGAACAGAGCTGAAAACACTGTGGAAATCTTCAAGGAATTTACATTCGAATCCGCCCACCGCCTGCCGCACGTCCCGGACGGCCACAAGTGCGGGCGTTTGCACGGTCACTCGTTCAAAGTGGCAATTCACCTCAGCGGTGACCTCGATCCGCACACCGGCTGGATCCGCGACTTCTCCGAGATCAAGGCGATCTTCAAGCCTTTGTACGAGCGTCTGGATCACAACTACCTGAACGATATTCCCGGTCTGGAAAACCCGACCAGCGAAGTATTGGCCAAATTCATCTGGAATGAAATGAAGCCACTGCTGCCGGAACTCAGCGCGATCCGCATTCACGAGACCTGCACCAGCGGTTGCATTTATCGCGGTGAATGATTCAACACAAATCCCCCTGTAGGAGCTGCCGCAGGCTGCGATCTTTTGATCTTGGTCCTGACAAAGAAAGTCAAAAGATCGCAGCCTGCGGCAGCTCCTACAGGGGATTTGTGTTTATCCAGGGAAATAGAGAACAGCCGCCATGGCTGTTTTTTTACGCCTATGCTTCTTGGCTCAACCCCGCCAAGAGGACAGGCCCATGACGGACTGGCTGCTCGATCAGGTCTTTGATTTCCATGGCCGACAGGTACGTCATGCCGTGCGCGGCGACGGCCCGCCGCTGGTGTTTGTGCATGGCACGCCCTTCTCTTCCTACGTATGGCACCGCATTGCGCCGCATTTTTTCGCGACGCACCGGGTGCATTATTTCGACCTGCTCGGCTACGGGCGTTCCGAGCAACCTGATGCGGATGTGTCCCTCGGCATACAAAACCAACTCCTCGCGCAATTGCTTGATCACTGGAATATCCAACGTCCCGACGTGGTCGCCCATGACTTCGGCGGCGCCACCGCGTTGCGCACACATCTGCTCGATGGCAAGGACTACCGCAGCCTGACGCTGATCGATCCGGTGGCGCTGACGCCCTGGGGTTCGCCGTTTGTGCAGCATGTGCGCCTGCATGAAGCAGCTTTCAGCGGATTGCCCGACTACATTCAGCGCGCCATCGTACCGACCTACATTCGCGGGGCGATTCACCGCGAGATTCCTGATGATGAATTGGCGCCCTACGTGCAGCCCTGGCTCGGCGATCCGGGCCAAGCGGCGTTCTATCGGCAGATTGCGCAGATGGATGAGCGCTATACCCGTGACGCTGAAAATCAGTACCCGAACATCCGCTGCCCGTTGCAGATTCTCTGGGGTGAAGAAGATCAGTGGATTCCCATCGAACGTGGTCGAGCGTTACACAACATGATCCCGGGATCACAATTCCACCCAATCCCCAACGCCGGCCACCTCGTCCAGGAAGACGCCCCTGAAGCCATTGTCGCCGCGCTCCTGCGCTTCCTCTGACCCCACAATACGATCACAAACATCCTCTGTAGGAGCTGCCGCAGGCTGCGATCTTTTGCTCTTGATCCGCAAAAACAGGATCAAAAGATGGCAGCCTGCGGCAGCTCCTGGATGGGGGTCAGCACAAGACTGTGCGAGCGCTGGACTGCTGGCCCCCACATGGGGCCTGGTTGTGTTCAGGTGCACCGCTTTCGCGCCGAAAACCACCGTCTCGTCTATACATAGCCACAGCGCCCGGTTTGGCACGAGCACTGCAACCCTCCTCGCGTCTTCCTCTTTCAGCAAGGACCGCCCCATGACGCAAAACGATTCCGGCAACGATTACCCCCTCAGCGAAGTCCCCCTGCATGCGCGCAAAGGCCTGGCCTCCACGGCGATGGTGTTGCTGGGTTTTACCTTCTTCACCGCGACCATGTTTGCCGGCGGCAAGCTCGGCGTGGCGTTCGGTTTTGCCGAGTTGATGGCGGTGATCATCGTCGGCAATCTGCTGCTCGGGGTGTACGCAGCGGGCCTGGGTTATATCGCCTTCAAGAGCGGTCTCAATTCGGTACTGATGGGGCGTTTCTGCTTTGGCGAAGTCGGCAGCAAGCTCAGCGACCTGATCCTCGGTTTCACCCAGATCGGCTGGTATGCCTGGGGCACGGCGACGGCGGCGGTGGTGATCGGCAAGTATTTCAACCTCGATGAGGCCACGGTTCTCGGGTTGATGGTGTTGTTCGGCCTGATGTTCTGCGCCACGGCGTATGTCGGTTATCGCGGGCTGGAGATTCTGTCGTACATCGCGGTGCCGGCGATGATGTTGCTGCTGATGCTGTCGATGTGGGCCGCGACGGTGAAAGTCGGCGGTTTCGAGGGACTGCTGAGTGTTGTGCCCACTGGTTCGCTGGGCTGGTCGACCGCCATCACTCTGGTGTTCGGCACTTTCGTCAGTGGCGCGACGCAGGCGACCAACTGGACGCGCTTTTCGCGTTCGGCAAAAGTTGCGGTACTGGCGAGCCTGATCGGGTTCTTCATCGGCAACGGCCTGATGGTGCTGATCGGCGCCTATGGCGCCATCGTCTATCAGCAACCGGACGTGGTTGAAGTGCTGCTGTTGCAGGGTTTCGCCATGGCCGCAATGGCGATGCTGTTGCTGAACATCTGGAGCACTCAGGACAACACCATCTACAACTTCGCCGTCGCCGGTTGCAACCTGCTGCGCACCGGGCGGCGCAAGACCGTGACGTTGGCGGGTGCGGTGATCGGCACCCTGCTCGCCCTGCTGGGCATGTACGACATGCTGGTGCCTTATCTGATTCTGCTTGGCACGGTGATCCCACCGATTGGCGGCGTGATCATGGCCGACTTCTTCTACCGCTGGCGCGGGCGCTATCCGCGTCTGGCCGACGCACGGCTGCCGGCCTTCAACTGGCCGGGCCTCGGGGCCTACGGGATCGGCACCGTCGCGGCGTTCAGCTCGCCGTGGGTCGCGCCGCTGGTAGGGATCGCTGCTGCCGCGCTAACGTATGTCATCTTCACCGCCATACTCGGCGCCCGCAGCGCCAGCGCGCCACTTCAAGACTTATAAGAAGGATTTGCCTGATGCACATCATCAACGCCCGACTGCGCAACCAGGAAGGTTTGCACGAATTGCACCTTGAAGACGGGCTGATCCGCAGCATCGCCCGCCAGACCGAAGCCCCGACCCTGGGCCCCGACGACCTCGACGCCGGCGGCAATCTGGTAGTGCCGCCCTTCGTCGAGCCACACATACACCTCGACGCCACCCTCACCGCCGGCGAACCGCGCTGGAACATGAGCGGCACGCTGTTCGAAGGCATCGAATGCTGGGGCGAGCGCAAGGTCACCATCACCGAAGAAGACACCAAGACCCGCGCCAAGAAAACCATTCAGACCTTGGCGGCTCACGGCATCCAGCATGTGCGCACCCATGTCGACGTCACCGACCCACAACTCACCGCACTCAAAGCCATGCTCGAAGTGCGCGAGGAAAGTCGACACCTGATCGACCTGCAAATCGTCGCCTTTCCGCAGGAAGGCATCGAGTCGTTCCGCAACGGTCGCGAGTTGATGGAAGAAGCCATCCGCATGGGCGCCGACGTGGTCGGCGGCATCCCGCATTTCGAGTACACCCGCGATCAGGGTGTGAGTTCGGTGAAGTTTCTGATGGACCTGGCCGAACGCACCGGATGCCTGGTCGACGTGCATTGCGACGAGACCGACGACCCGCACTCACGCTTCCTCGAAGTGCTCGCCGAAGAAGCACGCAGCCGTGACATGGGCGCCCTCGTCACCGCCAGCCACACCACGGCGATGGGCTCCTACGACAACGCCTACTGCGCAAAACTGTTCCGCCTGCTCGGCCATTCCGGGATCAGTTTCGTCTCGTGCCCGACCGAGAGCATTCACCTGCAAGGGCGTTTCGACAACTTCCCGAAACGCCGTGGCGTAACCCGCGTGAATGAGCTGCTCGAAGCCGGAATGAACGTGTGTTTCGGCCAGGATTCGATCGTCGACCCGTGGTATCCGCTGGGCAACGGCAACATTCTGCGCGTGCTTGAAGCCGGCCTGCACATCTGCCACATGCTCGGTTACCGCAACCTGCAAAGTGCGCTGGATCTGGTCACCGATAACAGCGCCAAAGCGATGAATCTGGGCGAGCGCTATGGCCTGGAACAGGGGCGACCGGCAAACCTGCTGATCCTCTCGGCGGACAGCGATTACGAGGTCATTCGCAGCCAGGGCTTGCCGCTGTATTCGATTCGCGGCGGCAAGGTGTTGATGAAGCGGCAGATGCCGGTGGTGGAGTTCAGCAGCAGTTTGAGCTGAGGCTGAGGGCCCCATCGCTGGCAAGCCAGCTCCCACAGGGTTTTCGGTGAGCACAGTGTGTGTGTCTGGCCTAGGACTGCTGTGTACACAGACGCAGTGCTCAGCACAAAAACCTGTGGGAGTCTGGCTTGCCAGCGATGGCGGTTTCAAATTCAACCCATCAACTGCGCCGTACCGAACAATCTGACCCCGACCAATTCCCCGTGCTCTTCTTCAAGCAAAATCGGAGCGGTGCCGCCTGGCATCACGACGTGCACCTCGCCCGCGTCAACCCAACCGACTCGCCACGCCGCGCACGCCACCGCACTGGCGCTGGTACCGGAGGAAGCGGTCGGCCCTTCGCCGCGTTCGAACACCCGCGCGACAATTCGCTGCTCGGACTCGCGCACGGCCCACTGCAGATTGACGCCCGCCGGGCAAGGATCACCTTCACCCGTCGGCATCGCGTAAGCAATCCGGGTCAAGCCTTCACTCAGCGGTGATTCGCGCATTTGCTCGTTACTCGGCAATGCGTCAACGTCTGTCAGTAACGTCACACAATGCGGATTGCCGATGCGTACAAACTGGCTGCGGCTCCAAGTCGGATCGAGTTGCGCCAAGAGCTGCACATGGCTCACGGCACGCCCATTGAACTCGCCGCTTTCTATGTTCTGCGCTCCGACCGCATCCGCGCCGAATTCGGGTTGGCCGAGATCCAGCCAAAAACCGTTCACACTTTCGACTTCGGCCGGTTTCACCGAAGTTTGCAGCGCATCACCCTTGTCGTGGTGGACGCTTAATCGCGCCCCCTGCTCCGGCATCAATCCCTGTTCGGTCAACGCTTGAGAAAATATCGTCAGGCCGTTGCCACTGCGCTCGGCGAGGGTGCCGTCGGTGTTGACGATCAGCACGTCAAACGGCGGCGAGTTCTGGAAAGGGCCAATCAGCAGGCCATCGCTGCGGTGGGATTTGCTGTTCGGCGGGCGCTGACCTTCCGGCCAGTCGCAGCACAGCGCGATGGCCGCTTTACTCCATGCCTTGCGCGATGACGCACATTCGGTCGCACTCGCTGGCAAATCAATCCCCGCTTCACGCAACGTCGCCGGAGAAACCACCCCATAGATGTTGCCCCGAGCATCGTAGAACTGCGTCATCACCTGCCCTTCATCGTTTCGAAAATGGCACTGTAAAACGCAATCCCCTGTGGGAGCGAGCCTGCTCGCGAATGCGTGGGCTCAGTCAAAGAATATGTCTACCGACACACCGCTTTCGCGAGCAGGCTCGCTCCCACGGGTTGGACTGTGCAACGATATCCTCCTGCGTTCCACCAAGTCCTGTGATCGAACCTCGACGCTCAATCACTGTCCCTCGAGGACGCGATGTATTTTTGCCAAGGATCGATATGACCAGCCTCACCCCCCAAGACACGTTCGTCCCCGGACGCATGCAACAGATGTCCACCCGCATCGCTTTTTTCATCGCCGGCCTCGGTATTGCCGCGTGGGCGCCACTGGTGCCGTACGCCAAGGCCCGCGCCGGGCTCAATGAGGGCACCTTGGGATTGCTGCTGTTGTGCCTCGGCGTCGGTTCGATTCTGGCGATGCCATTGGCGGGTATTCTGGCCACGCGGTTTGGCTGCCGACGCGTGGCAACTGGCGGCACGTTACTGATCTGCGCGGCGTTGCCGTTGCTGGCGACGGTGTCGTCGGTTCCGGCGCTGATTGCCACGCTGTTCATGTTCGGCGCCGGGCTGGGTACGGTGGATTCGACGGTGAACCTGCAAGCGGTGATCGTCGAGCGCGCCAGCGGCAAGAACATGATGTCGGGTTTTCACGGCTTGTTCAGCCTCGGCGGGATTGTCGGCGCGGCGGGCGTCAGCGCCCTGCTCGGCCTTGGTATGTCGCCGCTGGGTGCGATGCTGGTGGTGGTTGCGGTGCTGATCGGCGCGCTGTTCAAATGCGTCCCGCACATGCTGCCGTATGGCAGCGAAAGCTCGGGCCCGGCCTTCGCGGTGCCGCACGGCATCGTGCTGTTTATCGGCGGGATGTGCTTCATCGTGTTCCTCACCGAAGGCGCGGCGCTGGACTGGAGCGCGGTGTTCCTCGCTCAGGAACGCGGGATCGACACGGCCTATGCGGGTTTGGGTTACGCGGCATTTGCCCTGACCATGACCGCCGGCCGCTTGATGGGCGACCGGATTGTGCGCAGTGTCGGGGCGACGCGGATCATTCTGTTTGGTGGTCTGTTGGCGGCGGCAGGCTTGTTCCTGGCGACGTTCGCGCCAAGTTGGCAACTCGCTCTGGTCGGTTATGCGCTGGTCGGTGCCGGTTGTTCGAACATCGTGCCGGTGCTGTACACGGCGGTGGGCAAGCAGACGGTGATGCCGGAAAGCATTGCCGTGCCGGCGATCACTACGCTGGGTTATGCGGGGATTCTGGCGGGGCCGGCGGTGATCGGGTTTGTCGCGCATGCCAGCAGTTTGAGCTTCGCGTTTGGGCTAATGGCGGTGTTGTTGGTGGCGGTGGCGATTGGCGGGAAGGTGTTGAAAGTCTGAACCGAGTGCAGCTGCCAGATCCCGAACTGTGTGGGGGTTGCTGAAGGCTGCGGTCTTTTGATTTGGTTTTTTGGGGGGTGGGTTTGGGGTTTGGGGGCATATCCGTTGGTGCGGGTGCTGCCGCTGGCGGTTTCGCTCTTACAGCGAGTCCCTTTTTCAAACGCCAAAAAGGAACCAAAAGGCTTTGCCCCGGCGTACGGCACTTCGCTGAGGCTCAGTGTTCCCTCGCTACGGTGTCCATCCGGGGGCATCGCCTCCGGTTTGCTTCGCTGCACCTCCTCTCGATGTATGCGGCTTCGCCGCACGGCGCTACGCGCCTACCCCCCGGATGAACACCTTTGCTCGGCCTGCCGATGGGGCAGAAGATCAAAAACCCAAGCCAAAGCCAAAGCCAAAGCCAAGCAGATCAAAAGATCGCAGCCTTCGGCAGCTCCTACAGGTGAGTTGATTACATCTGCCTGAGATTGGTCGGCTGTCAGACCGCCGTCGCGAGCAAGCTCGCTCCCACAATGGGATCGAGTACACCCGCCAGAGCCTGGTCGGCTGGCAGGCCACTATCGCTGGCAAGCCAGCTCCCACAATTTTGATTTGCGAACACCCAATGCGGCGAAGTCCGCCCCACTCAACACAATGAGCGTTAGCTCGAGTGCAGCTCTTGATCTCGAAGGCCCGTCGGAAGACTGAGTGGAGGGATTCATCCGGGGAGGACATCGAAAGGAGGTGCAGCGAAGCAAACCGGAATCGATGCCCCGGATGGATCCCGGAGCGAAGGAACCCGAGCCACAGCGAGGGCCGAACGTCAGGGCACAGACCTTTTGGTTACTTTTGGGGCGTTTGCCAAAAGTGACCCGCCGTAAGGGCGGAACCCTACTCAGCCTTCACCCAAAAAACGGATCCGCCCCCCAAAAGCCTCAAAACCCCAAACTGGCCTGCACAAAAAACGTCCGCGGCGCCCCCACATACATCCCCGAATTGTTGTCGCTGGAGCGGGTGAAATACTGCTTGTCGAAGACATTCTTCACCCCGGCGCCCAGCTTCAGGTTCGACACCTGCGGCCCGAAGTCATAACCGCCGCGAACGTTCCAGGTCACATAACCCGGAATATCACCGTACTGCCCATCCGCCGTGCCGTCAGTGATGTAGTTGCCGTTGAAGCTGCCGTCCGCATTCACACCGGTGCCCGGCGAACGCTGTTTCGACTGGGCAAAACCGTCAAGATTGTAGGTCCAGCGATTGACGTCATAGCGCAAACCAACGGTCGCCACCTGACGTGAGTAGAACGGCAGATCACGCCCCTTGAACCCCGGAATCTCGCCTTCATAGGTCGCACGGGTATACGTAAAACCGGCATTCGCGGTCAGACCATCAAGGCGCGGATCCAGCGCCGCAATGTCGTAGTGCACCGAGGCTTCAATGCCCTGATGCTTGGTCGCACCGAGGTTGGTCCAGCCCACGTCGTTACTGATGTATTGCAGTTCGTCGTCGAAGTCGATGTAGAAAAGCGTCACTTCCCCGCCCCACACGTCATCGTTGTAACGCGTGCCTATCTCGTAGGTCTTGGCCTTTTCCGGTTGCAGACCGTTGGCGGTGCTATCGCCCGAGCCGCCCTGCCCCAGCTGGAAATATTGCAGGCTGCCGAACGAGGTTTCGTAGTTGGCAAACAGCTTCCACGCATCCGACAGGTGATACATCACGCTCAACGCTGGCAGCGGCTCATTGCTTTCGATGCTGCGGTTTTTCTCTGGCACCGGTCTGCCGGCCGTGTCGAGCACCGCGCGATCGTGCCAATCCGTGCTGATGTGTTCGAAGCGAATGCCCGGCGTGATCGTCCAGTTGCCAACGTCGATTTTGTTGTCGACGTAAACCGAGTTGGCCTCGGTGCCGCCGGTACGATCCTGGAACACGTGGCCGTCGGAAGTCGGCGTGACGACAGGCTGGTTGTTGACCAGCGCCAGTCGGCTCGACTGTTCGTGCATCGCTTCTTTCAGATAGCGATAACCGACGCTGACTTCCTGGGTGGTCGGGCCGACGTCGAACACGCGCGACACACGCGGCTCGATGCCCAGGGTGTAATAAGAGCGCGGATACGAGCTGAGGGTTTTCTGGTCGCGTGCGGCGATGGTGCTGCCACGGAAACTGTCGGTGTAGTAGGTCAGCACTTCAGCCTGAGTGCGCTCGTCGATCTGGCGAATCCACTTGAACGATACGTCCTTGCGTCGGCCCGTAAAGCTGTCGTAGTCGCGCACCGACTCATACGGATTGTCGTCGTACTGCTTCTGCGTAAGGCCGCCGGGCATGTCGGCGCTGGCGTCGTAGTAATGGAAATTGAGGCTGAAATCATCCTGATCGGTCGGCGCCCAGTGCGTCTTCAGGATCACGTCGTCAATGTCGTTGCCGTTGTTGCGCTCGCGGTAGCCGTGGCCGTTGACGCCCGAGTACAACAGCGCCACGCCCATGCCATTGTCGGCGGTGCCGCCGAGGAACGCCGTGTCGATGTGCTTCCATCCACCATACTGGGTGGTTTCCAGCGTGGTGCCGATCTCGCCAGTGGTTTTTTCCGGGATTGCGCGAGTGACGAAGTTGATCACGCCACCGACGTTTTGCGGCCCATAACGCACGGAACCGGCACCACGCACCACGTCGATACTGTCGAGGTTGCCCGACGAGATCGGCGCCATCGACAGTTGTGGTTGACCGTACGGCGCGAACGCTGCCGGTACGCCGTCGATCAGCACGGTGGAGCGTGGCGACAGACGCGACGTCAGACCGCGCACGCCAACGTTCAGAGCAATGTCGCTGCCGCCGGTACCGTTGGAGTCCTGCACCTGCACGCCGGGCACGCGTTTGAGCACGTCGCTGACGTTCATCGCGCCCTGCTCGACCATCGCTTCGCGGCGAATCACCGTCCGCGCGCCGGGGTGGTTTTGCACCACGGCCGCATTCGCATCGCCGAGCCAGTCGCCGACCACTTTGATATCGGTCACGCCCAGTTCCAGCGGGCCGCTGGTGGCGGTGGAAGTCGCGGCGGGCGCCAGCGTCACCGAGCCTTCGTTGATCTGATAATCCAGACCGCTGCCTTGCAGCAATTGGCGCAGCGCCTGCTCTGGCGAGAGATCACCGTCGACGGCCGGGGCTTGTTTGCCGGCGACCAGGTCCGGGCTGAAAAACACTTGCAGCGAAGTTTGCTGGCCCAGTTCACTCAAGGCCTGACCCAGCGGCTGCGCGCGAATATGAATAGCTTCAGCAGCGAACGCCAAAGGCACGGCAGCGTTGACCGCCAGCGCGAGGGCCAGCGGCAACCAAGGAGATTTTTTGTTGTTGGCAGTGATGGTTTTCACGTCGAACGTAGTCCTGTGGATCGCAAGAGTGTGCGGCTGTTAATGCAAACCAGTTGCAGTTGAACAGGAAGACGATGAACTCGAAAAAAACCTGAATGTTATTTTGAAATTATTTCCTGGCTGCCATCCGCGAGAGTGCGAATGGCCACCGGCAGAATGTTCGGCAAGGCCTTGAGCAAGGCGTCGGTGTTGTCGGATTTGAACACACTGGTGAGGCGCAGATTGGCCACGCCGGGGTTGCCGACGGTCAGCGGTTGCTCGCGATAACGCGACACTTCAGCGGCTACTTCACTGAGGCGGGCGTTGTTGAACACCAGTTTGCCACTGCGCCACGCCGTCAGCTCCGCCGGGTTGACCGCGTAGGCTGCCGCGACTTTGCCTTGCGCATCGACGTGGGTGCCGAGGCCGGCGGTCAGGTTGATAAATTCGTTGTCCGGCGCATCGTGTCCCTGGACCTTCACCGTGCCCTGCTCCACCGCCACCCGTGTCTGCGTCACGTCGCGGCGCACATCGAAGCGCGTGCCGGTGACCGTGACCTTGCCGCTGCCGGCCTCGACTACAAACGGTCGCGAGGCGTCGTGCTCGACGCTGAACATCGCCTCGCCTTCACTCAACTCGATGAGCCGGCGATCCTTTTCATAATGCACCTGCAAGCGACTGCGGCTGTTGAGGTCGATCACCGAGCCGTCCGGCAATGCGACATGCTTGCGCTCACCGGGCACGGTAGAAAACTCGGCGCTGTAGCTGCCGGGGTGATTGAGGCCGCTGAACAGCCCCAGTCCAAGCGCCACCGCCAGCACACTGGCGGCCACCGCATAACGCAGCAGCGGACGCCGCTCACGGCGCGCCGGTGGGGTTTCAGCGAGGGCTTTGAGGCGTGGCGCCGGCAGCAGGTCAGCCGCCGTCCACAGCCCTTGCAGCAGCTGGAATTCATCACGGTGTTGCGGATGTTGATTCAGCCAGGCGTCAAAGCGCTGCTGCTCGTCGGCACTGACGGCCGGCTCCTGCAAACGCACAAACCAGCGAGCCGCGTCATCGCGCACCGTCGTTTGCCCGCACGCGCAATCACGAGTATCCATCATGGAATGTCCTGTTTGGCCGGGGATGAAAAGTTGCTGCTCATGACTGCAACCCGTCCAGTCGATCACGCAGATGCCGCAGGGTGCGGATCATATACTTTTCGACCATGTTCTTGGACAGCCCCAGGCGTTCTGCGATTTCCGCCTGGGTCAGGCCTTCGATCTTCTGCCAGACAAAAATCTTCCGGCAATTGACTGGCAGCTCCGCGAGCGCCCGTTCGATGGAGTCAGCCAACTGGATCGCATGCATGTAATGCTCCGGGTCGCCGGATGACGACGCACTGTGATCGATCGCCTCCGACTCCATGGCGCCGCGCCGATCTTCCCGCCGATAGCCATCAACCGCGATATTGCGCGCGGTCTGGTGCAAATACGCCCGGGGTTGCTGCACCTCTGCCGAATCGGATTCAAGCACACGCACAAAGGTGTCGTGCGCCAGATCCTCGGCCTGCGCGCGATTGCGCAGGCGACGAGTCCAGGTGCCGATCAACTCTTCGTAATGCTCGAAAAAGCCGGGTCTGCGGGGACGCATGGGGGTATGGGTGGTGTGCTGAGGAAATGAGCGCGAATAGTAATGGTTACTATTAATACCGGCAAATCATTCCGATCATAAGCAAATCCCCCTGTAGGAGCTGCGGCACGCTGCGATCTTTTGATCCTGGTTTTGCAAGATCAAAAGATCGCAGCCTGCGGCAGCTCCTACACGGGACTATCGGGATCAGCCTTTTTCGTCGATTCCGGCCTGCAGGGTTTGGGTATCGAGATGCCCGCTCAAAGTGACAGGACCGACTTTCAGATCACCGTTCTCAAACGACACCTTCGGCGCGTTTTCCTCGGTTTTTTGTGGCAGATCCAGGCCAGCCTTGATGCCGTAATCGCGATTGTTCAGGTCGGTGCTGCTGACCTTCGAACCACCCAGATCAACCTTGCCGTCACTCGCCGAAATGCGCGCGCCGGTCAGTTGTGTCGCGCCGCCTACATTCAGCTTTACACCTTGACTGGCGCTGATGCCGGACGCCTGCGCGACGCTGTTCTTTCGCGCGTATTCGCCCTGCGCTTTCAGCGTCGGTTTGTAGTCGGTGCCGGCGAGTTTTTCCTTGTCGTTCGGTGGGTTCTTCTTGGCGGTCAGGCCCAGATCCACGTCAACCTTGGCGCTTGTCTTCGAGTCTTGACGGCTGTCGACTGCCAGATCACCGGCGATATTCCCGCTGACAGTCTTCGCATCGATTCGCGCGCCAGCCAACTCTGCATCACCTGCGCTGTTCAACACCACACTGTCAGCCTTGATCTGGCTGTTCTGCTGCGTGGTGCTCTGCAGGTAATCCACGCCAACCTTGGCCTCGGCATTGAAGCCGTGATCGCTGCTGGCCTTCTCATCGGCGGCTGTCGGTTTCTTGCTGCTCAGGTTGCCGCCAGCATTCAGTGCGACGTTCCAGTTGTTACGGCTTTCAGTGGACTGTGCCGACTCCTGAACGTAGCCGCCCTTCTGTGCATCGACGTTGACGTTTGGTGCACTGACTTGCGTGCCTTGCAGGTGAACAGCGTCACCGCTCAGGGCGATCCCGCTCTGGCTGGTGATTTGGCCACCGGTCAGTGTTTGTGAGTGCTCATTGACCCGACCAATGTTGAAGTTGCCACTGAGATTGCCGCCCTGATCGCGGCTCTTCTCGCTGCTGGATTTGCTGCCGCCGCCCTTCAAGCCGCCGCCGAGATTGCTGCCGGTGGCAGTGTGAGTGTCGGTGGCTGCTTGCAGATCGAGTTTGCCGTCAGCATGCAGATCGATGGCGCCAGCGCTGTCGATTGTGGTGCCTTGCTGGACCTGATTGCCGCCGCTGCTCAGTTGTACCGGGCCGTTGCCGGTGATGCTTGCGACATGGGCCTGAGTGTCAGAGGTCTGCTTGCCGGTGTGGTCGAGCTGGAACCCGGCGCCGAGATCGACGTTGGTGCCATCGCTGCCCGGCAAGGTGCCGACCGTCAGCGAGCCATTGCCGCGCAGACTGGCATCACTGCTGTTCTGGCGATCGTTGGCCTGATTGAGCGCAAGATCGCCGTCGGTCTTGATGTTCACGCCGCCCTGCCCGCCGTCGAAACGGCTGCCTTCGAACTGCGCGTCACCACCAACCTTGATGTTCACACCCTGGCTGCCGGCATAAGCGCCGACCACCGCCGTGGAACTGTCCTTGCTCGACTGGCTGCTGCCTCCCGCGCCGCTACCGGCGACATTCACGTCTTCGCCGGTTTTGGTGTAGACCCGCACGTCGACTTTGGCATCCACCGAACTGTCGGTACTGGCGTGGGTATTGCTCGCGGCATCGGCAACCAGTTTGTCGGCGCTGATGTTCACTTTACCGGCGCTGGCGTTGTACTGCGTGCCTTGGTCGTGCAGCGTTCCGGCGACGTTCACGTCGACAGTGCCGCCGTCAAAACGACTGACCACAGCGTTGCTGGCTTGCTCGGTTTTCTCGGCGCTGCCGTGACCGACCGCGACGTCGATACCGACGTTCGGCTGGCCGAGATTGGCCAGTGCATCCTTGTCCGGCACCTTGGCGTTCAGCACATCTTTAACCGCACCAGCGATAGGCCGGGCGATGTCTTTGTACTCGACGTTGGCACCGATGTCCGCCGACCAGTTGCTCTGGTTATGGGTGCTGCTTTCGGTGTTGCTGGCCGCGCGGTTATCGACTTCGTTGGCCGCGATGTTCAAACCGTTGCCAGCCTTCACTTGCGCGCCTTCGGTGGCGAGCTTGCCGGCGTTGATCGTCAGGCTACCGTTGCTCTGCACGCTGGTGGTTTGCGCAGTGGTTTTGCTGCTGGTGTCCTGCGAGGTGCTGTGGGCGAAGTCGATGCCACTGCCGGCGCGATCGAGGCCGCCGGTGTAATAGAAACCGCCGCCGGTGCTGGACTGGTCGGTGGAGGTTTTGTGACTGTCCTGCTCGGCCAGCAACGACACGTTTTTACCGCTCAACGTCGTGTCGCCCGCGGTGGATTTAACGTCCGCGCCCTTGAGGGTCACGTCGCCGCCCGCCTTCACTTGCACGCTACCGCCGCTGAGGCTGGAACCTTGCTGGGTCACGTCGTTACGGGTCACGGTTTGTTGCTTGTCTTCGTAATGAATCCCGGCGCGATATTGCTCTGGCGTCTGCTCTTTGGCGTAGGCATCGAAGCCACGGGTTTCAGTCGTGGCGCTGCTGTCGTGGCTGTTCTGCGCGGAGTGCACGTTCACATCCCCCGCCGCATCCGCCGTCAACGCGCCGCCCGCCTTGACGGTCGAACCGGCCACTTCGATATCTTTGGCGCTTTTGAGCTTGAGGTTGCTGTCGGACACCAGTTCGCTGCGCACCGTGGTGCTGTCCTTGGCGTTCTGGCGCGACTCGTCCTTGCTGATGCCGAAGAACTTGCTGTCCTTGTCATGATTGTTGCTGTGCGAGGTGTCTTGCACGCCGTCGACGATCAGCGAACCCTTGTCGCTGATCACGCTTGCGTCGGTGCCGCCACGGACCTGGCTGCCGCTGATGCGTACGTCGTCAGCCTTGACGATCAGTTTGCCCGCCGCATTGACCTTGCTGCCCTGATGCTGGGTCTGGCCTTTGTCGGCATCACCGGTTTTGCCAAAGAAACCACCGCCCACCAGATCGCCGGAATAGCGATTGTCGTTGCTGCGATCGGTGCGTGTGGCCGTGGTGATTTCCACCTGTTTGCCGGCCAGTTGCAGGTCGCCCGAACTGTTCAACTCGGCACCTTCGGAACGCAACAGCGCTGCGGTTTGCAGGGCGATATTGCCAGCCTTCAACTGGCTGGTGACACTGCGCTGCTCTTCGCTGCTGGTGTTCCAGTTGGCTTTCCACAAGTGTTTGCGGTGATTGCCCTGATCGGCCTGGGTGTGGCTTTCGGTGGCGGCAGTCAGACGCAGATCACCGCCACTTTGCACGCTGAGATTCTTCGCCGCTTCGACTTTTGCAGCGTTCAGTTGAGTGTCTTTGCCGGACGACAATGTCGCGTCACGGCTGGCGATAATCTGGCTGCCGTGCTGACGCGACTCGCTGTCAGTTTGGGTACGGTCGTAGGTTTCCCACGTGATGCCGATGGTGCTGTTACTCCAGTTTTCGCGCTTTTCCTGGAGCTTGCGGCTTTCGACTGTACTCAGGGTCAGATTGCGCTTGGCATCGACGCTAACGTCACGACCACTGACATCGGTGGCGGCCAATGTCAGGTCCTTGCCGCTGTGCAGGCCGACATCGCCCTGGCTGCTGCGGATACCCGCGCGCGTCACGTCGAGACTGTTCGTCACTGCATCGCCGCTGACACTGAGGTCGCCGGCAGAACGAATCTGCACGCCATCGCGCCCGGCCACTTGTACCGCGCCAACTCGCACGCCAGCGCCTTCAGCGGTGCTGACGATGTTGATGCGTCCGGCTTGCATCGCCCCGAACAGGCTGGCGTCGATGCGTTGATCGGTGGTGTTGCCTGCCGGGTCCACAGTCTTCACCTGGCCGCTGGCGAAATCGACCTGATTGCGGCCAACGGTGAGGTTGAGTTGATCGCGGGCAGTGAGCGCGCCCTGGCTGTCGATACGCGGGGCAATCAGGTTGATCGAGCCCTCGCCGTTACGCAGGCCGCCGTTCTGAATATGCAACTGGCCGCTGGCGTCGCGGGTGTTCAGGGCTTGCAGTTTGCCGTCGTTCAACTCCGGGCGACCGACCACCAGATTGGCGTTCGGCGTGTTGATGAAACTGCCGCCATTCACCGAAATGCCGTTGGGGTTGGCCAGCACATAATCGGCGGCGCGACCGAAGATTTCCTGTGCGCCGTTGATGGCCGACGGGTTGCGGCTGATCACTTCGTTGAGGATCACGCTCGCCGCTTGCCCTTGCAGTTGCGGGTTGGCCGCCAGTTGCCCGGCGAGTTGCGATTGCCCGGCCTGCAAGGCGTTGTTCAGCACCAGACCCTGGCGGTCGACGTTGTAGTCGAGGAACTGATTGTGCGACAGGCCCGAGCCGTTAGGCGCGACGATATTGACCATGGGCACACCGCCCTGAGTCTGCAATTGCGCGGTGCCGCCCGGTCCGGGAGCGACGACTACACCACCGGCCAAAGCGCTCGGCAGGTGCACGGCGAAGAACAGACTGGCGATCGCCCAACGCAATTTGCCCCGTGGGGAAAGATGAAATGCAAAGGTAGGTGCTGGCATAAGAACGTCTCCATGTAAGTACGGCATCACGTCGCGCGTTTTGGTGTTGGCCGTGGCTGTCGCGCTCAGATCCGACGGCTGTTTGTTCACTGCATTGTTCGTATCAGTCATATCTGCACCCCGACCCGCATCAGCCAGGTTTCGGGCTCGTGTTGCAGTCCGTTTGGGGTGTTGAGGGCGCGTTGGTAATCGACGTCCACTTGCAGGTTCTTCCAGCCCAGATTCAGGCCGACACTGGCGCCGCTCAGGCGTTGACCCTGAGCGCCGTGATCGGCCTTTATCCAGCCGTGGTCGAGGCCGACACGCGGGGTCATCTGCACCGGCCATTCGCTGCGCAGCGGCAGGCGCAAGGTGTTGCGCCAGATCGCACCGCTGGCACCGGAGGCACTGCTGACGCGATAACCGCGCACCGCCGAATCGTCGGTACCCAGCAGTTGCTCGATGGCTGGCAGCGGATCAGGGCTGTACTGCAAATTGAGTTGGCTCTGCCATTGCCAGACTTGCGCGCCGAACTGGCCATTGCGCCATTGACTGAGGCCGGCGCGGTACTTGCGAAACTGTGCCTTCGGCAGGTTGTTGATCGCCTGTCGGGAATCGTCATCGGCACCGAACCAGCGCAGGCCTTGTGCGTAATTGACGTCGAGATTCCACACCGCGCGGTCGAGCCAGAACAGATTGAGCCCGGCTTCGGCCACGGTCAGGGTCGGGCTCTGGATGCCCAGACGGACATGTTGCAGATAACTGTCGACGTCCTTGTGCGCCAGTTGCAGATTGGCGCTGAGCTGGCGGCTCTGGTCGCGCCACAACACGCGGTCGGCGCGCAGGCTGACCTGGTCAGTGATGCCGGTGCTGTGAAAAGTCGTGCTCGGCAATTTGAACGGCGCGCGGTATTCGGCGTGGCTGGCGAACACGCTGAAGGTCCAGTAGCCGTAGGGGATCGCGTAATACAGGCTGGCGTTGCGGCTATAGCGGTCGCCCTGATTCAACGTGTCACTGGCGCTGAGGCTCAACAGGTCGTTGAGTTCCAGCGGACTGTCGAGGCTCAGACTGAGGGTATCGCGGTCGCGCCCGGTGCTGGCGCTGCCGAGGTTGTCGATCCCTGCATTCAAGGCCCAGCGCGAGTGCCCGGTGGTGCGCGAGCGCAGGATGATCCGTGAGGCGCCGGGCTGGCTGCCGGGGGCGATGTCGGCGGTGAGGTCAACCGAGCGCAAGCGGTTCAACTGATCCAGCCCCTGCTCCAGATCGCGCAGGTTCAACGGCCCACCGAGCATGCCCGGGAACGCACCACCGAGGGAAACCGGCAGGCTTTGATCGGCCAGTTCGATGGACTCGATGTAGCCTTCGTCAATCCGGATGTCCAGCGACTGCCCCGCCGCCGGTGCACTCACCAGGTAGGGACGGCTGGCGATGTAGCCCTTCTCGACGTAAATCGCGGTGATGGTCGCCAGCAGATGATTGATCTGGCCGACGCCCATGCACGGCGCGAGCAGCGGCTTGATGCGGGCATTGAGTTTGTCGCTGTCGATCAGCGTGACGCCGCCGATGCGCGTGCCGCTCAACGGCCAGCAGCGCTCATCGGGAGTAACGGTTTGGGGAATCGCCGGAGTGACCGGCGCCGGGCCGAACGCGCCGCGCTCCAACTGACGTTTTCTTTGCTCAAGTTGCAGCTGTTGCAAATCGCGCTGTTGCTGTTGCTGCTGGCGCAGCACTTCCTGGCCCGGTGCGACAGGTTCGGCCGCTTCAAGCGAGGACGCAACCACGCTCAACACAACGACCGACCACAGCGGCCAACCCGTGACATAACGAGGAAAAACAGCGCGAATCGAATACGGCACGCAACATCCTTGCGATCATTGAATGGCGTAATGCCACATCATCAATGATCGTGATAGTCGGAGCCCTCCTACACAAATGCAAGACGCTTCCTACAGCGCTTACATTTCTTAAACAATTGCTTTTGTTGCTCTTATTGTTAGCAGCAACGCCACGGCACTGCAGGCTATCAGGGTTTCCCCGAGGGCCTGAGACCACCCGGCGAGCATCATGCCCGCGCCGATCAGCAGGTAATAAATCAGTCCCAACAAAGCTCCGGCAGTGCCGAGACGATCCGAGTAATTGACCAGCGCCAGGCCAAGAATATTGGGGATTGCCATGCCGAACGCCAGCACGATCAGCAGCATCGGCAGCACAAACGCGCCGCTGTCCTGCAGCCACCAGACGCCAATGCCACCGAGCAAACCGGTGACGGCGGCGAGCCGGATCAACTGCATCGCGGCACACCCTGCCTGCAACAAACGCCTGTTGGCCCATGCGCCAAAACCTGAGCCCAGCGCGAGGATCACGCCGCTGTAGCCGAACCATGTTGCGTCCAGATTCAGACGCTGAAAAATGAACGGGCCAAGGCTGTAATAACTGAACAGCGCCACATTGAACGCAGCAATCCATAACGCCGAGCGCCAGACGCCCAAGTCGCGCAGCATGCGAGCGAGGGTTTCCCACACACAAACGTGGGGCGTTTGCTGAGGGCGGGTTTCCGGCAAGGCGTAGCAACTCCAGAACCACAGCGTCGCAGCGATTAAAACCAGCGCAATCAGCACGCCGCGATAGCCGAATGCTTCGACCAGACTGGCACCGCTGAACAAACCGATCGCCGGACTGGCCGCCAACGCGATGCCCACCTGGGAAAACACCTGCGCCAGTTCTGCGCCTTTGAAACGGTCACGCAGCAAAGTTTGCGTGACCACTGAGCCCACCGCCGCGCCGAATGCCGCCAAACCCTGCGCCAGCAGCAGACCGTTGAAACTGCTGACCCGCAGCGCGATAACCGTGGCGACCGCGTAGATCGCCAACCCCACAAGCATGACCGGACGCCGGCCGATGCGATCACACAATCGCCCCCACACCACCACGCCCACGGCAAAGGCGAGAAAGTAAACCGACAAAGTCTGCGCTGCCGCCTCAGGACTGACTTTAAACACCCGACCGATATCCCCCAGCGCCGGGCTGTACAGGGTCTGCGCAATCTGCGGAAACATCAGCAACGCTATCGCCAGCGGTAACAGATTTCTGTTGTTCATTGTTTATGACTCCTCGAGTAAACCGTCGGGGAGTTTAAGAACTGCTGGCTGGCGTATTATCCCAATCCTGCCAATTTATCGCGCAAATCGGACAACCCATGGCCTGGATCGACGCCCACACCCTCTTTGATGCAAACCATTACTCGGCGCCGGTGATCGGCATCGCAGCAATACTGGGTGATCACGATTCCGGACAACATCAGCATCTGCACGGGCAACTGCTGTACACCCGCCAGGGCTGCACGCGCATCACCCTCGCGCAACAATTGTGTCTGCTGCCACCGTCGCGCGCGGCGTGGATTCCGGCGGGGGTGAGCCATCGCGCGGTGATGCAGCAAAGCGTCGATTACCGCTCTATTTACCTGATCCCGGAACTGTGCCGCGAGCTGCCGCAACAGGTCTGCGTTATCGAAGTCAGCCCTCTGCTGCGCGCCGTGCTGGAGCCCATGGCCACGGCGGATTTCGACACTGATTGGCAACAGGGCAAATTCGCCCATCTACTTGGCTTGTGCCTGAGCGAAATTGTTGAAGCGGCACAACAACCGATGTTGTTGCCGTTGCCACGGGACAAGCGTTTGCGGCCACTGCTCGCAACACCGGAACAATTGCCGCCGGAACTGCAGGTGCTGGAACGCCAGATCGGCGCCAGCAGCCGCACCATCGGCCGAATCTTCCAGCGCGAGACCGGCATGAGTTATCAGCAGTGGCGCCAGCAATGGCGGTTGATGCGCGCCATGGAGTTGCTCGCCACCGGACGCAGCCTCAGTTATTGCAGCTTCGAACTGGGCTTCGCCAGTGACAGCGCGTTCATCGCGTTCTTCAAAGCCATGACCGGCAGCACACCCGGCCAGTGGCTCAAATAAACATTTGAAGACCGTCGCACGCCACCACGCAAATTGTGATGTGGCCTCAGGCCTGAGGCGTTTTGCGGAAGCCTACCGCCAAGCGGTTCCAGCTGTTGATGGTGCTGATCGCGACGCTCAGGTCGACCATTTCCTTGGGCGAAAACTGCGCGGCAACGACGTCGTAGTCTTCGTCCGGCGCGTGGGTCAGGCTCAGCTGGGTCAGCGATTCGGTCCACAGCAGCGCGGCGCGCTCACGGTCACTGAAGAATGGCGCTTCACGCCATGCGGTCACCGCGAACAGGCGCCGTGGAGTTTCGCCACCCTTGATTGCATCGGCGGTGTGCATGTCGATACAGAAAGCGCAGCCGTTGATTTGCGAGGCGCGCAGCTTGACCAGTTCGATCAGGGTTTTTTCCAGCGGCAGCTTTGAGACGGCGGTTTCCAGGGCGATCATCGCTTTCAGGGCGTCCGGGGAAGCAGTGTAGAAATCGATACGAGGTTGCATGGTGGTTTTCCGGGGCAAGTGAATGTGTGGCTACGTTAGCCCCGGTGCAGCGCTCGGCAAATAGCCAATATTCCTGAAGAACAGTAGGCCACTCCATCGACCGCTCGTCACTCGGACGGCACAAAGCGTTGGGGGCCTCAGACCAATATCAGGTAAATCCCCTCTTTGGAGACGTACCATGATGACGCGCAAACTTACCTCGTTACTGCTCGCTGGCCTGCTGGCCACGGCATCGGCTGCCAGCTTCGCTGCCAACGACGGCGTCGATGCAACGGGCACCAAATCGGGTTCCACCAGCGGCTCGACCATGCCACCGGACAACACGCCGGGCGCGCCATCGGGCGGTAACGGTGCCGACGGCACCGGCACCAATGGCGGCGCCACCGGATCGGGCTCCGGTGCTGGTGGTGGCACCGGTTCGGCGGGTGGTGGTACCGGCGGTGCGGGCGGTGGCACGGGTGGCTGAACGAACAAGAGCCATCCGTGGTAAAAATCTTTCCACGTGCTCTCTAGACATTCACACAATCTGTGCTCGCTGAAAAAACCTGTGGGAGCTGGCTTGCCAGCGATGGCGTCACTACAGTCAGCCTCTTCTCAAGCTGACAGACCGCTATCGCTGGCAAGCCAGCTCCCACAGGTTTTTGTGGTGGTCTTTGTGTCAGCGGTCGTAGCGCATCAGCTCACCGGTGCCGTCATCCGTAGACAGCACCGCCGCCCGATTGCGCCCGGCATTTTTGGCCTGATACAACGCCGCATCCGCGCGCTGGATAAACACTTCAATGCTGTCATTGCCGCTGGGGACAAACGAGTAGCAGCCCAAACTGACTGTCAGATAACCGGTGGGCGAACCACTGTGGGTGATGCGTTTGTCGATCACGCTGCGGCGAATCTGCCCGGCAATCGCCAATGCGCCATTGATGTCTGTGTCGGGCAATAAAACCGCGAACTCCTCGCCCCCGTAACGCACGACCAGATCGGACTTGCGCTGGCAGCAGTTCTTAAGCACCTGGGCCACTTGCGTCAGGCAATGATCCCCCGCCACATGCCCATAAGCGTCGTTGTAACGCTTGAAGAAATCGATATCGAGCATGATCAGGCTGACCGGACTGACCTGCCGCGCACCACGGGCAAACTCGATCTCCAGCGATCGCTCGAACAGGCGCCGATTGGCCAGCCCGGTGAGGCTGTCGTGAGTGGCGATCTGCTCCAGCGCCCGTTGCGCCTTGCGCAGGTTTTTCTCGATCCGCTCGCCGTCGCGCACCTGATGGATAAACACCCAGCCGAACAAACCGATACCCAGCATCACCAACGCCACAATCACGCTGGACTGAAACGCGCGTTCATACCAACCCTTGAGAATCGTGTCTCGCGAAGTCGCGGCCGACACCACCAGCGGATACGCCGACAGTTGCCGGTAGCCGTACAAACGGGTGACACCATCGACGACCGATTTGAACATCGCCGTTCCGGCAGAGGCATTGGGCAACAGCGACTGATAAATTTCGCCTTTGGCCAGTGAAGTGCCAATCAGGGATTCATCGTACGGCCGGCGGGCGAGCAAAGTGCCATCAGTCAGGCCGATAAACATGATCCCGTTTTCATCGAGGCTGAAGCTTTTAAAGAACTGCTCGAAATACGACATTTTGATCCCGGCCAGCAACACACCCTGAAAGTTGCCGGCACGATCGTTGACGCGTTTGGAGATCGGGATGATCCATTCGCCGTTCTCGCGGCTGCGAATCGCCGGGCCGATATGCGCTACCGCCGAGACGTTCTGCTGATGAAACTTGAAATATTCGCGATCAGCCACGCTGTTGCCATGGGGCAGATCAGGGAATGAGGTAACGACCCAGTGCCCTTGGTCGTCGAACAGAAACATGCCGTGCAACTGCTCCAGCTGCTGCACCCGTCGGGAGAACGTTTTCTGCAAGCGCGGTTTTAGCGCCGTACCGTAACCGTCGTCCTGAACCCAGTCGACCAGACTGGTCAGCACCAGGTCCGCCGCCAGAAACGTATCCTCTGCCTGCTGTGCCATCGCCCGGGTCAGGTTGCTCGAGGCCATTTGCGCAACCGCCAGATCCTGGCGCCGCGACTGCTCAAGTTGCAGGTACAGCAAACCAAACAGGCACAAACTCACCGCAACGATAAACAGCACCGCCGCTTTGCGCAGCGGCAGACGCTTTAGCGTGCCGGGAGCCTGATGTGGATCGTGAATGGGGATTGGCAAAAGCATGTCCTGGGCAGGTACGACAGGGGCGCGAGCCCGAAACCCTTATGAATTGTGAGCTTAGTCCACCGGGGTGCAAGGGGCAAACGCCCCGCTCCCGCCCAGTTGTATCGGCGCAATCGGCATTTTTCAAGGTAGTTGTCGCGTCAACCGTCTAACTATGCCGCCATTTTCTCGTTCTGTTGCTCTCGATCCGGGTTCAACAACACGGTGCCGATCGGTTCCCAGTTACGCGTCCGGCCTGA